>NZ_CP023009.1:3397789-3706679 GCF_003515985.1 Lonsdalea britannica | reverse complement strand
CGCGCCGTTTGAATCCAAAAACGCCAGCGGCGAACTGATTGGTTTCGACATCGATCTGGCTAAAGAGATGTGTAAGCGTATGGAAACCCAGTGTACGTTCGTTGAGAGCGACTTCGATTCGCTGATCCCTTCGCTGAAGGCGAAGAAAATTGACGCCATCATCTCTTCACTCTCTATCACGCAAAAACGTCTGCAGGAAATCGCATTCACCCAAAAACTGTATGCCGCCAATGCGCGTCTGATCGCGCCTAAAGGGTCTGCAATTCAGCCTACGCTGGATGCTCTGCGCGGTAAACGCGTCGGCGTTTTGCAAGCGTCCACCCAGGAGTCTTACGCCAACATCCATTGGCAGCCGAAGGGCGTGGATATCGTCGCCTATCAAAACCAGGATCTGATCTATGCCGATCTGGTGGCGGGGCGTATCGATGCCGCTTTCCAGGATGAAGTCGCGGCGAGCGAAGGTTTCCTGAAACAGGACGCGGGCAAAGACTACGCGTTTGCCGGACCGGCAGTGAAAGATAATGCGTTGTTCGGCGTGGGCACCGGCATGGGGTTGCGTAAAGATGAAACTGAGCTGAAAGCCGCGTTGGACAAGGCTTTCGATTCCATGCGCAAAGACGGTACCTACGACAAACTGGCGAAAAAATATTTCGATTTCAATGTCTACGGCGACTAATCGCTATGGATATGGCGACTGCCCGCGATGCGGGCAGTCGTTCTGCTCTCTCTAGAACGGATATCACTGATGCTGCATGGCTACTCTGAACTCATTATTGAGGGTTCACGCCTGACGCTGCAACTGGCCGTCTGCTCGTTGCTATTGTCACTGGCGATCGGTCTGATCGGCGCCAGCGCCAAACTGTCTTCCAGCCGGTTGCTGTCCGGCGTTTTCACCGGCTATACCACCTTGATTCGCGGCATCCCCGATTTAGTGCTGATGCTGCTGATTTTCTATGGCTTACAGATTGTGCTGAACGATGTGACGGAAATATTGGGCATGTCGCAAATCGATATCGATCCGATGGCGGCGGGCATCATTACGCTGGGCTTTATCTATGGCGCATATTTTACCGAGACGTTTCGCGGCGCTTATCTCGCCGTTTCACGCGGGCAGATTGAGGCGGCCATCGCTTTCGGCTTCACGCCGCTACAGGTCTTCCGACGCATTATGTTCCCCTCGATGATGCGTTTTGCGCTACCGGGAATTGGCAACAACTGGCAGGTGATTTTGAAAGCGACGGCGCTCGTTTCCCTGTTGGGACTGAACGATGTCATCAAAGCGACGCAACTGGCGGGGAAGGGCACGCATGAGCCGTTCTATTTCGCGATGGTCGCCGGAGCGATGTACCTGATTTTTACCACTGTCTCCAATGGCGTGTTGTGGTGGTTAGAGCGACGCTATTCGCAGGGAGTGAAAAAAGTCAGCTATGAGTGAGATCCTGCAACAATATTGGCAGTCCCTGCTGTGGAGCGACGGCTATCGTATGACCGGGCTGGCGATGACGCTGTGGCTACTGATTATCTCGGTCGTGATCGGCGGCGTCCTGGCCATTCCGCTGGCGGTGGCGCGCGTCTCGCCTCGGCGGCGTTTTCGTCTGCCGGTCTGGACGTTTACCTACCTTTTTCGCGGTACGCCGCTGTATGTGCAGCTGCTGGTGTTCTACACCGGGGTTTACAGTCTGGAAATCGTTCGCGGCACGGACATGTTGAACGCTTTTTTCCGCAGTGGAATGAACTGCGCCGTGCTGGCGCTGGCGCTAAATACCTGCGCCTATACCACTGAGATTTTTGCCGGTGCCATCCGCGCGATCCCCAGCGGGGAACTCGAAGCGGCGCGGGCCTACGGCTTTTCCCGTTTCAAGCAGTATCGCTGCATCATTTTGCCCGGCGCGCTGCGTATCGCGCTGCCGGCGTACAGCAACGAAGTGATTTTGATGCTGCACTCGACGGCGCTGGCGTTCACTGTGACGGTGCCGGATATTTTGAAAATCGCTCGCGACATCAACGCCGCCACCTATCAGCCGTTTTATGCCTTTGGCATCGCGGCCGTGATGTATCTCGCGATTTCGTTCGTGCTCATCGGCCTGTTCCGTAAAGCCGAGCGTCGTTGGTTACGTCATCTTAATACCCGTGCTACACACTAAAATGCAGGAAAAGAACATGCAGGACACCAAGCTGGTGGTGACAGAGCTCCATAAGCGTTATGGAGAGCACGAAGTACTGAAGGGAGTCTCATTACAGGCCAGGGCGGGTGACGTTATTTCAATTATTGGTTCATCAGGGTCGGGTAAAAGTACGTTATTACGTTGCATCAATTTTCTGGAGCGACCCTATGAGGGGGCCATTCATGTCAATGGACAGGAAATCCGGATGGTGCGCGATAAAGACGGGCAGCTAAAAATATTTGATAAGAAACAGCTCCAGCTGTTGCGGACGCGCTTAACCATGGTGTTCCAGCATTTCAACCTGTGGAGCTTCATGACTGCGCGGGAAAATGTCATGGAAGCGCCGGTACAGGTGTTGGGGTTGAGCAAGACCGAGGCGCGACAACGGGCCGAGTTTTACCTGAATAAAGTCGGGATCACCGGCGCGTCGCAGGATCGCTATCCCGCTGACCTCTCCGGCGGACAGCAACAGCGCGTGTCGATTGCCCGTGCGTTGGCGATGGAGCCGGACGTGCTGCTGTTTGATGAACCCACCTCGGCGCTGGACCCGGAACTGGTGGGCGAGGTGCTGCGCATCATGCAGCAGCTGGCGGAAGAAGGAAAAACGATGGTGGTGGTGACGCATGAAATGGAGTTCGCTCGCCATGTTTCAAACCACGTCATTTTTCTGCATCAGGGCGTGGTGGAAGAAGAGGGGACGCCGGAGCAGCTGTTCGGTAACCCGCAGAGTCCGCGCCTGAAGCAGTTTCTGTCAGGCGCGTTGAAGTAGCCGCGTTCGGAGATCGCCGCTTCAGCCGGTATGGTTAATCAGATTATCGAGCGCCTCATCCAGTTCGAAGAAGCGAAAACCGAAGCCGGCGTCTTCCAGCCGTTGGGGAACTGCGCGTTGTCCGTCGAGGATCAGCGTCGCCGCTTCTCCCATCATCAGCTTCAACGCGAAGGCGGGGGCGCGCAGGATGCCGGGCCGATGCAGCACGTTGGCCAATATCGCGCTGAACTTCTCGTTGCGTGCCGGGTAGGGCGAACAGAAGTTGAAGGGACCGCGTAGTCCGGGCGAGTCCAGCAAGTAAAGAATCCCGTTCACCATATCGTCAATATGAATCCAGGCCATGTACTGCTTGCCTGACCCCATTGGTCCGCCCAATCCCAATCGAAAAATCGGCAGCATTTTTGCCAGCGCGCCGCCCTCGGTGGACAGCACGATACCCGTACGGACCAGACAAACGCGCGTTTTGTCGCTTTCCGCTGCCTGAGCCAATGCTTCCCAGCGGGCGCACAGGCGGTGGGTAAATTCATCGTGTGGCGTTTCATCTTCGGTCACCAGCGCCTGTCCCTGATTGCCGTAATACCCGACGGCTGAACCGGAAATCAGCACTGAAGGCGGTGTCGAACTGTTCTTGATCAGCGTCGCCAACTGTTCGGTCAGCTTCCAGCGGCTTTGGCAGAGCAGCTCTTTCTGTTCGGACGTCCAACGCTTGTCGGCAATCGGCGCACCGGCCAGATTGATGACGGCATCGAATTCATCCAAGGACGTTTTCCCTTCCAGACTAGGCCAGTAATTCACCTGATCGCCTAACGCGCGGCGCGCTTTTTCCGGGCTGCGAGTCAGCACCGTAATCGTATGTGAGAGCGTGAGTAGCCGCTGAATCAGGTACCGGCCAATGAGCCCGGTTCCACCGGTGATTAAAAGTCGCATTCTGAAGCCTCGCTGTCTGTCGAAATGAGGTCATCGCCGTAACCTACAAAAGAGAATCTGAGAGTAAGTATAAGGGAGCATGCTCTTTTTGCTGCCGTTGTCAGCGATTTAGCGAGGCTTATCGCACGCTTTTAATCCTCTTCGCTTGAATAGTGAGTAAACCGACAAACTTTGCCGTTATTAGCCGCTCAGCATCGCGGGGGTTTTTGGTAAACTCAACCGTAGGACAGATTACGATCCTTTGGGAGTACGCTATGAAACTGATGTTCGCCTCCGACCTGCATGGTTCGCTGGCCGCCACGGAAAAAGTGCTGGACACCTTCGAACAATCTGATGCTCATTGGTTGATTCTGCTGGGCGATTTTCTGAATCACGGCCCGCGGAATCCGCTACCGGAAAACTATCAACCGGCGCAGGTGGCCGCACGGCTTAACGAGTATGCGTCCCGCATCATCGCCGTACGGGGCAACTGCGACAGCGAAGTCGACCAGATGCTGCTGAATTTCCCGATCACTGCGCCCTGGCAACACGTTCTGTTGCCGACACATCGACTCTTTCTGACTCACGGTCATCTGTATCATCCAGACCAGCGACCGCCGTTAAATCCCGGCGATGTGCTGGCTTACGGTCATACGCATATTCCTGTGGCGGAGCGACGCGACGAGATTTACTGCTTCAACCCCGGTTCCGTCAGCCTGCCCAAAGGCGGCTACCCGGCCAGCTACGGTCTGTTGGATGAGGGATTGTTGCGGGTTGTGCCATTGGATGGGGGTGCCCCTATTGCGCAGGTGGCGATTACACACTAATTTAGCTTTACGCTTCTTGAAGGTCGCGGTGTCGTCAGTACCTTATGCTCGCGTGCTGTAGAGACCAGACCGTGGTTTCATGCCTGGCGGTAAGAAAAATAATGCGCGTATCACTAGATCGCGTGAAACGCAGCCGGGTCCGATTATTTATTAACAAGTGCGCGTGAAATCGCGTCAAGGCAAGGGTTTCAGAGGATGGCGGAACAAATTCAGACCACGGGTACAGAGTGGGTGGATATCGTTAGCGAAGATAACGAAGTCATCGGGCAGGCTAGCCGTCAGCAGATGCGCGCTCAACGTTTGCGCCATCGCGCGACCTACATCGTGGTTCATAACGGGATGGGGCAAGTGCTGGCTCAGCGTCGTACGGACACCAAGGATTTTTATCCGGGGTGGCTGGATGCCACGGCTGGCGGCGTGGTGCAGAGCGGCGAAAATATGCTGGAGTCTGCCCGTCGTGAAGCCGAAGAAGAACTGGGCATTGCTGGCGTCCCGCTGGCTGAGCATGGTCTGTTTTACTACGAAAGCGACGACTGCCGCGTGTGGGGCGCGTTGTTTAGCTGCGTGAGCCACGGTCCGTTTGCACTTCAGGAAGAAGAAGTGGCGGAAGTCAGCTGGTTGACGCCGGAAGAGATTACGGCGCGTTGCGACGAGTTCACGCCGGATTCGCTGAAGGCGCTGTCGCTGTGGCTCAGCCGTAATACGGCCGGTGAACGTATGGCATCTGCACCACGCGTGGCGAAACCGCAGATCGATAAAACGCCGAAGGCGGACGACGGTGCGCCGGAAGTGACCGACGAGGCATAAGCACGCTCAGCGGATATTTCTTCCAGGAAGAATGACGGGGGCAGTTCGCCCCTTTCATATTGCCACGACTGAAACACCTTCGCAGGCCGGAGCGCCAACATCAGGATCGGGGCAATAAAAAAACGCCAGTTCAGGAATGAACTGGCGTTTTTGTGCGTGGTTAACGCGTTAGCTTACTGTGCGATCTGCGTTGCCTGAATGGCGGTCAGCGCGACGGTGTAGACGATATCGTCAACCAGTGCGCCGCGAGACAGGTCGTTCACCGGCTTACGCATACCCTGCAGCATCGGCCCAATGGAAATCAGGTCAGCGGAGCGCTGTACGGCTTTGTAAGTGGTGTTACCGGTGTTCAGATCCGGGAAGATGAACACGGTAGCCTGACCGGCAACCGGTGAGTTCGGCGCTTTGGACTTCGCAACGTCAGCCATGATGGCGGCGTCATACTGCAACGGGCCGTCGATGATCAGATCAGGACGTTTTTCCTGAGCGATACGGGTCGCGTCACGGACTTTTTCAACGTCGCTGCCTGCGCCGGAATTACCGGTGGAGTAGGAGATCATCGCAACACGCGGATCGACGCCAAACGCAGCGGCGGAATCGGCGGACTGGATGGCGATTTCTGCCAGCTGTTCAGCGGTCGGATCCGGGTTGATGGCGCAGTCGCCATAAACCAGAACCTGTTCCGGCAGCAGCATGAAGAACACGGAAGACACCAGAGAGCTGCCCGGCGCCGTTTTGATCAGCTGCAGCGGCGGACGGATGGTGTTGGCTGTGGTGTGAACCGCACCGGAAACCAGACCGTCAACTTCGTTCTGCTCCAGCATCAGCGTACCCAGTACGACGTTGTCTTCCAGCTGTTCGCGGGCGACGACTTCGGTCATGCCTTTGTTTTTACGCAGTTCGACCAGACGCGGTACATAGCGTTCGCGAACGGCGACCGGATCAACGATTTCGATGCCCTGACCCAGCTCTACGCCCTGAACGGCGGCGACGCGCTGGATCTCTTCCGGATTACCCAGCAGGACGCAGTGAGCGATACCGCGTTCGGCACAAATGGCCGCCGCTTTGATGGTACGCGGCTCGTCGCCTTCCGGCAGAACAATGCGTTTACCGGCTTTACGCGCCAGTTCGGTCAACTGGTAACGGAAGGCTGGCGGAGACAGGCGGCGAGAGCCTTCAGAGGCGGCAGACAGAGACTCGATCCACTCGGTGTTGATGTAGCGGGCGATATATTCCTGTACTTTTTCCACACGCTGGTGGTCGTCGGCAGGCACTTCCAGGCTGAAGCTCTGCAGCGTCAGCGAGGTCTGCCAGGTATTGGTCTCTACCATGAAGACAGGCAGGCCAGTCTGGAATGCGCGTTCGCACAGGGCGCTGATGCTCGGGTCCATTTCGTAGCCGCCGGTCAGCAGCAGGGCGCCGATTTCCACGCCGTTCATTGCCGCCAGGCTAGCAGCAACCAGAACGTCAGGACGGTCTGCTGAAGTCACCAGCAGGGAACCCGGACGGAAGTGCTCCAGCATGTTAGGAATGCTACGTGCGCAGAAGGTCACGGATTTAATGCGGCGCGTTTCGATATCGCCAGCATTGATCACGCGGGCGTTCAGATGTTTGGCCATATCCACTGCGCGAGTGGCGATCAGGTCAAAGCTCCACGGAATGCAGCCCAGTACCGGCAGCGGGCTGTTGGCGAACAGCTGCTTAGGATCGATATTGGCGACGCTTGCCTTGTTGGAGTCATCGAAGATTTCCGACAGATCCGGGCGAGTACGGCCTTGTTCGTCCACCGGTGCGTTCAGCTTGTTGATGATGACGCCGGTGATGTTCTGATTTTTGCTGCCGCCGAAGCTGGAGCGAGCCAGTTCGATGCGCTCTTTCAGCTGATCCGCAGAATCGTTGCCCAGCGCGGTGACGAACACGATTTCCGCATTCAGCGTTTTGGCAATTTCATAGTTCAGCGCGTTGGCGAACTGATGCTTACGGGTAGGAACCAGACCTTCTACCAGTACCACGTCGGCATCTTGGGTGTTTTCGTGGTAGCGGGCGATGATCTCTTCCAGCAGAACGTCCTGCTGGTTGGAGCTCAGCAGCGATTCCACGTGGCTCATCTGCAGCGGTTCTGCGGCATTGATTGCAGAATTGGCGCGGATGATCGCGGTGGTCTGATCCAGCACCTGTTCTTCAGAACGCGGCTGGGCGATAGGTTTGAACAAGCTCAGGCGGACGCCTTTCTGCTCCATGGAACGAATGACACCCAGGCTGACGCTGGTCAGACCCACACTGGTGCCAGTAGGAATCAACATGATTGTACGGGACACGGCTTAACCTCTTTGCGGTTGCTCGTTGCTCAAAAACAACTCCGTCAGCCTGAGCTGACGGAGTTAGGATACTGATTTTTTCGGTTACGCGGTCAGGCGGAGTGCGTCCTGCGCGATAACCAGCTCTTCATTGGTCGGGATGACCAGAGCCGGGCGGGTGCCCTCTTTACCGATGTTGCCGCTGTTGCCGAAGCGCGCCGCCAGGTTGCGTTCGTGGTCGACTTCGAAGCCCAGCAGGCCCAGCTGTTTCAGGGTCAGCTCACGCACCATCGCCGCATTTTCACCGATGCCGCCGGTGAAGATCACGGCATCCAGACGACCTTCCATCAGGGCGCTGTAAGCACCGATGTATTTAGCCAGACGGTGGCAGAATACGTTCATGGCGCGTTTAGCGTCAGGTTTCGTTTCGTAGTTGTCTTCAACATAACGACAGTCGCTGGTGACTTCGGTCAGACCCTGCAGGCCGGACTCTTTGGTCAGCATTTTGTTGATGTCGTCGATGCTCATGCCCAGCGCGTCGTGCAGGTGGAATACGATGGCCGGATCGATGTCACCGCTACGGGTGCCCATCACCAGACCTTCCAGCGGCGTCAGGCCCATGGAAGTATCAACACATTTACCGTTGCGGATAGCAGATACGGAACCGCCGTTGCCCAGGTGGCAGGTGATTACGTTCAGTTCATCCAGCGGTTTGTTCAGCGCTTTAGCGGCTTCCTGAGACACATAGAAGTGGCTGGTGCCGTGCGCGCCGTAACGACGGATATGGTGTTCGGTGTACAGTTTGTACGGCAGAGCATACAGGTAGGATTCTTCCGGCATGGTCTGGTGGAACGCGGTGTCGAAAACGGCCACGTTTTTGTTAGCCAGGTTCGGGAAGGCTTTCAGGGCTTCGGCGATACCGATCAGGTGAGCCGGGTTGTGCAGCGGCGCAAACGGAACGGCATCTTTAATGCCTTGCAGAACGTTGCTGTCGATCACCGCAGACTGGGTGAATTTCTCGCCGCCGTGAACGATACGGTGGCCGATAGCAACCAGCTGAGCGGAAAGCTCTGGTTTCTGGCTGAGGATCGTGTTGACGATAAAGTTCAGCGCTTCGCTGTGAGCTGCGCCAGCACCCAGATCGGCTTCCTGTTTGCCTCCGTCCAATTTCCATTTGATACGTGCTTCGGGAAGGTGGAAACATTCTGCCAGGCCAGACAGGTATTCGTCCCCGTTGACGGCATCAATGATGGCAAACTTGAGGGATGAACTACCACAGTTTAGAACCAGGACTAACTTACTCGACATGGAGGTACCTACTTGTTATACATGGTTAAAGAAATATCATGCGGCGCGCAGCATAGCGCGTAACGCGAATGACATTTATGATTAACATCATGGCTTGGTAGAATTTACCAGACATGACAATATAAAGTGTCGAAGTCACATGACGCTTGCACTAACAAATGCGGAGTGAAGGTGACATCGACGCTGTGAAACTTTGCTGTTGCCGGGCAAGATAAAGCTGACTCTGGGTGGGATTTGGCCTCACCAGTCAGAGGCGGAGGTCCGCCACCACGCCTTAAATGCAGTGCGGCAAAAGGCCGGAATTAGGATACCGATAGCGTTCGTTAAACACAAAATATATTTTAAGGTTATTAATTTTAGTTGGTGATTTGTACAGATTTTTTTATTTTTTATACGTGAAGTTGAGGTGTGCGATGACGACAAATCCTACCGGTAAAGCGGGCTGGTTCAAGCTGTTGAGACTCGGCCAGCACTATATGAAGACCTGGCCTGCAGACAAGCGTCTGGCCCCGGTATTTCCTGAAAACCGCGTTGTACGCACCACACTTTTCGCTATTCGCTTCATGCCGCCGCTGGCCGTTTTCACGCTCTCCTGGCAGGTGGCTCTGGGCGGTCAACTGGGGCCCGTCGTGGCAACCGCGCTGTTCGCGTTGAGTCTTCCGATGCAGGGATTGTGGTGGTTGGGTCGTCGCGCCATCACGCCATTGCCGCCTTCCTTATTGCAGTGGTTTCACGATATTCGTCAGCGACTACTGGACGCGGGACTCGCTCTGGCGCCGCTGGAAGAAAAGCCGACGTATCAGATGCTGGCTGACGTACTTAAACGCGCCTTCAAGCAGCTAGACAAGGCCTTTCTCGACGATCTTTGATGTGGGTCTCGTTTTACCCCGTCTCTATTTCCTTCCGATACCGCTCTAAATCAAAAACTACTTTGCAGGGAGTATGCGATTCTTCTTTTTACACCGACCTTGGCGGAAGGTGATTCTGGAGAGCGCCATGGACATAACCAATGCCCAACGATTAATCCTGTCAAATCAATATCAAGTCATGACCCTGCTGGACCCAAAGAACGCAGAGCGATATCGGCGGTTGCGGACTATTATTGAGCGAGGCTATGGCCTGCAAATGCGTGAACTTGACCATGAGTTCGGCGATTTGAGCGAAGATATTTGCCGTATCATTATCAATATGATGGAAATGCACCACGCGCTACAGGTTTCCTGGAGCAACTTGTCTCAAAAACCCGAGTTCAGCGAACGCCGACTGGCGTTTTTAGGTTTTGACGCCGCCACGGAAGCACGCTTTCTGGGATATGTTCGCTTCATGGTGCATACGGAAGGCCGTTATCTGCATTTTGACGCCGGTACGCACGGCTTTAATGCTCAAACCCCCATGTGGGATAAGTACTCGCGTATGCTTAACATTTGGCTTGCCTGTCTGCGGCAATATCACCTCAGCGCGGTGGAAATTTCACAAATCGTCAACGCTTGATAAAGCAAAGAGGTTAACGGTGGAAGTTAAAGGTTTTCTGTTTGATCTGGACGGTACATTAGTCAACTCTTTACCTGTTGTTGAAAATGCCTGGCGCTGGTGGGCGGAGGGGCAAGGACTCGATCCACAGCGAGTACTTGATTTCATTCATGGTAAGCAAGCCATCACGTCGTTGCGTCACTTCCTTCACGATAAGAGTGAAGCGGACATTCAGCACGCTTATCAGGTATTGGAAGAGAGAGAATCGACGGATCTGGAAGGCATCACCGCCATGCCCGGCGCGCAGGCGCTGCTTCAGCGTCTGGAGGCGCTCAATGTGCCTTGGGCCATCGTCACCTCAGGGTCCGTGCCGATAGCCTATGCCCGCCATAAAGCCGCAGGGTTGTTAATGCCGCGAGAGTTTGTGACCGCGGAATGCGTCTCCCAAGGAAAACCGCATCCGGACGCCTATCTGCTTGGCGCACAGCTGTTGGGGCTTAACCCGCAGGATTGCGCCGTCGTCGAAGACGCCCCCGCCGGAGTTCAGTCCGGTCTTGCCGCAAAGGCGAAAGTTATCGCTGTTAACGCACCGTCGGACACGCCCGATTTGGATAAAGTCGACATGGTGCTTAGCTCCCTGGAGCAGTTGGATGTGACGTCTGGCGACGCGGGTTTTGTCGTCACCGCGTCACGCTGAAGATAACGAACGAGTGTGGGGAATAAAAATATCAACCTTGCTTTTGCAGGGTTTTTTTATGTCATGCTGAGTTCTCTGTTTTAAGGATTGCCACTAACAGGAGGTGCTAGTGACCCGTGAGCTGCTATGGGTGTTGACGTTGTTGTTCATCGCCATCGTTTTGTTCGCCACCAACAAATTGCGAATGGATGTGGTCGCATTGCTGGTCATCATCGCTTTTGTCTTAAGCGGCACACTAACGTTGCCGGAAGCGTTGATGGGGTTTAGCGATCCAAACGTAATATTGATTGCCGCCTTGTTTGTCATCGGCGAGGGGTTGGTGCGGACCGGGGTCGCGTATCAGGTCGGCGACTGGTTAATGCATGTCGCTGGAGAGAGTGAAGTTCGAATGTTGGTGCTGCTCATGCTGACTGTCGCGGGGCTGGGCGCGTTTATGAGCTCCACCGGCGTCGTGGCGATTTTTATTCCGGTGGTGCTGAATGTCGCGGCACGCATGAAGAGTTCGCCCGCTCGTCTGTTGATGCCCCTGAGTTTCGCCGGCCTGATCAGCGGTATGATGACCTTGGTTGCTACCGCGCCCAACATGGTGGTTAACAGCGAACTGATGCGCAACCATATCGCGGGCTTTGGCTTTTTCGGCATGACGCCCATCGGCGTAGTGGTTCTGTTGGTCGGTATTGGCTATATGCTGGTGGCGCGTTTCTGGCTGGGGAGTAACGACAGCGGCGATAATAAAGACGCGTGGAAGCGAAAGACATTTCGGGATTTGATCCGCGACTACAAGCTGACGGGACGAGCGCGGCGGCTGGCGATTCGAAGGGGTTCGCCGTTTGTCGGCCAGCGGCTGGACGATCTTAACTTGCGCCAGCGTTTCGGCGCTAACGTCGTAGGGATCGAGCGCTGGCGCAAGTTCAGACGAGTGATGATTAGCGTTGCGGTGAATACTGAACTGCGCCTGAACGATGTTCTGTTGATCGATATGTCGGCTTCCGACGTCGACCTGCGTGAGTTCTGCTCTGCGCATCTGCTGGAGCCCATGGTGCTGCGCGGCGAATATTTCTCTGAGCAGGCGCGTGATGTTGGCATGGCGGAAGTTTCACTGATCCCAGACTCGGAGCTGGTGGGTAAAACTCTTCAGGATGCGATGTTTCGTAGCCGATATGGTCTGACGGTGGTGGGGATACGCCGCAACGGCGAAGCGCTGGACGGCGCGCTGTCGAATGAGCCGCTTCAATTGGGCGATATCCTGCTGGTGATCGGGGACTGGCGTAATATTCGCCAGCTGTATCAGCAAAAACAGAATTTTATCGTGCTGAATTTACCCGCCGAAGTGGACGAAGTGGCCCCCGCGAAAAGTCAGGCGCCTCATGCGTTGTTCTGCCTCGCGTTGATGATCGCCATGATGCTGACCGATGAGATCCCTAATGCGGTCGCGGCGCTGATCGCCTGTCTGATGATGGGCCAATTTCGCTGCATTGATATGGAGAGCGCCTATCGCGCGGTACACTGGCCGAGCCTGATGCTGATTATCGGTATGATGCCCTTTGCGCTGGCGCTGGAGAAAACGGGCGGAGTGGCGATGATTGTCAAAGGATTGATGGACGTCGCGGGGGATGCCGGGCCGCAGGTGATGCTGGCGTGTCTGTTCGTTCTGTGTGCGGTGATCGGTCTGTTCATTTCGAATACGGCGACGGCGGTGCTCATGGCACCCATTGCTATCGCCGCAGCCGACCAAATGCAGGTGTCGCCTTATCCGTTTGCCATGATTATTGCTATCGCCGCTTCAGCGGCATTCATGACGCCCGTCTCTTCGCCGGTGAATACGTTGGTATTAGCACCGGGCGGTTACCGGTTCAGCGACTTCCTTAAAATCGGGGTGCCTTTCACCGTATTGGTCATGGGCGTGAGCGTCGTGATGATCCCGTGGCTCTACCCGTTCTCCCCGTTATAGCGGGGAGTCCTGGCTGATTTCATCCAAGGAGAGGCTGAAGCTTGGAATGAACACGGTCATGAAATAGTCCATTTCCTGACTGTGTCGTTGTTGCAGCGTTTTTTCCAGACGCGCTTTGGCCAATACGAATTCGTTATTGCCTGCCGACAGTTCTTCCAGACATTTCAGGTAGGCGCACAGCGCATCAGCCTGTTTGACCACCGCATGCTCTTCCTCGCTGGTATAGGTATCATCCAGCAGCATGCGATAGTCTTCCTGCAGTTCGCTTGGCAGCATATCGATAAGCTTTTGCTGAGCGATTTTCTCGATCTTCTTATATTCGTGCGCCATCTGGGCGTTGTAATACTTGATGGGCGTCGGCATATCGCCGGTCAGCACTTCGCTGGCATCGTGGTACATCGCGAGCAGGGCGATACGCTCGGCATTGAGATCCCCGCCGAATTTTCGGTTTCTGATAACGGCAAGCGCATGGGCCACAAACGCGACCTGCAAACTATGTTCCGAGACGTTTTCCGTGCGGACGTTACGCATCAGCGGCCAGCGGTTAATCAGTTTTAGACGGGATAGATGGGCGAAGAAATGACTTTGAACCATAGCACTCTCTCAATACGCGGAGGGAAAAACCATTGTGGTCGCTTGACGCAGAATTAGCAACTCAGCCCCGGCGCTCGGTGGGGTGGGAATCGGATGAAAAAACGGGCAGTGCCATAAAGCGCCGCCCGTGTGATGTACCGACCGCAGTGATTACTGGTGGTAGTGTTCGAGGAAACGTCCCAGCTTATGCACGGCCATATCCAGCTCGTCGACGCGCGGCAGCGTCACGATGCGAACATGGTCTGGCTCCGGCCAGTTGAACGCGCTCCCCTGAACCAGCAGCACTTTTTCCTGCAGCAGCAGATCCAGCACCAGCTTCTGGTCGTCGTGAAGGTTGAAACGCTTCGCGTCGATACGCGGGAACATATAGAGAGCACCGGACGGTTTCACGCAGGAGACGCCGGGGATCTGGTTAATCAATTCCCAGGCGCGATTACGCTGTTCATACAAACGGCCGCCGGGGCGAATAAATTCACTGATGCTCTGATAACCGCCGAGCGCCGTCTGAATTGCATGTTGCATGGGGACGTTGGCGCAAAGACGCATCGAGGCGAGCATCTCCAGCCCTTCGATATAGCCTTTCGCATGCTTTTTGGGGCCGTTCAATACCATCCATCCCTGACGGAACCCAGCCACGCGATAGGTCTTCGACAGGCCGTTGAACGTCACCGTGAGCAGGTCCGGCGCCAGTGCCGCAATGGAGTGGTGCTGGGCTTCGTCATACAGAATCTTGTCGTAGATCTCATCGGCGAAAATGATCAGGTCGTTTTGACGGGCGATCTCGACGATCTCCATCAACAGCTCTTTGCTGTAAACGGCGCCGGTGGGGTTATTCGGGTTAATGATGACGATACCGCGCGTGTTCGGCGTGATTTTTTTACGAATATCATCCAGGTCAGGAAACCAGCCGGACTCTTCGTCACAGCGATAGTGCACGGCTTTACCGTTCGACAGCGATACGGCGGCCGTCCATAAAGGATAGTCCGGCGCAGGCACCAGCATTTCGTCGCCATTATTCAGGAGAGCCTGCATGGACTGCACGATGAGTTCGGAGACGCCGTTGCCGATGTAAACGTCTTCTACGGTGATGTCACGCAGCCCGCGCGCCTGATAGTGCTGGACGATGGCCTTACGGGCGGAATAGAGTCCTTTCGAGTCGCAATAACCTTGCGCGGTCGGCAGGTTCCTAATCACGTCAACCAGAATTTCATCGGGGGCTTCGAAACCGAATGGGGCAGGGTTGCCGATGTTAAGTTTAAGAACCTTGTTGCCTTCTTCTTCCAACCGTTTGGCTTCTTTTAACACCGGGCCACGGATGTCATAACAAACATTTTCCAATTTCTTGGATTTTTCGATAGGGGACATTTAACAAACCTTGTACAGGAAGGTTCCTGAATAGTAGACGCTTAATCGGCTTAATGTACTCCTCCTGACGCGGATTTTGAAGAATGATCCTCTATGAATCCGCTATCTCAAAAACCGTGGGTAGCGCCAATTCCATAGTGTAAAAAACTGTTATTTTTTTATTTGTTGTCTTTTTAGACTGTATAAATCCATTTCTTTGTCTTTTTCGATTGGAAAGGGCGCGGGATAAGGTGATTTGTGCGACGTCAGGGGGAACTCGTGGCGGCCTGGGGTACGCAATTTCAAAGTGAGTTTCTCATTTGAACGCAAATGCATCACTATTATTGCCTGTTTCCCTGGACCATGACCTGACGTAAAAGGGACCACTCGATTTAGGCAATAACCCTATTTTTCGCAATGGCTGGAATAGCGGGTAAAAAACCAATCTTATTTAGGTGTAGCCTTTACATGTAACCGATTAAAATAAAGGGATTTCTTATTTTATTATTGAGACTCGCCTTCCCTGATATGAAATTAACACCGTTTGTAATAGCCGTGACTATTTTAGAGCATCTTGTCACAAAGGGTAGGCCAGCCAATAAATACTCGTCTATTTTGAATTCGAATATGCAATTAATAGAGCCTCGTCTTTTCTTTTCGATGCCTTTACAAAAGTTTTTTCACAATGATCAATCTAGTAATATTAATAGGTAATATAGGATTTTTCAGATTGTTATAGATGGGCTCTTGTCAGATTAATCACTCGAGTTACATTATAGCCAATAACGAGTTTGTAGATGACATAAAACTTAATTCTGGTATCTTATATCAGAATATTTTACGAGTAGGTCATCGTATATTGCTTGGCGATGAAGTGGGCGGTTACGGTGAATTCAGATAAATCGTAACGTATTGAAATGACGACATTAAGTTATCTATTTTACTGAAAGGTACTCTGTAAATACAGAGACTTTCGTCAACGTCGGCTTTTATCATGTCAATCCGCTCTCTTTAGCGTACTAGTGCGCGCAAGACTTTTATTTTATTATCTAAAATAAATAGCCGTTCTTTTTATCGGCGGCTCGAATCAATAAAATGAACAGGTAAGGGAGAGGGCGAAAAAAAAGCGATGTGGTAACGAAACATTAAGTATTTTTTGCCGTAACCGTTCATCTACGATACTGTCTTTCATTGTATGCCGACGTTGTCGGGATACGTATCCAACACCAGGTATGTTAGTTAATAATTAAAATAGATAAGTGAAGAACCGTATGACAAATGCAAATCGCCCAGTTCTCAATCTTGATCTGGATCTGCTGAGAACGTTTGTCGCTGTCGCCGATTTGAATACTTTTGCGGCCGCGGCCGTGGCAGTATGCAGAACGCAGTCTGCCGTTAGTCAGCAGATGCAGCGGCTGGAACAACTCATCGGTAAGGAGTTATTCGCCCGTCATGGGAGAAATAAGCTGCTCACCGAGCATGGGATCCAGTTTCTTGGTTATGCCAGAAAAATACTGCAGTTCAATGATGAGGCCTGCGCCTCATTAATGTTCAGCGACATTCAGGGAACCCTGACGATCGGCGCTTCTGATGATACTGCGGATACTATTCTGCCGTTTATCTTGCAGCGCGTGACCTCGGTTTTCCCCAAACTGTCGATTGAAGTGAGTATCAAACGCAGCCCTGAAATGATGGAAATGTTGCATCAGGGCAAAATTGATTTAGTCATCACGACCGAGAACAGCACCGAGTTTCCTAATGTTCTGCTGCGCTCGTCACCGACGCTGTGGTACTGCTCGGCGGAATACCAGTTCCAACACGGCAGTCCTGTGCCGTTAGTCGTTCTGGATGAACCGAGTCCTTTCCGCACGCTGGCGCTGGAAAAGCTGACCGCAGCGGGTATTCCGTGGAAGATTTCGTACGTGGCTTCCACACTGTCGGCGGTTCGGGCGGCGGTCAAAGCGGGATTGGGCATTACGGTGCGTTCGGTAGAAATGATGACGCCGGAACTGCGTGTGCTCGGTGAAGAAGAAGGCTTGCCGAAGTTACCCGATACCCGTTATTACCTGTGCAAGAATCCACAGCAAAATAACGAGTTGAGTACGGCGATCTTCAGCGCCATTGAGTCAGGCACGCGTTCCAATCTACTTTCTGTGAATAGTGTTCCGGAAGGGGATATCCGCATTACTCCCACGGACGAATCATTGAAAAATATTCTCTGACTTTTTACAGCGCTGAGCGGTATGCGTCAGTGTGAAATGTTATAAAAACGTCCGGATACTCACGACAGAGTGTGTGCTTGTTGCCACTCTGTCGTTTTTTTCGTCGCTCGCGTCAGAATTCGCTCCTCTACTGGCGATACATCTTCCTTTTCTTCTAACGTCCGCACTTCTCTGATCCTACCCCCGGTCATATCCACACGGTTTGTCGTATTAACAATTGCTTACTGAACGTACTTTTTTTAATAACTAAAACCGGAAAAACGTGTGAGAGATCAAAAAATACTTGCCTTAACCTTATTCATTAACCTGCATTCATGTTGAAATTGATATAGTCACTACAGAAATAGGGGCTTTTTCTTCGCATTGGTCTAAAACAACCAGGAGTAGCATTGATACGATTCAGTCTCTGCTATGTTTATGAAAGGTTAACAAAGATACGTGCATGTTAATTTATGTGCTGTTATTTTTATAAAGGTTGAGAAAAGGTTGCAAAAACAGGATGAATAACCACATTTACCGCGCCTTAACCCTATAATTTGTGGTATTTTTATGGTTACAAATCCTTCCTTTTAATCGATGTGGCGATTAACTGCCGTAAAAAGAGCAGCTGCCAAAGCCACTTTTGATGAGTAAGCAATGAGTATGTCAACAACTACTGAAGTCCTCGCCCACCACTGGGCATTTGCTTTATTTCTGATCGTTGCCGTGGGTCTCTGCGGTTTCATGCTGTTGGGCGGCTTTCTGCTGGGAGGGCGATCCAAAGGCCGGGCTAAAAATACGCCTTACGAATCGGGTATCGATTCCGTCGGGTCTGCCCGACTGAGACTGTCTGCAAAATTCTATCTTGTTGCGATGTTCTTCGTCATTTTCGACGTGGAAGCGCTGTACCTGTATGCCTGGTCCGTTTCTATTCGGGAAAGCGGCTGGGTAGGTTTTATCGAAGCCACCATTTTCATATTGGTGCTGTTGGCCGGGCTGGTCTATCTGGTGCGTATCGGCGCGCTGGACTGGACGCCAAAGCGCTCCAAGCGGCAAGTCGTGAAGTCTGACATCGTCGTAAACCACTCCACCACCAATACTCATCAGCAGTAATAGCGAGGCAATAAATGGACTATACGCTCACCCGCATAGACCCCGACGGTGAGAACGACCGTTATCCGCTACAGAAGCAAGAGGTCGTCAGCGACCCACTCGAACAGCACGTTAACAAAAGCGTGTTTATGGGCAATCTGGAGCAGACGCTGCAAAATATGGTCAACTGGGGACGCGGTAACTCCCTGTGGCCCTTCAACTTTGGTCTTTCTTGCTGTTACGTGGAGATGGTGACTTCCTTCACCGCCGTACACGATGTGGCGCGCTTTGGTTCCGAAGTGTTGCGTGCCTCTCCCCGCCAGGCCGACTTCATGGTCATCGCCGGAACCCCTTTCCTGAAAATGGCTCCCGTTATTCAGCGCCTGTATGACCAGATGCTGGAACCGAAATGGGTCATCTCCATGGGCGCGTGCGCCAACTCCGGCGGTATGTACGACATCTATTCCGTCGTTCAGGGCGTCGATAAATTCCTGCCGGTAGACGTGTACATCCCAGGGTGTCCGCCGCGTCCGGAAGCGTACATGCAGGCGCTGCTGTTGCTGAAAGAGTCTATTGGTAAAGAGCGTCGTCCGCTGTCATGGGTCGTCGGCGATCAGGGCGTGTATCGCGCCAACATGCAATCCGAACGTGAACGTAAACGCGAAGAGCGTATTGCGGTAACCCACCTACGTTCCCCGGATGAAATTTGACCTGTGAATGATAGGCCGTGATGGCTGCGTAATATCAACATAACAGCGCGCCGCCATCATCAGTCACGGAAATAACACATTTAATGTGGTGACATTACTTATGACAGATTTAACGACACACGACGCCGTTCTGCCCGCATGGCAAACCCGCGATCATCTGGATGATCCGGTCGTTGGCGAGCTGTGGAACCGTTTCGGTCAGGACGCGTTTACCGTCCAGGCCACGCGGACGGGGATGCCGGTAGTTTGGGTCAAACGTGAGCAATTACTCGACGTCGTCGATTTCCTGAAAAAACAACCGAAGCCTTATGTCATGCTGATGGATCTGCATGGCATGGATGAACGCCTGCGTACGCACCGCGAGGGGCTACCCGCCGCAGACTTCTCCGTCTTCTATCTGCTGACTTCCCTTGAACGTAACGGCGACATCATGCTGAAAGTGGCGCTGGCGGAGAACGATCTGTTCCTGCCGACGATGACGCCGTTGTTCCCGAACGCGAACTGGTATGAGCGTGAAGTGTGGGACATGTTCGGCATTACCTTTAACGGTCATCCGCATCTTACGCGCATCATGATGCCGCAAACCTGGGAAGGTCACCCGCTGCGTAAAGACTTCCCGGCGCGCGCGACAGAATTCGATCCTTTCGTACTGACCAAACAGCGCGAAGATCTGGAAATGGAGTCGCTGACCTTCAAGCCTGAAGACTGGGGCATGAAGCGCGGCACGCAAAACGAAGACTTCATGTTCCTGAACATGGGGCCAAACCATCCCTCCTCACACGGTGCGTTCCGTCTGATCTTGCAGCTCGACGGCGAAG
Source organism: Lonsdalea britannica (assembly GCF_003515985.1). Classification (GTDB taxonomy): domain Bacteria; phylum Pseudomonadota; class Gammaproteobacteria; order Enterobacterales; family Enterobacteriaceae; genus Lonsdalea; species Lonsdalea britannica. Next base: position 3,686,723 of record NZ_CP023009.1, on the reverse strand, counting down.
AGATCATCGACTGTATTCCTGACGTCGGCTACCACCACCGCGGTGCGGAAAAAATGGGCGAGCGCCAGTCCTGGCACAGCTACATTCCGTACACCGACCGTATCGAATATCTCGGCGGCTGCGTTAACGAGATGCCATACGTGCTGGCGGTTGAGAAGCTGGCGGGCATTAAAGTGCCTGAGCGCGTAGAGACTATCCGCGTGATGTTGTCCGAACTGTTCCGCATCAACAGTCATCTGCTCTACATCAGCACCTTCATTCAGGATGTCGGCGCCATGACGCCGGTCTTCTTCGCGTTTACCGATCGTCAGAAAATCTACGATCTGGTGGAAGCGATCACCGGTTTCCGTATGCATCCCGCCTGGTTCCGTATCGGCGGCGTGGCTCATGACCTGCCGCGCGGCTGGGATCGACTGCTGCGTGAATTCCTGGACTGGATGCCGGCGCGTCTGGATACCTATGTCAAAGCGGCGTTGCAAAACACCATTTTGAAAGGACGTTCGCAGGGCGTCGCCGCCTACAACGCCAAAGAGGCGCTGGAGTGGGGCGTGACGGGCGCAGGCTTGCGAGCGACCGGCATTCCGTTCGATGTCCGTAAATGGCGTCCTTACTCCGGCTATGAAAACTTCGACTTTGAGGTGCCGGTCGGCGATGGCATCAGCGACAGCTACACCCGCGTGATGTTGAAAGTGGAAGAGCTGCGCCAGAGTCTGCGCATCCTCGAACAGTGCCTGAACAACATGCCGGAAGGGCCGTTCAAGGCCGATCATCCGCTGACGACGCCGCCGCCGAAAGAACGCACGCTGCAGCACATCGAAACGATGATCAACCACTTCCTGCAAGTGTCCTGGGGCCCGGTCATGCCGGCCAACGAATCGTTCCAGATGATCGAAGGCACCAAGGGGATCAACAGTTACTACCTGACCAGCGATGGCAGCACCATGAGCTACCGTACGCGCATCCGCACGCCGAGCTTCGCTCATCTGCAGCAGATTCCTTCGGTCATCCGCGGATGCCTGGTATCCGACTTGATCGTTTACCTCGGCAGTATTGATTTCGTCATGTCAGATGTGGACCGCTAATTATGCACGATCATAACAACACTCAACCTTCATTAGACGCTCAGGGGCAGTCGGCTTCCACGACGGATGTCCAGGACGTGTTTGTGCTCAGCGACGCCGAACGTGACGCCATCGAGCATGAAAAACACCATTATGAAGACGCTCGCGCGGCCTCGATTGAAGCGCTGAAAATTGTACAGAAACAGCGTGGGTGGGTGCCGGACGGCGCCATTTACGCGATTGCCGACATTCTGGGCATTCCGGCCAGCGATGTGGAAGGCGTCGCCACCTTTTACAGCCAGATTTTCCGCCAGCCGGTAGGGCGTCACGTCATTCGCTACTGCGATAGCGTCGTGTGCTACATCAACGGTTTTCAGGGCGTTCGCGCCGCGCTGGAGAAAAAGCTCAATATCCAGCCGGGTCAGACCACGTTCGACGGCCGCTTCACGCTGCTGCCGACCTGCTGTCTGGGTAACTGTGACAAAGGGCCTTCGATGATGATCGACGAAGACACCCACAGCCACGTCAAGCCTGACGATATCGATTCATTACTGGAGCAGTATCAATGACTAAAAACATTGTTCTCACTGCCGAACAGCATCCTCTTACCTGGCGTCTGCGTGAAGACAAACAGCCGGTATGGCTGGATGAATACCGCAGTAAGAATGGCTACGCGGGCGCGCAAAAAGCACTGACCGGTATCGCCCAGAGCGACGTGGTAACGCTGGTCAAAGACGCGGGTCTGCGCGGACGTGGCGGAGCAGGCTTCTCCACCGGGCTCAAATGGAGCCTGATGCCGAAAGACGAAAGCATGAATATCCGCTACCTGCTGTGTAATGCGGATGAGATGGAACCCGGCACCTACAAAGACCGCTTGCTGATGGAACAGCTGCCTCACCTGCTGGTGGAAGGCATGCTGATTGGCGCCTATGCGCTGAAATCTTATCGCGGCTATATCTTCCTGCGCGGCGAATACGTTCAGGCGGCCGCTAACCTGCGCCGGGCAATCGAAGAAGCCAAAGCCGCAGGTTTGCTGGGCAAGAACATTCTGGGCAGCGGCTTCGACTTCGAACTGTTCGTTCACACCGGCGCCGGACGTTATATCTGCGGTGAAGAAACCGCGCTGATTAACTCGCTGGAAGGCCGTCGCGCCAACCCGCGTTCCAAGCCGCCGTTCCCGGCGTCTGCGGGCGTGTGGGGCAAACCGACCTGCGTCAACAACGTCGAAACCTTGTGCAACGTCCCGGCCATTATCGAGCATGGCGTCGACTGGTATCAGGGGTTGTCTGCGGGCAAGAGTAAAGATGCCGGCACCAAGCTGATGGGCTTCTCCGGTCGGGTGAAAAACCCGGGCCTGTGGGAACTGCCGTTTGGGACGACCGCCCGTGAAATTCTGGAAGATTATGCAGGCGGTATGCGCGATGGCTTGACGCTAAAAGCCTGGCAGCCAGGCGGCGCGGGAACCGACTTCCTGACCGGCGATCATCTGGACCTGCCGATGGACTTCGAAAGCATCGCTAAGGCGGGTAGCCGTCTGGGTACCGGGCTGGCGATGGCGGTGGATAACGAGATCAATATGGTCGGTTTGACGCGCAATCTGGAAGAGTTCTTCGCGCGCGAGTCCTGCGGCTGGTGTACGCCATGCCGAGACGGACTGCCGTGGAGCGTGAAGCTGCTGCGCGCGCTTGAAGCAGGTGAAGGACAGCCGGGCGATATCGAAACGCTGGAACAGCTGTGCCGCTTCCTGTCGCCGGGCCATACCTTCTGCGCCCATGCGCCGGGGGCCGTTGAGCCGCTGCAAAGCGCAATAAAGTATTTCCGGCATGAGTTTGAGGCGGGTATCGCCAAGCAGACTATCAGCAATACAAAAGCGATAGGCGGGATTCAACCGAACCTGCTGAAACAGCGCTGGTAAGCAATGGCCGAGTCGCAGATGCGATGTTTCGCACCGACGTAAGCGATTCTTCATCTGATAGACAGAATTTTTGATTAGCGCCTGCTTAATACGCGGGCCTTTATGGAAGCATGCTGACTATGGCAACGATTCATGTAGACGGCAAAGAATATGATGTGAACGGAGCGGACAACCTCCTTGAGGCATGTCTCACTCTGGGCCTTGATATTCCTTACTTTTGCTGGCATCCGGCGCTGGGTAGCGTTGGATCATGCCGCCTGTGCGCGGTCAAGCAATACCAGAACGCGGAAGATACGCGCGGTCGTCTGGTCATGTCCTGTATGACGCCCGCTGCGGACGGCACCTTCATCGCGATTGACGATGAAGAAGCTAAACTGTTCCGCAAAAGCGTCGTCGAGTGGCTAATGACCAACCATCCCCACGATTGTCCGGTCTGCGAAGAGGGCGGCAACTGCCACCTACAGGACATGACGGTGATGACCGGCCACAACACCCGCCGCTATCGTTTCACCAAACGAACCCATCATAATCAGGATCTCGGGCCGTTCATCTCGCACGAAATGAACCGCTGTATCGCCTGTTATCGTTGTGTGCGTTATTACAAAGATTACGCTGATGGCAAAGACCTCGGCGTGTACGGCGCGCACGACAACGTCTACTTCGGTCGTCCCGAAGACGGCGTTCTTGAGAGCGAATTCTCCGGCAACCTGGTGGAAGTGTGCCCGACCGGGGTCTTCACCGACAAAACCCATTCCGAACGTTACAACCGTAAATGGGACATGCAGTTTGCGCCCAGCATTTGCCAGCAGTGCAGCGTGGGGTGTAACACCAGCCCCGGCGAACGTTATGGCGAACTGCGCCGTATTGAAAACCGTTTCAACGGCAGCGTGAACCACTATTTCCTGTGCGATCGCGGCCGCTTCGGCTATGGCTACGTCAACCTGAAAGATCGTCCTCGCCAGCCGCAACAGCGTCTCGGCAATGACTGGACGACGCAGAACGCCGAACAGGCGGTGCAGAGCGCGGCCAACGTTCTACGCGAGTCTAAGCAGGTCATCGGCATCGGTTCCCCACGCGCCAGTATCGAAAGCAACTTTGCGCTGCGTGAACTGGTCGGCGCAGAAAACTTCTACAGCGGCATGGCGCAGGGCGAACAGAACCGCGTTCAGCTGATGTTGAAAGTGCTGAAAGAGAGCGGTGTTCACACCCCGGCCCTTCGCGAGATTGAAGGTTACGATGCGGTGTTGGTGCTGGGCGAAGATTTGACGCAGACCGGCGCGCGCATTGCGCTTGCGGTGCGCCAGGCGGTGAAAGGCAAAGCGCGTGAAATGGCTGCCGCACAGAAAGTGGCGGACTGGCAGATCGCCGCCATCATGAATATCGGCCAGCACGCTAAGCATCCCCTCTTTGTGACTCACGTCGACAGCACCCGTCTCGATGACGTGGCGGCATGGAGCTACCACGCCCCGGTCAACGAACAGGCGCGTCTGGGTTTCGCTATCGCGCATGCGCTGGATGACGCGGCGCCGGCGGTGACCGATTTGGCAAGCGACCTTGAGCCGAAACTGGATGTCGTCGTTCAGGCGCTGGCGGGCGCGAAGAAACCGCTGATTGTCACCGGTACGCATGCGGGCAGCGAAGAGATTATCGCAGCGGCCGCCAACGTGGCCAAAGCATTAAAGGGGCGCGGTGCCGACGTCGGCATTACGTTCGTTGCCAGCGGCGCCAACAGCATGGGGCTTGGCATGATCGGCGGCGGCTCGCTGGACGAAGCGCTTGTCCGGCTGGAGTCCGGCGAGGCGGACAGCGTCGTGGTGCTCGAAAACGATCTGTATCGACATGCGTCGGCGCAGCGGATTGACGCCGCGCTCGATAACGTCGCCAATCTGATCGTGGTCGACCATCAACGCACGCGCGTCATGGATAAGGCCAACCTGATTTTGTCGGCGGCCAGCTTCGCCGAAAGTGATGGGACGCTCATCAACCAGGAAGGTCGCGCTCAGCGCTTCTTCCAGGTTTATGACCCCGCCTATTACGACAACACCACGGTCATGCTGGAAAGCTGGCGCTGGTTGCATGCGGTCAAGGCGACTATCGCCAGCCGCGAGGTGAACTGGACGCTGCTCGACCATGTGGTGGATGCCTGCGCCGCCGCGTTGCCGCAGTTAGCGGCGATCAAGGACGCCGCGCCAGACGCCTCTTTCCGCATTCGTGGTCAGAAGCTGGCGCGTGAGCCGCACCGTTACAGCGGGCGTACCGCCATGCGCGCCAACATCGACGTCAACGAACCGCGCCAGCCGCAGGATCAGGACACGATGTTCGCTTTCTCGATGGAAGGGAACAACAGTCCCGAGGCCCAAAGCCGTCAGGTCGCCTTTGCCTGGGCGCCGGGCTGGAACTCCCCGCAGGCGTGGAACAAGTTCCAGGATGAAGTCGGCGGCCATTTGCGCCACGGCGACCCGGGCGTACGATTGGTCGAAGCGGGCGAGGGCGCGTTGGACTACTTCAATCAGATCCCCGCGCCGTTTGCGGCGCAGGCGGGTCAATGGCAAGTGGCGCCTTACTACCATCTGTTTGGCAGTGAAGAAATGTCGCAGCGCGCTGACGTCATCCAGCAACGGATGCCTCAGCCATACGCGATGGTGAACCCCGAAGATGCGGCCCAGTTGGGCGTGAATCCGGGTGCGCTGCTTGAGATTGTCTGTGATGGACAGACCTTGCGTCTGCCGGTACAGGTCAGCGCCGAGTTGCGTCAAGGACAGGTAGGGTTGCCGCTGGGCTTCCCGGGCATCGCCCCGGTTCTGGCGGGTGCGACCGTTGAAACACTGCGGGAGGCGGCACAATGAGTTGGTTTACACCGGAAGTGGTGGATATTTTGATCGCCGTGCTCAAGGCGATCGTGATCCTGCTGGTCGTCGTGACCTGCGGCGCTTTCATGAGTATGGGCGAACGCCGCCTGCTGGGGTTGTTCCAGGGGCGCTACGGGCCGAACCGCGTAGGTTGGGGCGGCTCGCTGCAGCTGGTGTCGGACATGCTGAAGATGTTCTTCAAGGAGGACTGGCTGCCGCCGTTCGCCGACCGGGTCATCTTCACGCTGGCGCCGATGATTGCATTTACGTCGCTGCTGCTGTCGTTCTCCATCGTACCGATCACCCCGACCTGGGGCGTGTCCGACCTGAACATCGGTTTGCTGTTCTTCCTGATGATGGCCGGTCTGGCGGTGTATGCCGTGCTGTTCGCCGGTTGGTCCAGTAACAACAAATACTCTCTGTTGGGGGCCGTTCGCGCCTCCGCCCAGACGCTCAGCTATGAGGTGTTTCTGGGGCTGTCGCTGATGGGGGTGGTGGCTCAGGCCGGTTCATTCAACATGCGCGACATCGTCGAGAGTCAGACGCATATCTGGAACGTCATTCCGCAGTTCTTCGGGTTTGTCACTTTCGCTATCGCCGGCGTCGCGGTATGTCACCGCCATCCGTTCGACCAGCCGGAAGCGGAGCAGGAACTGGCCGACGGCTACCACATCGAATATTCCGGGATGAAATTCGGTCTATTCTTCGTCGGGGAGTACATCGGCATCGTGACCGTCTCGGCGCTGATCGTGACGTTGTTCTTTGGCGGCTGGCACGGACCTTTCCTGCCGCCGATCGTGTGGTTTGCACTCAAAACGGCCTTCTTCATGATGATGTTCATCCTGATCCGTGCTGCGTTACCCCGTCCGCGTTACGACCAGGTGATGGCTTTCGGTTGGAAGATTTGTCTGCCGTTGACGCTGCTTAACCTGTTGGCGACCGCCGCGGTCATTTTGTACAACGCTCAATAAGGGGTGAATAAACCATGACACTGAAAGAACTCTTGGTGGGTTTTGGCACCCAGGTACGCAGCATTTGCATGGTGGGGTCCAACGCGTTCAAAAAACGTGAAACCCGCATGTACCCTGAGGAGCCGGTGAATCCGCCGCCCCGTTATCGCGGTCGTATCGTGCTGACGCGCGACCCCGACGGCGACGAACGTTGCGTCGCCTGCAACTTGTGCGCCGTGGCCTGTCCTGTCGGCTGTATCTCGCTGCAAAAAGCGGAAACGAAAGACGGGCGTTGGTATCCGGAATTCTTCCGCATCAACTTCTCACGCTGCATTTTTTGCGGCATGTGTGAAGAAGCCTGTCCGACGACAGCCATCCAGCTGACGCCCGATTTTGAGATGGGTGAATTCAAACGCCAGGATCTGGTGTACGAAAAAGAAGATCTGCTGATCTCGGGGCCGGGTAAATATCCGGAATATAACTTCTACCGGATGGCCGGCATGGCTATCAATGGGAAAGACAAAGGCGAAGCCGAAAACGAAGCCAAACCCATTGATGTCAAAGGTCTGCTGCCTTAAGGAGCCAAGCATGGAATTCGCTTTTTATGCGGCTGCGTTGATTGCGGTATTGGCAACATTGCGTGTCATTACCCATACCAATCCAGTGCATGCACTACTTTATTTAATCGTGTCTCTTCTGGCCATCGCCTGCGTGTTCTTCTCGCTGGGCGCCTATTTTGCGGGCGCGTTGGAAATCATTGTCTACGCGGGCGCCATTATGGTGCTGTTCGTGTTCGTGGTGATGATGCTGAACCTCGGCAGCGCCGTGGCGGAGCAGGAAAAACAGTGGCTCAAGCCTGGTGTCTGGATCGGCCCCGGCATTTTGTCTCTGCTGCTGCTGGCGGTCATTATTAAAGGGATCTACAGCGTCACCGACGCAGGCATTCAGGGCAGCATGATTGACGCCAAAGCGGTCGGCATCACGCTGTTCGGACCTTATGTGCTGGCGGTTGAACTGGCCTCCATGTTGCTGCTGGCCGGGCTGGTCGTCGCCTTCCACGTCGGCCGTGAAGACCGGCTCGACGGCGTTGCGGATGCAGATGACGCCGATAAGAAAACAACGGAGGGACGGGCATGATTCCCCTACAACACGGTTTGCTGCTGGCGGCCATTCTTTTTGTACTGGGCCTTACCGGGCTGATTATCCGGCGCAACCTGCTGTTCATGCTGATCAGTCTGGAAATCATGATCAACGCGGCTGCGCTGGCGTTTGTCGTGGCCGGTAGCTACTGGGGTCACCCGGATGGTCAGGTGATGTACATTCTGGCGATCACGCTGGCCGCCGCCGAAGCCAGTATCGGCCTCGCGCTGCTGCTGCAGCTGTATCGTCGCCGTCAGACCCTGAATATTGATACTGTCAGTGAGATGCGCGGATGAACTTACTCTACTTAACTCTTTTATTTCCGCTACTCGGATTTCTGTTGCTGGCCTTTTCCCGCGGCCGTTGGTCTGAAAATGTCTCAGCGACCGTCGGCGTAGGCTCCGTCGGCTTGTCCGCCTTGTTGACCTGCTGGATTGGCATCGACTTCTTCAGCCATCAGCAGGGCGACGGCGTGGTGTTCTTCAATCAGCACCTGTGGACCTGGATGTCGGTGGGCAATTTCGACATCACCGTCAATCTGGCGCTGGACGGTCTGTCGCTGACCATGCTCTCGGTGGTCACCGGCGTCGGCTTTCTTATCCATCTGTACGCGTCTTGGTACATGCGAGGGGAAGAGGGCTACTCCCGCTTCTTCGCCTACACCAACCTGTTTATCGCGAGCATGCTGGTGCTGGTGCTGGCGGATAACCTGCTGTTGATGTATCTCGGCTGGGAAGGGGTAGGGCTGTGCAGCTACCTGCTGATCGGTTTCTACTACACCAATCCGAGCAACGGCGCGGCGGCGATGAAAGCGTTCATCGTGACTCGCGTCGGCGACGTCTTCCTGGCTTTCGCGCTGTTTATCCTCTATCGCGAGCTGGGCACGCTGAACTTCCGCGAACTGATGGTCTTGGCGCCGCAGCATCTGGCGGAAGGTTCGCCGGCCATTACGATGGCGACGTTGATGCTGCTGGGCGGCGCGGTCGGTAAGTCCGCGCAGCTGCCGCTGCAAACCTGGCTGGCTGACGCTATGGCGGGTCCGACGCCGGTTTCCGCGCTAATCCATGCCGCGACCATGGTCACGGCGGGCGTGTACTTGATCGCACGCACGCACGGTCTGTTCCTGATGGCGCCGGAGGTACTGCATCTGGTCGGCATCATTGGGGCGGTCACGCTGGTGCTGGCCGGTTTCGCCGCGCTGGTGCAAACGGATATCAAACGCGTGCTGGCCTATTCCACCATGAGCCAAATCGGCTACATGTTCCTGGCGCTCGGCGCGGCCGCGTGGGATGCCGCGATTTTCCATCTGATGACTCACGCGTTCTTCAAGGCGCTGCTGTTCCTGTCCTCCGGCTCGGTGATTTTGGCCTGCCACCACGAACAGAACATCTTCAAGATGGGCGGATTACGCAAAACCATTCCGCTGGTTTATGTCTGCTTCCTGGTCGGCGGGGCGGCACTGTCGGCGCTGCCGCTGGTGACGTCAGGCTTCTTCAGTAAGGATGAAATTCTGGCGGGCGCTTGGGCGAACGGACACATCAACTTCGCCATCGCCGGTTTGGCGGGCGCGTTCATGACCTCGCTCTACACCTTCAGAATGATTTTCATCGTGTTCCACGGTGAAGAAAAAACGAAAGCACACGCGCTCAAGGGGATATCCCATCACCTGCCGCTGCTGATATTGCTGGTGCTGTCTACGTTCGTCGGCGCGCTGATCGTGCCGCCGCTGCACGGTGTGCTGCCGCAAACAACGGAACTGGAACACGGGCATATGCTGACGCTGGAAATCGCGTCCGCCGTTGTCGCTGTGGTCGGTATCCTGCTGGCCGCCGCTCTGTGGCTGGGACAACGTCGCCTCGTCAACCGCATCGCCAACAGCGCGCCTGGTCGTTTCTTCTCGACCTGGTGGTTCCACGCCTGGGGCTTCGACTGGCTGTACGACAAGATCTTCGTCAAACCGTATCTGGCGATGGGCGCGCTGTTGAAACACGATCCGTTCGACAAGCTGATGACGATCCCGGCGCTGCTGGTTGCCTGGGGCAACCGTGGTCTGGCGGTCGGCCAGAACGGTCAGGTGCGCTGGTATGTCGCCTCCGTGGGTATGGGCGCCGTCGTGGTGCTGGGATTGCTGTTGCTGGCGTAATGGCAATACAGCGACTTTGAGGGTAGCGGACGCCTGATGCAGGCGTCCCTGCCGGCAGCAAGTTTCTCGTTTTCTTTATATTTAGGGACACAAAACGCCATGCTACTACCTTGGCTACTTCTTATCCCCCTGATCGGCGGTCTGCTGAGCTGGCTGTTCGAGCGATTCGGCGCCAACGTGCCGCGTTGGATTGCACTGATTACTATGGGGTTGACACTGGCGCTATCCGTACAGCTTTGGCTGCAGGGTGGCTATTCTCTGGCGGTGCCGCACGGCGTGCCGCAATGGCAGGAAGTGTTTGACGCACCGTGGATCCCGCGCTTCGGCATCGGTTTCCATCTGGCGCTGGATGGTCTGTCGCTGCTGATGGTGGTGCTGACCGCGCTGCTGGGACTGCTGTCTGTCCTGTGCTCGTGGAATGAAAAACATCGTCGCTCGGGCCTGTTCCATCTCAACCTGCTGTTGACGCTGGTCGGGGTGATCGGCGTGTTTGTGGCAGTGGACCTGTTCCTGTTCTTCTTCTTCTGGGAAATGATGCTGGTTCCGATGTACTTCCTGATCGCCGTATGGGGTCATGAAGGCGCGGACGAACGCGCGCGCAGCAAGGCCGCGACCAAGTTCTTCATCTATACGCAGACCAGCGGTCTGGTGATGTTGATCGCCATCCTGGGTCTGGTGCTGGCGCACCACGCCTCTACCGGCGTCTGGACGTTTAACTACGACGCGCTGCTGCGCACCGAAATGTCCCACGGCGTGGAATATCTGCTGATGCTGGGCTTCTTCGTCGCCTTCGCGGTGAAAATGCCGCTGGTGCCGGTACACGGCTGGTCGCCGGATGCGCATGCGCTGGCGCCGACGGCGGGGTCTGTCGATCTTTCGGGTCTGCTGATGAAAACGGCGGCCTACGGTCTGCTGCGTTTTAGCCTGCCGCTGTTCCCGACCACGTCTCACGAATTCGCGCCGATCGCCATGTGGCTGGGCGTGATCAGTATCTTCTACGGCGCCTGGCTGGCGTTCAAACAGACCGACATCAAACGTCTGGTGGCCTACACCTCCGTGTCGCATATGGGCTTCGTCATGGTCGCCATCTACTCCGGTAGTCAGCTGGCGTATCAGGGCGCAGTGGTGCAGATGATCGCGCACGGTCTGTCCGCTGCCGGGATGTTCATCATCTGCGGCCAGCTGTACGAACGCTTGCAGACGCGTGACATGCGCGAGATGGGCGGTTTGTGGGGACGTATTCGCTATCTGCCCGCCGTATCGCTGTTCTTCGCGGTGGCGACATTGGGGATGCCGGGAACCGGTAACTTCGTGGGCGAATTCATGATCCTGTTCGGCAGCTATCAGGTGGTGCCGGTGATCACGGTCATCTCCACTTTTGGTCTGGTGTTTGCCTCGGTGTACTCGTTGATCATGATGCAACGCGCTTACTACGGCGCGCCGAAATCCGACGCACCGCTGGCAGGAATGACGACGCGCGAGCTGTCCATCATCTTACTGCTGATTGTGCTGCTGGTCGCGCTGGGTATTTATCCTCAGCCGGTTCTGGATACCTCCAGCGCGGCGATGACCAATATTCAACAGTGGTTTACGTCGTCGATTCAGAGTTCCATTATTTCAACAACAAGGCTTTAATTCGCCATGACAATAACTCCTCAACAACTGATCGCGCTTTCGCCGCTACTCCTTGTCGGATTAACGGTAGTGGTTGTGATGCTGTCCATTGCGTGGCGACGCAACCACGTTGTGAATGCCTCTTTGTCCGTCATCGGTCTGGGTATTTCGCTGGCCGCCCTCTATCTGGTCGGGCAGACCGGCCCAACGGATGTGACGCCGCTGATCCGCGTGGACGGCTATTCAATGCTCTACACCGGTCTGGTGCTGGTGGCCGGTATGGCTACCTGCCTCTACGGTTACGCCTGGCTCAAGGGTTACCCGGACAACCGCGACGAGTTCTACCTGCTGGTGCTTATCGCTACGCTAGGGGGCGTGCTGCTGTCCAGCGCTAACCATCTGGCGTCGCTATTCATCGGTATTGAGCTGATTTCTCTGCCGCTGTTCGGACTGGTGGGCTACGCCTTCCGTCAGGAACGTTCGCTGGAAGCGGCCGTCAAATATATGCTGCTGTCTGCCGCCGCGTCCTCTTTCCTGCTGTTCGGGATGGCGCTGGTCTATGCTGGTTCCGGCGACCTGAGTTTCGCCAGCCTGGGCAAAAGCCTGAGCGACCAGCAACTGTATCAGCCGCTGTTGCTGGCGGGTCTGGGTATGATGATTGTGGGCATCGGCTTCAAGCTGTCACTGGCGCCGTTCCATTTGTGGACGCCGGATGTGTATCAGGGCGCGCCCGCGCCGGTCTCTACCTTTCTGGCGACGGCGAGCAAGATCGCCATCTTCGGCGCGGTCATGCGCCTGTTCCTGTACGCCCCGCTGGTCGACGGCGAGTCAGTCAGGTTGGCGTTGGCCGTGGTGGCCTTTGTCTCCATCATCGTGGGTAACGTGATGGCGGTGGCGCAAACCAATATCAAACGTCTGCTGGGCTACTCGTCCATCGCACATATGGGTTATCTGCTGGTGGCGCTGATTGCCGTGCAGTCGCATGAACTGGCGTTGGAAACCGTCGGCGTCTATCTGGTGGGCTATCTGTTTAGCAGCCTGGGCGCTTTCGGCGTCGTCAGCCTGATCTCCAGCCCTTATCGCGGTACCGATGAAGATTCGCTGGCGGCGTATCGCGGTTTGTTCTGGCGTCGCCCGGTACTGGCTGGAGCAATGTCGGTCATGATGCTGTCACTGGCGGGGATCCCGATGACGCTGGGCTTCTTCGGCAAGTTCTACGTGCTGGCGGTGAGTGTGAACGCTCAGCTGTGGTGGTTGACGGCGGCGGTTGTCGTGGGTAGCGCCATTGGCCTCTACTATTACCTGCGCGCGATGGTGAACTTGTATCTGTCCAAGCCGCCGGCTCAGGTCTCGGCTCAAAATGAAGCGGCGGTATGCCCGTTCTCGCTGGCTGGCATTGTGGTAGTGGTTTCCGCCATCATTATTGTCGCGCTGGGCCTTTACCCTCAGCCGCTTATCTCGCTGGTACAGATGGCACAGCCATTGATGTAACCCGTGATAGGTTCAAGACGATGAAAGCCGCGACGTGTCGCGGCTTTTTTTATGACGGTGGCCAGATAATCAGGAATTATCTGTCTCAATTCGGCCCCGCATCGGCGCCAGGTTATCTATAGTTAAAGGGTTAGCGCATTTTCACCAACAGGAGAAAATAATGGCACCGCATGATAAACAGTCACATGAAGTGAGTATTGAGGACGATGTAAAACTGCTGTCCACCACGCTGGACGAGCTATTGAAATATTCCGGCGACTACGCAGACAGCGCTTTTCAAGATCTTAAAAAACAGGCTTATGACTCGCTGCAGGATGTTCGCTCTCGTCTCGAGCCGTCCAAAGGTTGCTGCCACCGGGCTAAAAAGTTTGCGAAGAAGGCGGACAGCTATATTCAGGACAACCCGTGGCATGGCTTAGGTATCGGTGCGTCTGTTGGACTGGTGCTCGGGATTTTACTCGCCCGCAAGTAATGTTGCTCTCGTGACGTCGGATTGTGCCGACGTTGTTCACTAAAACAGGCGCCGTATCCCAATGATGGGGTACGGCGCCTGTTCTTTTATGCGTCTATGCGTCAGACGCTGCGGGTGTCAATACGCTTCAGGCGTTAAGCGTACCGTCAATCAGGGTACGACTGTAGCCGCCAATCCACGGTTGACCGTCGATGTATGCGACATTGACGCGTCCGTTACGGTACAACATGGTCCCCTGACGCACGCAGTATCCCAGCTTCTTCGTCATTTTTTCCAGATCGTGACCATGCTGCAACGCGCGGGCGATACAGGCGTTCGCACTGCCGGTCACCGGATCTTCAATCACGGTATCCAGCGGGAAAAACGCCCGGACTTCGTAATCGGTCGGCGTCGCGTTTTCGTGCGGGCCATAGATAGCGATACCGTCGGCGTGGGTCTCCGCCAGCAGTTTTTCGAACGCAGGCTGAGCAATTCTGACGCCCAGACAGGACGCGGCGCTGTCCATGCGTACGATCATCCAGCTTATCCCCATATTGACGACCGTGGGGGGCACGTCGCCGTGTCGATGATGGCTGCCAAGCGCCGCATCAATCAAGGCGTAGTGGCTGGCATCCACCGGATCGATTGTGGCTTCCGGCGCTCTGAAGGCCAGTAGACCGTTGTCCGACAGATTAATGGGGATCAGGCCGACGCCGCACTGCTGAATCAGTTGCCCCGGCACGTGCGGCGTGAGTCCCGCTTCCAGCAAAGCATGCGCCGTCCCGAGCGTGGGGTGGCCCGCAAAAGGCAGCTCCTGCGACGGCGTGAAAATACGAACCAGGTAATCCGCCGTGGGGTCAGTGGGCGGCAGCACAAAAGTGGTTTCAGAGAGATTAGTCCACCGGGCGATGGCCTGCATCTGCTCATCACTCAGCCCTTCAGCGTCCAGAATGACGGCCAGCGGGTTACCTTGGAAATCATGGTGGGTGAAGACATCGACCTGTTTAAACTGACGCTCTGATGACATTTGCGCTTCCTTCAAGGGGTTTACGACATATTAAGTTTTTTTATTCAAGATTAGCACTTGTTTATATTCAGAATCTCATAGAAACCCTTCTGGTCAAATAGTGTTCGAATATGGCCGGGATTCTGAGGGCCGCTTATGGCATAATGTGCGGCAAATCACACTTAGATCTGAGTAAATACTGTGCTGGTAACGAATAACATAACGATGCAATTCGGCAGTAAGCCGCTTTTTGAAAACATTTCCGTCAAATTCGGCGGCGGCAACCGCTATGGCCTGATCGGCGCCAACGGCTGCGGTAAATCCACCTTTATGAAAATTCTGGGCGGCGACCTGACCCCCAGCGGCGGCAATGTTTCTCTGGATCCTAACGAACGTCTCGGCAAGCTGCGCCAGGACCAGTTCGCGTTTGAACAATACTCGGTGTTGGACACGGTCATCATGGGCCATGCCGAACTGTGGGACGTGAAAGAAGAGCGCGATCGCATCTACGCGCTGCCGGAAATGAGCGAAGAAGACGGCTATAAAGTGGCCGATCTGGAAGTCAAGTACGGTGAAATGGACGGCTACAGCGCCGAGGCCCGCGCGGGCGAACTGTTGCTGGGCGTAGGGATCCCGCTGGAGCAGCATTACGGTCCGATGAGCGAAGTCGCGCCGGGCTGGAAACTGCGTGTGCTGTTGGCGCAGGCGCTGTTCGCCAACCCGGATATTCTGCTTCTCGATGAACCGACCAACAACCTGGACATCGATACCATTCGCTGGCTGGAGCAGGTGCTGAACGAACGTAACAGCACCATGATCATCATTTCCCATGACCGCCACTTCCTGAACATGGTGTGTACGCACATGGCGGATCTGGATTACGGCGAACTGCGCCTGTACCCGGGCAACTACGACGAATACATGACGGCCGCCACGCAGGCGCGTGAGCGTCTGGTGGCAGACAACGCCAAGAAGAAGGCACAGATTGCCGAGCTGCAGTCGTTCGTCAGCCGTTTTAGCGCCAACGCCTCTAAATCTCGTCAGGCCACGTCGCGTGCGCGCCAGATCGACAAAATCCAGCTGGAAGAGATCAAGGCTTCCAGTCGTCAGAACCCCTTCATCCGTTTCGAGCAGGATAAAAAGCTGTTCCGTAACGCGCTGGAAATTGAGGATCTGGCGAAAGGATTCGACAACGGCCCGCTGTTCAGCAAGCTTAAACTGCTGATCGAAGTCGGCGAGAAAGTCGCGGTGCTCGGGACCAACGGGATTGGTAAAACCACGCTGTTGAAAACGCTGGTTGGCGATCTGGCACCGGATGTCGGTACCGTCAAATGGTCCGAAAATGTGCAGATTGGCTACTACGCGCAGGATCACGAATATGAGTTCGACGATGAGCTGACGGTTTTCGACTGGATGAGCCAGTGGAAGCAGGAAAACGACGACGAGCAGGCCGTACGCAGCGTACTGGGCCGCCTGCTGTTCTCGCAGGACGACATTCGCAAGAAAGTGAAGGTACTGTCCGGGGGGGAAAAAGGGCGCATGTTGTTCGGCAAGCTGATGATGCAGCGTCCTAACGTGCTGATCATGGATGAACCGACCAACCACCTGGATATGGAGTCCATCGAATCGCTGAACATGGCGCTCGAGATGTATCAGGGGACGTTGGTCTTCGTCTCGCACGACCGTGAGTTCGTGAGCTCGCTGGCCACCCGTGTGCTGGAAATCACGCCTGAGAAAGTGATCGACTTCACCGGAAGCTATGAAGATTACCTGCGCAGCCGCGGCATCGAATAACGTCCGTTAGTCGCGGTTTTCATCGCATCGTCTGGAGCCGTCGCCTGTGCGACGGCTTTTTTGTGTCCGTTATGCGATGGTGGGCTTAGCGCGTTTCCTGTCAATCTGGGGCGCGAAAGCAGCACGACAGGTCGCGTATCCGGAGCAATAGACGTCAGCGTCCAACAGGGTTTGGGTGGGCGATGACAAACGGCCACGGGAGTGCTACGTTCTGCGTTATTCCTTTCTCGATGGCTTGAAGAAAAACAGATGAAGCGTGCTGAAAAACCGATTTTGATTATCCAAATGGGCGAACCGCCTGCGCCTATCGCCGCCGCCGTCGGCCAGCAGTCGGACTGGTTTCGCAGCGCGCTGGCGCCGCTGGAACTTGGCGAACTGCTGATGGTGCGCCCCGACTTGAATGAGACGCTGCCGCCGCCTTCTGCGCTAAGCGCCGCGATAGTGACCGGTTCGTGGGCGATGGTCACCGACCGCCTGGATTGGAGTGAACGCACGGGGGCATGGCTGCGGCGGGCCGTGGACGAACAGCTGCCGCTGCTGGGCGTATGCTATGGACATCAGCTGTTGGCAGACGCATTGGGCGGAACGGTGACTGATAATCCGCAGGGGAAAGAAGTGGGGTTGGAAACCGTGTCGCTCAAACCGGCGGCGGCTCAGGATGCGTTGCTGTCCGAACTGCCGACAGAATTTAGCGCCTATCTGACGCATCTCCAGTCCGTCGTCACACCGCCGCCAGGCGCGCAGGTGTTAGCGTCATCGACGCTGGACGGCTGTCAGATCCTACGTTATTCGCCCACGACGTTGTCCTTCCAGTTTCATCCGGAAATGGATGCGAGCGTGATGAACGCCTGTCTGAAAAACAACCGTCAGCCGACGCTGACGGTGTCGGAAGAACCCCTTTGGGCGCGTCGCCTGCTGGTGGAATTTGTGCGTCAGGCACGGTTGGCGCGGGCCGCGGCGACAGAGGCAGGTTCGGAGTAGTCCGGTTGTCGCACGAATTCAGTGAGTTATGGTCACTCCCTCAGATTAGCGTAGAGGGAGGACAATTGATGTATTTACGCCCTGATGAAGTAGCTCAAGTATTTGAGAAAGAAGGATTTACTCGCGATACCGTGACGGACAAAGCGTATGGATTCTACAAAGGCGAACACTACGTTTATGTGAATCGCGAGGCCAGAATGGGGCGTACCGCCGTGGTTATCCACCCCAGTCAGGGTGCGAAAAGTCTGAAATACGCCCATCCCGCGGAAACGCTGCGCAGCAGTCCGGCCTATGAGCGCTTCCCGCTCGACCCCGAGTCTGAAACTCCGTCTTATGTGGGCATTCCGCACGGTTTCACCTCACGCGCTATGCTGTCTCGCTATCTTGAGCGCATGTTCGGCTGATGTTTATCATGCGCCTGCGGTGAGCTAATGGCTCATCGTTATGTCGATGGGCCGTGAGCGATTCGCGGCCTGCAAAGATCGCCCGATCACGGGGCAACGCATTGAACGTTTTTCCGATGGCATACGCAGGTTCTGCGGGGGAGTGAAACGCCTCCCGCTGACCACTACCACACCGCGACACGATTCCTCCCGCACGACGCTTTTGCGTCACAAAACCCCTTCTGCCGCGCGAAAACGGTTAAAAAGGTAATTTCGTCCTACACTTAAAGTGATACGGTCAATGTCGCACCGGATCGTTCCAGCGGCCGGCGCCGCGGGAAACGAATATCGCATGTGGGGTATACTCCCCTTGGAAGCGCGTCGTTCTGGCTGATTACGGCCAGTCCGTCACTGTCACTACAACCGGAAAAGAACCCTGATGAGTATTCATATTGTTCCTCAGGAACAGCCAGCAGGCGAAGCGGCGACGTCCACACTGGGAACGGTCCCGTCGTTGCTGTTCGCTAATTTGAAAAGCCTGTACAGCGGCCGCGCCGAACGGCTGCGTCAATTGGCGGATAACCACCCGCTGGGCGACTACCTGACGTTTGCCGCGCAGGTAGTGGAAGCGCAGCAGCATGTTCAACACGACCATCCGTTGACGATGGACTTCACACGCCTTGTGCAAACCGGCGGACAGCCGCCGTTGGATGCCGCGCATTTTCGTCGCGATGCGCATTGGCTCACGCTATTGCAGGCGTTGATTGAAGAGTTAAAGCCGCAGATGAGCGGCCAGATCCTTAGCGCGCTGGAAAATCTGGAAAAGATGTCTGGGCCGGAGAAGGAAGCGTTGGCCGATGCGCTCTTCAGTCAGTCTTTTTGCGCCGAGAGCAATGATAAAGCGCCGTTCGTGTGGGCCGCGCTGTCGCTGTATTGGGCGCAAATGGCCAGCCAACTGCCCGGTCAGGTGCTCCCGGAGGAGGGCGAACATCGCCAGTTCTGTCCGGTCTGCGGCGGCATTCCCGTGTCCGGCGTGGTGCACATGGGGGCGGAAAGCGGCCTGCGCTATCTGCACTGCAACCTGTGTGAAACAGAGTGGCATATGGCGCGCGTGAAATGCAGCAACTGTGAACAGTCCGAACAGCTGAGTTACTGGTCGTTGGATGACGATAGTATGGCGTCTCATCAAACGGAAAGCTGTGGCGATTGCGGCACCTACATCAAACTGCTCTATCAGGAAAAAGACTGCCGGGTGGAAGCGGTGGCGGACGATCTGGCCTCCCTGGTGCTGGATATCAGAATGGAAGAAGAAGGTTTCTTTCGTAGCAGTATCAATCCCTTCCTGTTCCCGGAAAGCGCTATCTGATACGCATGAAGGGGGAGGCGACAACGCTCTGGCGACAGGGCGTTGTCGGACGGAGCGGCTTAGGCCGCTCGCGTTTTAACGACTAGCAGCACGTAAGACAGCACCGCCAGCCCATAACACCCAAGCATGACCAGTGCCATCGACGTGGCGCTGGTGCCCGCCAGCCCGGTCAACGGGACGCTCAACGCCCCCAGCGCGAACATACTCAGACCAATCAGCGCTGACGCGCTCCCCGCCTGATTTCCCTGACTTTGCATTGCCAGCGCGGACGCGCAGGGGCCAATGACACCGATCATCGCGACGGCGAAAAACAGCGGCACCAGAATCCACACCAGCGACGCCTGCGTCAGACCGGCGGCGAGCAGTATCGCAGAGGCCAGCACCGCAATCGTCAACCCCACGCGCAGCACGCGTTCTTCCCGATGGTGTCGGCTAAAGCGCGCGGACAGCTGTCCGGCGACAATCAGCCCGATACCGTTCAGGGCGAAACACAGGCTGAAGGTTTGTGGGCTTAACCCGTAGATTTGCTGTAAGACGAACGGCGAAGCGCCGATATAGGCGAACATGCCTGCGCCTGACAGCCCTTGCGCCAGACACATTCCCATAAACTGACGTTCCCGCAGCAGCCCGCCAAGCGACGACAGCATCGCGCTCAGGCCGCCGCTGATTCGCCGCTCTTGCGGCAACGTTTCTCGCATCCTGAATGCGGACAAGAGCAGTAACAGCATCGCGACGGTCGCTAGCGCGACGAAGATGCCGCGCCAGTCGGTGAGGCCCATCAGCGCACCGCCCAACACCGGCGCAAAGATCGGCGCCAACCCGTTCACCAACATCAATAAGGCGAAAAAGCGGGTCAGTTCATGTCCGGCGTACAGGTCGCGGGCCACCGCGCGCGATAAAACAGCGCCGCCAGCACCGGCAATGCCCTGTAACAGACGCGCCGCCAGCAGTTGATGGATATCGGTAGCGAGGGCGCACCCTATCGACGCGGCCAGCAGCAGCGCCAGCGAAAACAGCAGGGGGCGCATTCGGCCGAGCGCATCGCTGAGCGGGCCAAAAATCAGCTGACCGCCGCCGAGTCCCAGCAGCCCGGCGGTCAGGCTGAGCTGCGCGGTAGACGTGTTGGTACTGAGCTCGGTCGTCAGTTGAGGCAGCGCCGGCAGATATAAATCGGTACACAGCGGGCCCAGTGCGGCCAGCGAACCCAGCATGAGCGCATAGCCAAGACGGGTAGGGGAGTGGGTTTTCATAAAGCCTCATCTTCCGAAAAAAGCAGGTTAATGATGTGTTGATAGAGCTGATGTAATTCCGCCCGCGGAGCGGAAAACGCCAACAGCGAGCGCGTCGAGGTGCCTTGCACCAGCGCGGCCATCAGTTCTACCCGCGCGGCGATAGACGCCTGGGAGAGCCGAGGATAGCGTTTTTGCAGCATCAGGCAGGCTTGATTGAAAATACGTGCGTCGGCGGCTTTGAGGATCTCCGCCACGCGCGGATTACGGCTGGCCTCGGCCGTGGCTTCGAGCATCAATGCGTTGTCGTCGCTGTCGTGGTACATCTCATCGTAGGGCGCGTTGCCGACCAGAATGTCCGGCATGCGCACGGTATGGTTCAAATCCTGTTCCAGCGGCGCGATCCTGGCTTCTGCGATGCGGTAAACCATCTCCTCGATAATCGCGTCCTTGTTGGCGAAATAGCGATAAATCTGTCCGACGCTCAATTCAGCGACGCGGGCAATTTCCGCCATCCCTGCGCCGTGGAAGCCTGCCCGGCGAAAACACTGACGCGCGGCGGCAATGATGCGATCCTCTCGCTCGCGGAAAGAGTGATGTTTTGGCGTTTCTGACGGCATGGTTGGCTCCGACCGACACGCGGCGAAAGTGGGCGGCGGTCTGTAAATGATAAGGCACGATAATTATCGCCACGTGCTTTTGTGTAAATTGAGAATGAACGTTCATTCTCAATTTGGTGAAATCTTAGATGAGTTCCTTGAATAGGGCAAGTTCCTCAACCAGCCGCGCTGGCGAAGAATCATCCCCTTTCCGATGAGTTTTAAGCCTGTAATACCGGGCGTGTCGCGCAGTGGCGAGCGCGGGGTTTTCCTCTATGCTTTTAACATCGCGTTGCCAAACAGCCGGTAAGCGTCGCGTTTCAAAATAACGTGGTTCTGGTTAAGTGATTGTAAAAAAAGACGATTGCGCCCGCCGATATTTGTCCGCGTGATGATAATGGGAATTTGACCCGCTCCCCGCCATATCGCATTATGGGCGCGCTTACGGGGGCCGTAGGATGGATTCCCCGTCAGGCGGCCTTCGGGACGGTATGTCACGGTGACGTCATCACACAATGTGTTCGCAATGGCGCAAGATGAATGGCCTACCACGCGCAATCATGAGAGCGCTGTGCGACCTGACATGCTCCCCGTTGGGGATCCAAAACAATTATAACCATCGCGCCGTATCCCAGATTCCGTTCAGAGTGGCTGAAACGCTTGCGCAGCGTTGGGCGCTATTTCTGGCAGCGGGAACGGCCGAGATCAAGGGACTACCATGATAAAAGCTACACGCAGCCTGCTGGCACTTGCCGGCCTTTTTTTGAGTATCGGTTATGTACAGGCTTCAGACTGTATTGAAACCCGTGCCGGGTTCGACATTGGCTCCGGCACCACCAAAGCGATGGTCGCGGAGGTGGACGTTTGCCACGGCGTACTCGGCAATATCTTGTATCAACACGAACAACCAGTCGGTTACAACGCGGATCTAGCGCGTTCCCTTAACGGCGATCTGAGCCCGGCGATTGCCAATGAAGGGCTGGCGACGCTGCAGTCGCTGCTCCATGAGGTGAATCAGTGGCACCCGACCCGCATCAGCGGCGTGGCGACGGAGGTTTTTCGTTCCGCCAGCAACGGCGAGCAGGTGATCGCCGACTTTGAGCGCAACACCGGACTGTCCATCAAAGTCCTTAGCCAGGAACAGGAAGCGCTGCTGGGATTTATGTCCGCGAAAGCCACGCTGAACCAACCCGCGCTGAGCAATAGCGACATTCTGGTGTGGGACATCGGCGGCGGTTCTATGCAGATGACCAGCTTCGAGCCGATCAACGGTCACCTAAAGCCGGTTGTCTATCTGGGCAAGCTGGCGGCGGTCAGCCTGAAGGATATGGTGATTGATGTTTTCCAGAACAAGGAGTTGCGGGCGGTCTCCTCACCTAACCCGGTCGGCGATCAACTGCCGATGATCCTGCGTTTTGTTCGTTTCTACGCGACGACGCATGTTCGGCCCGAGATCCGTCTTGCCGCCGCGCGCAAGCTGGTCATCGGGATCGGCGGCGTACACAGCTACTCCATTTCCGGCCAGCTCGGCACGGGGCGCAACAGCTATCGTCTGGAGGAGTTGAAGAACATCGTCGGCAAAAAGAGCCATATGGACGACTCGCAGTTACAGGGCAAATACAAAGCCACGGACGTGACGAACCTGTTGCTGGTTGAAGGCTTCATGGAGGCACTTGATATTTCAGAAGTTCATGTGGTGAAAGCCAGCCTGATTCAGGGCGTTTTGTTGCAGTAATTTCTGCCCGCTCTATCTGCGCAGAGGCCGTCTTTCGCGCGCGTGTCGGCCTCTGCGTTTCGTTCGTTTCCTTTTAGTAGCCTACCGCCGAACCCGCAGGTCGCCGGGAGTCGTTCGCGCCATACAGATACCCTTCGCGTACTTTATCGGACACGGCGGAGTCATTGCCTGAGTTGGCGGGCTCCACGCCCTGAATACCGGGCAGACCCTCCATAATCAGTTCGGCAGCGCCCCAGGGCGTTTGTTCAATCATCTTATACCCGCGTTCCGCCAGCAGTTTCAGCGTATCGGCGGACAAGCCGCGCCGTTCATAGTAGACCTCATCCGGCAGCCATTGATGATGGATACGTGGCGCATCCACTGCTTCCTGCGGCGTCATCCCGAAGTCGATAATATTCAACGCCGTTTGCAGCGTAATGCTGATGATGCGCGAGCCGCCGGGCGATCCCAGCACCAGGAAAATTTTGCCGTCTTTGGTGACCAGCGACGGGCTCATGGATGACAGCGGACGTTTGCCCGGCGCGATGGCGTTCCGTTCTCCTTGAACCAGGCCGTAGAGGTTCTTTTCCCCGACTTTGGCGGTGAAGTCGTCCATTTCATCGTTCAGGAAGAAGCCGGTGCCGGGTGTGATCACCACGGCGCCGAAACGCCCGTTGACGGTATAAGTGGTGGACACCGCATTTCCCTGACTATCGACAATGGAATAGTGGGTGGTTTCCGGTTTCTCATGCGGTTCCGTGCCGGGCGCGACCTGCGTCGACGGCGTGGCCTTCTCCGGGTCGATCTTGCGGCGGATATCCGCGGCGTAGGTTTTGCTCAACAAACGATCAAGCGGGTTATGCACAAAAGCGGGGTCGCCCAGATAAGTATTGCGATCCATGTAGGCGTGGCGTAGCGCTTCGGTCACCGTGTGGATGGCCTGCGCGGAGTTATAGCCCATGCTTTTCAGGTCGTATCCTTCCAGAATGTTCAGCGTTTCGCACAGTGTGACGCCGCCGGAGCTCGGCGGAGGGGAAGAGATAAATTTGTAGCCCCGATAGGTGCAGCTAATCGGCGTGGTTTCCGTGACCGTATAACGGGCGAAGTCCGCCGCGGTGATGATACCGCCGCCTTTTTTCGCCGCCGCTTCGATTTTGCGCGGTAACTCTCCCTTATAGAAGGCGTCGGGGCCGCGATCGGCGATGCTTTGCAGGGTGCGCGCCAGATCTTTTTGCACCAGCCGGTCACCCGGCTGCATCGGCGATCCATCCGGGCGCAGGAAGAGGCGGGCCGCTTCCGGATCTTGTCTGAAACGTTTGACGGTGGTGTTCATGATATCGGTGTCGCCGCGGTTGAGAATAAATCCTTCGCGAGCCAGTTTGATGGCCGGCGCCAGCAGCTGCTGACGGCTCATCGTCCCGTATTTTTCACGCGCGGTTTCCAGCCCCATCACGGTGCCGGGCACGCCGACCGCCAGATAGCCATACAGGCTGGCGCCGGGGTTCACTTTGCCTTCCGCGTCCAGATACATATCGGCTTTGGCCGCCGCCGGGGCGGTTTCGCGGAAGTTGATGAAGGTGTCTTTACCGTTCGCCAGATGCAGGGTCATAAAGCCTCCGCCGCCGATATTGCCGCAACAGGCGTTAACCACCGCCTGGGCGTAGCCGACGGCAACCGCCGCATCCACCGCATTTCCCCCCATTTTCAGGATATCAACGCCCACCTGTGAAGCCAGGTGCTGCGAACTCACCACCATTCCCTGTTTTGCCTCCACGGCGGGAATGGAGACCGCATAGGTCGGTCCTACGGTGAGGAGTCCTGATAAGCTTAATGCCAATCGCCATTTTCCTGATGTCATCCCTATCTCCTCTCGAACTCATACCGACTCTGTGGTTTGTATAACCGGCCATCGTGTTCGCCGGTCGCTAAACAGCATACGGAGCTGTCTCCGACGAAGGAACCTTTCGATACCATAAATCGAGTGATGAAGACCAGGGCGTGATAAAAAAGAAACGGCCCTCATTGCGAGGGCCGTTGATGTCGATGGGAACGTCAGGCCGTCGTGGTGTGCGGCGCGGCGACCACCTCGACCAGGCAGCTCATGGCATTGGGGCCTTGGGTGAGGGAAGAGGTGCCGATATCCAGCGTCAGCACGTTGGCATTGCCGGATCTTTCCACCGGGTCCCACTCTTTCTGTTCCCAGCCCGGATCGAACCATGCGCCGGTGGACATGATCACCACGCCCGGCGTGACGCCGTCGGTGATTTTCACCCCGCCATAGATGCGTCCGCGCGCGTTATGGACTTCGACCTGCATACCGTCGGCGATATTTCGCGCCACCGCATCCTCCGGGTGCATATAGAGCGTTTCCCGCCCAGCCGTCATGTTGGCGGCGACCTGAGGTGTGCTGCCGAGCTGACTA
The DNA here is from genome assembly GCF_003515985.1 of Lonsdalea britannica. Classification (GTDB taxonomy): domain Bacteria; phylum Pseudomonadota; class Gammaproteobacteria; order Enterobacterales; family Enterobacteriaceae; genus Lonsdalea; species Lonsdalea britannica. Next base: position 3,661,615 of record NZ_CP023009.1, on the reverse strand, counting down.
TGCAGCCGGTCCGACGGCTGAATGGAGATAAAGTGAAGCGGCCATTGTTGCGCCGAGTCGGCGCCCAGCCACTCGACCGGCGGACGCCACTCGGGATGCGGACCAAAGTCGTCATAGCGGTAGCCCGCCAGCGTCTCGCTGAACAGTTCGATTTTGCCGCTGGGGGTCTTCAACGCATGCTGTTCCGGGTCGTCACGGAACGCCTCGAAGAAGACAAACGGCTTATCGTCCATCGGAATTTCGACGTAACCCTGACGCCAGAACGCCTCGAAATCCGGCCAGTCCTGCCCCGTCTCGCCCTGACGTTCACGGCACTGCTGGTACATCATCGCCAGCCAGTCGCGCTCGCTGCGGCCCTGCGTGAATTCGTCGCCGTAGCCGAGTCGCTGCGCCAGCTCGCTGAAAATATCCACGTCGTTGCGGGCGTGATGCTGCGGCGCTATGGCCTGATGCATGGCGAAAATATAGCGATCGCGCGACGAACCGCCGATGTCATTGCGTTCCAGCGTGGTGGTGACCGGCAGTACGATATCGGCCATGCGGGCGGCGGGCGTCCAGACGATATCCTGCACGACGACGGTATCCGGCTTGCGCCAGCCTTCCACCAGTCGGTTGAGCTGTTGGTGATGATGGAACGGGTTGCCGCCTGCCCAGTGGATCAGATGGATATCTGGATAGGTATGCGTCTGCCCCTGAAACGTATAGGGCTGGCCTGGTTGCAACAGCATGTCGGCGATGCGTGCGACGGGAATGATGCTGCCGCGATTCGGCACAGAGGGAGAGGCGGGGGCGGGCGTGGCGATCCGCTCGTTGCCGACGCTGTTCATCGAACCATGTCCGAACGAGAAGCCGCCGCCGGGTAATCCGACCTGGCCCAACATGGCGGATAGGGCGATCATCATCCAGTAGGGCTGTTCGCCGCGGTGCGCGCGCTGTACCGAGTAGGAACAGGTGATAAAGCTGCGCACGCCGATAAGCTGCTTCGCGAGCCGCGCGATCCGCTCGGCCGGAATACCGGTGATGGCGCTGGCCCACTCCGGTGTTTTGGGCGTGCCGTCAGTGCGGCCGTCAAGATAGTCGCTCAGGGCGTCGTAGCCCACGCAGTAGCGAGCCAAAAACGCGCGATCGTCCGCGTCGAGTCGGCGAATCTCGAATCCTAACGCCAGCATCAGCGCCACATCAGTGTTGGGGCGAATCGGTATCCATTCCGCGTCGACGAACGCCGGGCAGTCGTCGCGCATCGGACTGATGTTGATGACCGGTATCCCTCGGGCCTTGAGCGTTTCCAGCGCGACTTTCAGCGTATGCTGTCCCGCGCCGCCGGAGGCCACCTGAGCATTTTTCAGCGCCAGCCCGCCAAAGGCGATAAACAGCTGGCAATGCTCGGCGACACTGCGCCATTCGGTGACTTTACCAGTGAGCGGATGGAAGGTGCCGATAACGTAAGGCAGGAAGAACTGCGCCGCGCCCCAGCTGTAGTTACCCGCCTGATCGACCGCACCGCCGCCGGAGAAGTAGAAACGGCGCACCTGCGAGCGCGCGTGGTGGTAGCGCCCGGCGGAGGACCAGCCGTACGAACCGGCGAACAGACCGTCGGCGCCGTAGCGATCGCGCACGCGGCGGTTTTCTTCGGCCACCAGATCCAGTGCGACGTCCCAGTCCACTTCCACAAACGGCTCTTTGCCGCGCAGCGACGTGTCGCTATTTTCCCGTTTAGCCAGCCAGGAACGGCGGACGGCGGGTTTACGGATGCGCTGTGGCGAATAGACCAGCGGCACGATGCTGTCGAGCATCGGCGACGGATCGGGGTCGGCGGCAAACGGCTCGCAGCCAATCAACCTGCCGTCTTCCACTACGGCTGTAAAGGCGCCCCAATGCGCGAGATGGGGGTAACGCGTTATTGTCATAGTGTCCTCGGAAAATCAGTGGTTTTTCCTCGCCGAAGAGCCGGCATGTATCGTTGGCGGATAATGATCCGGATAAGCAATAAACACGATGTGAGCGGAATGGTAAAGAGGGGCGGCGCTTTTTTAGTGCAGCCGAATATCGGTTAAGGTGCATGCGGTTGATATTTAACCGCCTTGGTTGTTAAGGCGATACCACCTAAAGACCTTTGGATGCGCACATTGATGAGGGGCGAGGAAACGTTGCAATACCAGTTTCACGTGCATATTCGTTTCCCGAACGTCAGGTGAGAGCCTGTCAGGCCTAAGCCCGATCTTTTCCTGTATAGGTTTGGTATAACCTTTGCTTGTGTAAAGTTGTGTATATTCACATAAGGGAGCACAGGCACATGAGCGACATAACCCTCATCAATCAAAAACGCCGTGAGATGTTCAAATATTCAGGGGCGTTACTCGGCGGTTTGGCGCTGGCAGGGCTGAACAAATCGGCGCTGGCTTCTTCTATCGCCGGCAGCAAAAGCGGCGATACCTCCACGGAGTCGGTGATTCGCATTAACTATAATGAAAACCCATTGGGGATGTCGCCTAAAGGGCAAGAAGCGGCGCGTCTGGCTATCGCCAAGGCCAACCGCTATCCCTACAAGGAGCAAGGGCAGCTGCAGGAAAAAATCGCCGGACTGCACGGCGTGGATAAGAGCAACGTGCTGATGCTGCAAGGCTCCTGCGAGGGGATTCGTTCTTGTTTCGAAGCGCTGGGGACGGCGAAAACGCAGCTGGTTATCCCTGAACTGACCTACGAAGGCGGTCCTAAGTACGCCAAAATCATGGGGATGAATATTGTTCGGCTGCCCATGCTGCCGGGCTGGAAGTTTGATATTGAAGCGATGAAAAAAACCGTCGCCGCTTATGACGGTCCGACCCTCGTTTACATCGTCAACCCCAACAATCCCACCGCCACTATTACGCCCGCGGATCTGATCGAACCGTGGATCAAAAGCAAACCGAAGGATACGCTGTTTCTGGTGGATGAAGCCTACGCCGAGTTCGTCAACGACTCACGGTTCCGCTCGGTGGACGGGCTGATCCGAGAGGGGTACGACAACATCATCCTGCTGAAGACGTTTTCGAAAATCTTCGCGATGGCGGGTATGCGCGCGGGCTATGCGATCGGTAAGCCTGAGCTGCTGGCGAAGATGGCGAACTACAACACGTCCGAATCGCTGAACTTCTGTGCGATTGCGGCCGCCAGCGCGTCGCTCGACGACAAAGCCTTCATTAACTACAGCAAGAAAACCATCGATACGTCCCGTCAGATTCTGATCGATACCTTGAAGTCCCTGGACCTGGAGTATTTGCCGTCAGAGGCTAACTTCTTGTTTCACCGTATCAAGGTGCCGCTAGAAGGATATCAGAAACGCATGAAAGAACACGGCATCTTGATTGGCCGCGCTTTTCCGCCCGCCACCGACTGGTGCCGAATTTCCATGGGTACGCCGGAAGAAATGCACACCTTTACCAAGCTGATGCGGGAGTTCAGAACAAAGGGTTGGCTGTAGCCGTTTATTGAGCGGCGTCAGATACGGCTATGTGAGACCGCATCTGACGTCACTGTTTCCTTCCGAGCCTCATCAGGCCTTGACGGTGCGTTTGTTGGGGATGAGCGCGGTCAGCGGTTTTTCCACCACACGGTAGGCGACAATCCCGACGGCCAGCGAAACCAGCGTGGTCAGAATAATCACCGCCGTTTGATTAATGTCACTGACGGACAGCTTTTTCATCAGCATGGATAACGTCATGGTGACGAATCCGTGCGCCAAATAAATGGAATAGGATGCATCGCCGATCAGCATTAACGCGCGGGAGGTCCATCCTTCCAGAGAGCAGGCGGAAAACAGGACAATAAAAATAGGTGTGATAGAAAAAATAACGGGCAGCCAGGCGGGTTGGAATAGACGACAAATCAAGTAAAGGACCAGCACCATTGCCGATAATAAAAACCCATTTTTCACGGTCATTCGCTCGGATAAAAAGAAAATAACCATGCCCGCGAGAAAATACAGCAGAATAGGGTTGGTCAATAATAGGCTGGCGCCCGTATCCGCCGGGAGCCATTTCCCGATGAGATAAGAAAGCAGGAAACAGAACGACAGGGTCAGCAATATCCGGTTTTTCTTACCGAAGAAAATACACACCGCAAACAGGCAATAAAAAAACATTTCGTAAATCAGCGTCCATCCCTGAGACAAGATCGGGTTAATGCGGCCGTCCTCGCCGATACGTGGTAACAGCAGGTAAGAACTGAGGATTTTGCCCATATCGAAGTGGTGACTCTTCAACGCCAGCCCGGCAAGCCACAGCGCCAGCAGCGCGGTAGTCCAGAACCAATAAGGGGGAATAACCCGGTTGAATCGGTGGATCAGAAAGGTTTTTGCTTCTTGCGGCGACCACGTTTTTTTATACGTGGCTTTCATCATGATAAAACCGCTGATAATGAAAAATATATAGACGCCCAACGTGCCGAGATCTTCGAGTCGATATCCATTTTGAATACCACCATCATAGATGGCCGTTGTGGTGTGCGCGAAAATAACCATAACGGCGGCAATACCACGCAAGTACTGTATATAGCTCAGTTTTTTATTCATAGTCGATACTCTGAAACTCAGTGGGTCGGGGCTATTTCAGTGGCTCAGAGTAGGTGAAGCTATTTTCATTCTCAACGAAATACTACGCTTTCTCATCATAAACAGAATTATCTCTATTTTCCGGCCTCGGGAGTGTCGCCAACGTTTTCGCCTGCGCCTTGCATTCCGCCGTCAGCCTCAGTTTTGCTTTCACCCTATCGACGGATGCGGTATTGCTATCGGTACGAAGCGGTCGCCGACGTGAATCCGGGCTGCATCGTTACCCGTCGAACGGGGTTTCCACCCGCTTCGCCGTTTGTCTCTTCATCATCAGGAGTGTTGCCATGCGCCAGAATCGGGGATCGGATTACCTGCGGCCATACCGCGACGATAGATTGACGCCGTATATCGAGATTGACGATCTGCGTTTGCAGCGGAATCTACGGCAGATGCAGTTGAAAGCGGACGCGGCGGGCGTCAGCTTGCGACCCCACGTCAAAACGCACAAGAGCGTCGTGATTGCCCGTCGGCAGATCGCGGCGGGCGCGGTAGGGATTACGGTATCCAAACCGAGCGAAGGCGTCGCCTTTATCGAAGGCGGCATCGAAGATGTCCTGTTGGCCTACCCTGTCATTGTTCCTGAAAGCATCCGCGAGCTGCTGGTTGAGGCCGCCTATCGCCGGGCGCGGGTGTCTTTTATCGCCGCTGAACCGATGGGGGTCGAAGCCATCGCCCGCGCGGTGCGGGAACAAGGCAACGATCCCGTAACGGTATATGTGAAGGTCGATGTGGGGCTGGGCCGGGTGGGCGTAAATCCGCATGGTGAAGCGGGCGTCACGTTGGCGGGGCATATCGCCCGCTGTCCCGAGCTGCGATTCGGCGGTTTGGTCTCTCATGCCGGTCATGCCTACGGGGCGTCGGGGATTGCGCAGATCCAGACGATCGCCACCGAGGAAGCGACGCTGCTGAGTCAGCTACAGACCCGCATTTTGCAAGACGGCGCGGTCAGCCGCTGCGCTATTTCCACGGGCGCGACGCCGACTGCGTTGGGGGCGCCGGTCGCGGCGGGGACGGATGAGATTCGTCCGGGCAATTATGCGCTGCTGGATTTAACGGCGATTCGTCTCGGACTGTGCCAGCCGGACGATTTGGCGATGAGCGTCGTGGCGCGAGTGGTGGCGGTCAACGATCGCTATGCCATCATTGATGCCGGTTCAAAAGCGCTGACGTCCGACCGCGGGCCTCATGGAACGGGCGCGAGTCATTGGGGGATCGCCATCAGCGAGCACCTGCCGCTGGCCTACACGGTGGAGAAGCTGTCCGAAGAGCACGGTTTTATCCCGCATCAAGGGCAGCCGCCGCGTCTGGGCAGCCTGATGCGGGTCTTTCCCAATCACTCCTGCGCGGTGATGGCGCAGTTCAATCGTTGGGTGCTGCGCGGCGAGAACTCTGCGGGCGAGGTGATGCCGACGGAAGGGCGGGGCTGTTTCCTGTAACCGTCGCTGGCGGCGGGAAAGCGGCTGCCTGCGACCGCCGCGTCCTGCGTCACCGCCACGGCGCGGTTACGCCGTCTCGGTCTCCGGGGCGGCGGTGAATTTGCGTTCGCCTTGTTCTTTCAACCACGCCATCAGCGCTTCGCTGCTCATCGGGCGCGCGTACAGGTATCCCTGCATCAGCTGAACGCCGCACCGTTTGAGGTAATCATATTCATAGGCGGAATTGACGCCTTCGGCGACCATTCTCAGCGCCAGACGATGGCTCAGATTGATGATGGCGTCGAGCACCGGCGTATCCCGATTGGCGGATTCGATGGTGCCGATGAAGCCTTTGTCTATCTTGAGATAGTCCAGCGGGAACATTTGCAGGTAGGACAGAGAACAGTGGCCCGTCCCGAAATCGTCCACTGCGATAAGAATGCCTTCGCTACGAAGCTGCGTCAGCTTTTGTACGACATCCTGAGTGTCGCTGATCAGACTGCGCTCTGTAAGCTCCAGGGTAATCTGTACGCGCTGAGGCCGCAGCGTTTTTGCCAACTGGCGGATATCGTTCACGAAGTCGGGATGATGAATATGCGCCGCGGCGATGTTGATCCCCAGCCGGAAATCCTGCGGTAACGTCCAACTGCCAATGTCAGCGGCCAGCAGCTTAAACAAGTGATGCGTGAGCGGAATAATCAGCCCCTCGTTCTCGGCGGAGGGAATGAAGATGTCGGGACTGATGGTGCGGCCACCCGGTCTGAACCAGCGCAACAGCGCTTCGGCGCCGATACAGCGTTCGGTCTTCAGGTCGTACAGCGGCTGGTAATGCACCGAAAACTCATTGGCCTGTATCCCTTTGCGCAGCTCATCGCGGAGCGACATCTTGCGCTTTTTCCAGGATTGCACGATGTAGATGAAGGTCAGCGACAGAAACAGCGACAGCGGCAGGAACGTCAGGAAGTCATTCAGCCAGTCTTGCTGTATCTCCTCCGGCTGCACCTCGGCGCTGACGATGATCGGATACCGTTTGGATGCGCGTTCGTGATACAGCGGCGAGATAAACGGGTGCGACGTTTGACTTTTCTCGCCTTCCTGAATGCGAAAACCGCCGTTAAACTGCACGGTCAGCTCATAAGGCCGCGCGTTATTGATAGCGCTCATAAAGTCGAGCAGATATTGACCGTCGACGACCACAAACGCGCCGTAGGTCGGCGAAAACTGGCGGGCGAAAATAATCGCGGGGCGGGTGGACACGCCACGCGTACGCGGCACCGACATGCTCCACATTTCGGGCTGTTCGGCAGGCAGCGGATACTGAATGATTTGCGTCAGTGGGATGACCTGATCGCCGGAGACGGAGGAACAGTACATATCCTGGCCGCTCAGCAGCCCCATCGAACGGAAATAGGCGGAAAGCGTGCCTTGCCGGATCAGATCGCCGAGTACGGATTCACAGGACTTTCCCTCTAGCGTTTTCAGTTCGGCGACCTGATTCCAGGCCATGCTGTTAATCGTTTCCGCCTGATGCAGAATCACCTGAGTCGTGGCTTGCAGATCGCGCTTCACATCCTGTCGGGCGATGATATAGCTGAAGATTATGCTGAGGAGCAAAGGGAATACGGCGGCGGCAAGCAGTCCTGCTCTGTATTTACGAGCCTGAATGCGACTATAGACGATCAAGAAAGCCTCCATTCTACAGATGATTCAGAACATTAGTGCTGGTTTGAAAAGAGTGGGGGAACAGCGAGATGCGGTTCTAGACCAGATGCATTATGCCAGAAATCTTTATGCGACAAGTGTAGCACTCGCCTGTCCCGGAGCGGGAAAAAGTTGTTGGGGGCCATGAGGGAAGATGACCTGCCGCACGGCGCGACAGGTCGAGGGGAAGACGAGAGAATCGCGGCCACCGCGCCGCAAAAGACGACGCTATTTAATGTCCGCGGAAGGCGTCATCGGCTGGATCGGCAGATCCATATCGCCTTGCCAGCCCGCTTCTGAATAGCGCATGTAGAGCAGGGCATGGCTGGGCGTATAGTCTTTGGCTTTCTGGATATCGACGCCGAGGCCCAGCGTCCAATGCGCCGTCAAACGTCGTTCCACCTGCGCCTGCAACGTGTAGCCAATCCCCTGACTACTGCCGTCGGCGGAGGCCTGATCGCTGTTAAAACCGGGGTAGACGGGATAACGTCGCTGACCGGCGGTTTTCGAACGGGACCACGAGACTGAGCCGCCCAGATCCAGCGACCAGTTGTCGAAACGCTGCCGATAAGTGATAGGCACCCCGAGCGAGAGGTAGCGCTGCGGGCTGTAATAGCCGCCCTGACCATAGGTGTAGCCGCTGAGATCCTTCTGGTAGCGCCAAAACATGCTGTTAAAACCCACGGTCGCTCGGCGATGATCTTCGTTGATCAGCTTGTAGTAATACCCGCCCATCAGACGCTGTCGCTGGTTGCCCGCGACGTTTTTACCATCGATGCGATGAGCGCTGATGTCGCCCCACAGGCCGTGATCGCCGCCGCGATCGTAGCTCAGACCGATCGCGCCTCCCGTCGCCACGACGCCGCCCCAGGTATTGCTGTTGCCGCCGCCAGGGTTTTGCGCGCCCGCGAACGCCAGCAGCGAGCTGGAGATAGGACGGCGCGAGGCGGTGAGCGTCACGCCCACATCGTGGATGTCGGTGTTATGGCTGATACCGCCGACCCAGTTTAAGACGCGAAAGCCTATCGGCGTCGTTCCCAGATCGGCCGACCAGTCCTGATTGCGCCAGCCCGCCCCCAGCGCCACGCCTTCCGCGCGTTGCGTGCGATCGCGGCTGCAACCTGAGTCCGCGCAGGTGCCGAACAGGCTGGTGTGCGTACCATTCGTGGTGCTGAACTGGCCTGCGGAGACGGCAACATGGTCAACGCGCAGGAATCCTCGTCCGCTCGCGATCGGCGTTTCGCCCTGCAACATGGTGGTGTGCGCGGTGAAGTCAGATTGACCGCCGGTTCCCTTGTTGCGGGAGTAATCCTGCGCCACCGAGAGCGTGGTGTCCTGCTGACGGTAGAGCGACGCGGCGTCGGCGCGCACCGAACGCTGTAGCCAGCTGTCTTCCAGGCGCAGGCGAGTCAAGGCGGTAAAGGCGGCGTTATCGCGCGGCGGCGTCGGCGTGATACCGCTGTCGACCATCGCCTGACGGTAATCCTCCAGCGCCTCGTCGGGATGTCCCTGCTGGCGGGCGAGGCTGGCGGCGTCACGATAAACCCTTGCGGCATCCGGAGAGGGCGGCGTCTGCGCGGCGCGGCGTTTCAGCTGTGTGAACAGCGAGTTGGCCCGCTGAGGTTCACCCAACTGCCACCAAAGATTGGCGGTGCGTCTGCCCTGATCCAGCGAAGGTTCGACGGGGCCTGACGACAGCGCATTCAGCGTCGTTTGCGCCTCATGCCGACGGCCCTGCGCGGCGAGCGTTTCAGCCTGGCCGATGCGTGCATCGCCGTTCAGCGGGTCGCGCGTCAGCACTTGCTGATAGCCGGCCAGCGCCGTGTCTGTCTCTCCCCGCTCCAACGCCCAGTCGGCGAGAACGATACCGCGACGCGGCGTGTCCGGCAGCGTATGCAGTAGTTCGTACGCCTGCGCGTCCAGTCCGGCGGCGTGCAGCGCATAGGCGCGGGTGTAAACGTCCTCTTGCTGCAAACGTGTCATCAGATCCTGCAAACTTTGCTCACGGCGTGCTTCCGGCACGCTATTCAACAACGCCAGCGCGCGATGAGCCCGGTCGCTGCCGGACAGATAGAGGCTGTAGGCATAGAGTCGCGTGGCGTCGTGCGGCTGCTGGCGCGACATGGCCTCCATTTCGCGGTCGGCTTCCTCCGGTTGCCCGGCGGCGCGTAGCGCGGCGGCGAGCCGATAGTGCAGCCAGACATCCTCCGGCGCGAAGCTGACGGCCTCGCGGTACTTCTCGACCGCCAGCGTCCAGCGAGACTGAGCGGCCAGCCGGTCGGCATCCGCCCGCAGCGTATCGCTGCGCAGCGCGTTGAGCGTGGCGAACAGGGCGCGTTTCTGCGCGGGCGTTAGCCCGTTCTCGATAAACGCCATCGCCTTCTGCGGCGACTCCTGCTGGTAGAGCGTCACCAGCCGCCGTGCCGCCGTGGCGTTGCTGTCCATCTGCAGCGCCTGCCGATACAGCTGTTCCGCTGCGAGGGGGGCATGACGCGCCAGCGCGACGTCGCCGAGTCCGATGACCGCATCGCTGCCGCCGTCATCCAGCGAGCGCGCCTGTCGGTATTGCCGCTCGGCCATATCGAGATTCTGCGCGGCGAGCGCGCTGTCGCCGCCGTCGACGGCCAGCCAGTAACGCGTGGACTCCAGCAGGCTCTGCCATTTGGCGACCTTCAGACTGGCTTCGTCGGCCTGGATAGCCTGCTCAAAATAGCGAACCGCGGCGGCGCGCTGATTGCTGCGCGCCAGCGCTTGGCCCATCGCTCCCAGCACTTCGGCGTCGTTGGGATTGGCGCGCAGCGCTTTTTGCAGCGCGGGGATGGCCGTCGCGCCTTCGCCTCGCGCGACCCGGGTCAGGCTGGCGGCGCGCTGTTGAAACACCGGATCGGCCAGCAGTCTCTGCTGGCGATCCAGCTCCTGTCGTCCATTTTGATACTCATCCCCGGAGGTGAACGTCGTCAGGTAATCGCGCAGCTGCGCTACGCTGTCGTCGGTAATCGGCTGAGCTTTGATGTATTTGAGCCACAGTTCGGCGGCGTCATCGCGCCCGCGGGCATTGTCGGCCAGCGCGCGGATCGTGGCGACGGCTTGTGGCACATCGTCCTGCGAGAACAGCATCCGCGCAATCTGCATCCTGACGTTGACGCTGCCGGGATGGAAGCGATCCAGCGCCTGTAGCTGTTTTAGCGCCTGCGGCTCCTGACCGGGAATACGTGCGACCAGCCGCCAGTATTCGTAGGAGGTGTCCACGGTCGGATAGACGCCGTGAAACAGCGCGTCGTAGGCCGCGCGCGCCTCGACCAGCCGTCCGGAAGCCGCCAGCAGGCGGGCCTCTTGCCACTGCTGTCGACCTTCCGCCGTGGCCAGCATCATGCTGACCGTGGACTCGCGGGCGGCCGCGGAGTTCGGCGCCTCGGCGTTCAGCCGGTCCATATAACTTTGGGCTTTGGTTCTGTCGCTCTGCATCAGCGCGTGGCGCAATAGCGCGGCGAGGACGTCCGGGTTATCGGGCGCGATATTCTCCAGACGGTAAAGCGACCGCTTCACCAGTTCGAGCTGGTGGGTGGTTTCCCCCATTCGAACCTGTTGCAGCAGCCAGTTGACGGGGGAAATACCGCGTTGACTGTCTGCAACGGGCGCGTTGACGGCATAGACGGCGGGCGCCGCAGGCAGTCCGGCGAGGGCAGGCAGCATGAATCGCAGCCAGTTTATTTTGATGTTACGCATGTTTCTTTCCAGGCGGGGATGACATCGCCGTGCGGCGAAAAGCGGAAAAGGTGGCTGTCCCAACCGGTGCCGAACAGGGTCAGTACGGTGCGGTAATAGGCCTCTTCGCTAAAAGGGGTGTTCCACACTCGCTGGCGTTGGTCGGACAGGGCGGGAGAGTGTTGGAGAAGCGGCAGCAGCGCGGCGGAAAAGCCGACGTTGCCAAGCGGCTCGCTCTCTGCGTGACTGACGTTAATACGCGCCGGCGGCGCGCCGTGGGTTTCCACATAGCGGGCCATCGGCATAAACGCCTGCGACAGCGACGCCTTGTCCGGGTCGTGGTCATCCAGCATCGCGGCCCACAGGTACACCCGAATGGCGTTATAGCTGCCGATCGGGCCTTTGGCTTCATCGAAATGCCACCCCGATCCCGACGTCCATACGATCCAGTCCGGGGAAAATCCGTGCGGCGCGGTCGCGATCAAGAGTGCGATCGCCGTGCGATGCAGGCGAGACCAGAGGCTGGACTGTTCCGCGAAGCTGGCGAGCAGCGGCGGCGGCAGATAGCTGGGATTGACCGTCCAGCGGGTCTGCGACGCAAAGCCGTTTTTGCCGGGCAGCAGCACGGGGCCGATCTCGGGGACCTCGGCCGTCTCTTCCCGGGCGATGCGTTGGAGCAGCAGAGTGCCCATGACCTGATAAGTGCGGCTTTGCCACAGCTTCCCGGCCTGCAACAGCGAGTAAGCGATCCACAGATCGGCATCGGCGGCGGAGTTATCGTCCAGCAGCGTCTGGCGACCGGTGGCGGCATCGCGTCCCCATAGCCAACCGGGCAGGTGCAGCGTCAGATCGCCGTTCGCCAGATGGGTTTCCGTCCAGTTCAGTATGCGGTCAAAACGGTCGCGGTCATTCGCCGCCAGGGCGAAAAACAGCGCGTAGCTTTGTCCTTCGGAGGTCGTGATTGGGTCGCCGTCGTGGGGATCGATGACCTGACCCTCGGCGCTGATATAGGCCTGCTGGAACTGTTCCCACAGCGGCCAGCGGCATTCCGCCGGTGCGACGCTGCTGAACAGCAGCGCCAGCAAACCACAGCAGGAAACGGTCAGTCGTCTCACAGAGACGCGTCCTCGTCGTCGAGACGACGCTGGCTGATATGGCGCATCAGTCGCCAGGTCATTAATGCCAACAGGATGACCATGAAGACGGCGAGGGAGGCCAGCCAGACGGGATGCGAGGACATCGCGCTCCAGATGCTTTCCCACCACGGCAGGTAGCCCACGAACCAGGTGTCGCCGACACGGAGGCTATTGACGCCGGACTCGCGAATGATCGAGACAGCGCCGAAGATAGCGGCGCGTTTGCCGGTATCGTTCATCGCGTCATTCAGCAGCTCGTAGGCGCGCGGGGTATCGGCCAGCAGCGCGACGACGCTGCGCTGGTCATGGTAGGGAGACTGGAAACTGACGATAGCCGCCATCGGTCCTTCAGACAGGATCGTGGTCTGGCTCTCCGCCTTACGGTCGGCGGCGGTGACCGGCGTATCCAGCGCCATCTGACGCAGCGGTTTTTTCACCCAACTTTTGGTGGTATCCACCAGCAGATTCACGTCGTGACCTTCGCGCAGATTATCCGGCAGACCGCCGATCATCAGCAGATCCACGTCCTGAGTTTCCGCCTGCTCCCAGTCGTCAGCAATGCGAACGTTGAGGGCCGGGAAACCGGTCTGGGCGCCGATATTGCCCATCACGTTGAGCAGCGTGCTGATCTGACCGGGCTGCGGATGCGCGTTCACCAGCAGCAGCGTCTGCGACAGATCCGCATGGCGGCTGAACGGGAACCCCGCGTTGGCGAAAGCGCGCAGCGACGGCATTTCCAGATAGTGACGATAACCGGAGAAGTCGACGGTCGAGTCGCCGTCGATGACCACATGGTTGGCGACCGGCATGACGGTTTCGCACTGTTCATCATGGATGCTGCCGATCTGGCGCGCCGCGTAGTCGAAGTCAAAGCGCAGCTGGTTCGCCGCGCCCAGGCGCAGCGCGGGCAGCGTCACCGCCGATTTGGTGTCCTGCTGTCCCTGAATCAGCGGGACGTGCAGTAGCCACTGGCCGCTGCTGTTTTTCGTCGTCAACGGCACGTCCTGCACAAACTGATTGTTCAGGTTCACCGCCAGACGAGATCCGTCGTTCTGGCGCGGCGAGGTGTAGCGATACATGACGTTCATGTCGATGCTGCGTTCGCGTACCAGATACAGATCCGGCGGCAATCTCAGCAGCATGGAGATCGGCGAAGGCTGTAACCCGTCCGACTGGTACTGCGCTTCATATTGCTGCAGCTCGGAGAAACGGGTCGGGCGGTCGGTATGCGCCCAGTTCGGCGCGTCATAAGGAAGACGCGGCGCTAGCTGACGGACGTTGTCGATAGTGGACGACTGGCCACGCAGCAGGACATCGCCCTGTGCGATCCCCTGAACGGCGGTGATCAGATCGGTGTCGTCCCGGCCCAGAATCAGCAGCATTTTGTGGTACGGGTCGTCCGGCTGGCTGAGGATCTCCACGGTAGGTTTGTCGACCAGCGGATACGCTTTGAGGAAATCCGGGCGATGCGCATTGGTGGCGAAGACGACGGCATGCTGATGCGACGGCAGCTGGTTATACAGCACCGGGAAACGCTGTCCGCGCCAGTCGGCTTTGACGCCGAACCAGGACGCCAATACGGCCGCGGCGCGCTGTTCCGTCGTCGAAGGACGGGCGGAGAACACGACCGGCAGCTGGAGCGGCTGGGCGTCGCGGCTGTCGAAGAACGGTTCCGGGAAGTGGGACAAGTCGTTCTTGAGCGGCAGCTTTTGCAGCGTCAGCTTCAGCGTGCTGTCCTGACCGATCGCCATCCAGATAGCCGTATTGGTGATGTTTTCACACTGGTTGGCGTAGTGACCGACCAGCGAGAGGCGGACCCGGTTGAAGTCGCTGATAAAACGCGGATCGAGATCCAGCTGAATCTGGTTGTTCTTGCCGAGCTGTTCGGTCGTGATGGGCACAACCCCCACCAGCGCATCGTTCAGAAAGACCTGCAGATGCGACTGCGACGGCAGCAGCGCGGGAGACGGGCGATAGTTCAGCTGGAGTACGGCGCGGGTGACCAGCTCATCGCTGCGTACGCCGAACTCTATCTGACCGTCCGGGCGCATCCCTTGCAGTTGGAAGCCGCCCGGCGGGGGCGCCAGACGGCTGAACGGCAGCAGGCTGTCGCGCACCGGAGGCGTCGTCTCCGCGGGTTCCGGCGCGCTCGGCGGCGCGGCATTATCGATGGCGGCAACCGTATCCGCCGTGGCGGTGTGCTCGGAGAGCACGTCCGCATGAGTGATTGGAGAGAATCCAAACAGAATAAAAGTGAACCAACGTAATCTTCTTGTCATTGTGTCATCATCAGTGGGGTCATGCTTTCTGGCCGGGAGCGCCGGCAGAGTTAATCCTGACCTGTTGGGGAAAAAACGAAACCACCCAGGCGACGAACGTCGTCAGCAGCATGAACAGTCGCCGTAATCGGGGCGGTCCGTACTCGGCCAGACGTAAGTAACCTTTGAAACCCAGCACGGCGATGTCTGCAAGGCTGTGCAGGGGTTTATCCTGTGGAAAGCTGTCCTGCCACAGCGCCCAAGTGTCGGCGCGGGCGAACGTGCATTGAATGAAGTCGACCTGTTGCTCGGTCGTCAGGTTGTGCAACCGGATGCCGGCCGCCCGTCCTAATACGCGCTGGACGTAGCAGGGGAAGTAGAACTCCTGACGGTCACGTTGCAGTATCAGAAACACCTTCTCGTCCTTGCGCAACGCCAGCGCTTCCCGCAGTTCCACGCCGACGCCGCCGTCTGAATAATCGCGCAGCGTACAAGGCAACATATGGCCGTTTTCCCGCGCCAGCGCGGCGGGCATATCGATATCCACGCGGTGCGACTCACGCAGCTGTCGGGCTTCGACTGCGACGGACACCGCGCCGCCGAGGATTATCATGTTGTACAACACCCAGATCAGGCTGATGACCACGGTCAGCATTTCGTTCTGCGGGCCGTCGTACAGCCGCCAGAACGCCATGAACAGCCCTGCCAGATTCAGCAACACCAGCAGGACGTAAGGTCGGGTGATCACCCAATCGAGATGTTTTTGAGCGACCAAACCGCCTTTAGCCGTCACGTTGAACGTGCCCTTGTTGGGATTGAACAGCGCGACCGTGGTCGGACGGGCGATATACCAGGCCAGCACGGTTTCATACACCTCACTCCAGAACGAATGGCGATAGCGTCCCTGAATGCGGGAGTTGGTCAGGCTGGTGTGCAGCATATGCGGCAGCACGTAAATCGCGATGGCCAGCGCCGGAGCGAAAATGATGTAGGCGTGGCACAGCAGGAAGGCCAGCGGCGCTAACAGGAAAATCAGCCGCGGAATGCCGGAGAGAAAGTGCAGCATGGCATTGGCGTAGCACAGCCGCTGCATGAAGGTCAGCCCTTTCCCCATCAGCGGATTGTCCAGACGAAAAATCTGCACCATGCCCCGCGCCCAGCGTATGCGCTGGCCGATGTGCGCGGACAGGCTCTCCGTCGCCAGCCCGGCCGCCTGCGGGATACGAATATAGGCCGACGAGTAACCGAGCCGGTGCAGACGCAGCGAGGTGTGCGCATCTTCCGTGACGGTTTCGACGGCGATGCCGCCGATTTCATCCAGCGCGCAGCGGCGAATAATAGCGCAGGAGCCGCAGAAGAACGTGGCGTCCCAGACGTCGTTGCCGTCCTGCACCAGTCCGTAGAACAGGGTGCCTTCGTTCGGCGTACGACGGAAGCGGCCAAGGTTGCGCTCGAACGGGTCCGGCGAGAAGAAGTGGTGCGGCGTTTGCAGCATCGCCAGCTTCGAGTCTTTCAGGAACCAACCCATCGTCATCTGCAGGAAGGAGCGCGCCGGTACATGGTCGCAGTCGAAAATGGTGACGTATTCGCTGTTGCAGGCGGTGCGCAGAGCGTGGTTGATGTTGCCCGCTTTGGCGTGTTCGTGGGTGGAACGCGCGATATAGCGAACGCCGATGCTGTCGGCAAACTCGCGGAACTCCGGTCGGTCGCCGTCGTCGAGCACGTAGATGGTTAGCTTGTCCTGCGGCCAGTCGATGCCCAGCGCGGCGTAGAGCGTAGGTTTGACGACGCTGAGCGGTTCGTTATAAGTGGGGATCAGCAGGTCGACTGAGGGCCACGTTTCAGGCGCGTCGGGCAAGGACACCGGCTGGCGATTCAGCGGCCACAGCGTTTGAAAATAGCCCAGAACCAGCACGCCCCAGGCGTAAGTTTCCGCGGCGACCAGCAGCAGGCCGAAGACCAGACTGACCGGATCGTCCCAGTTGAGTGTTGAACTGTAGCGCCACCAGAGATAACGGCAGGAAACGGTCAGCGACAGCATAATCAGCATCACGGTCGGCAAACGGCCGGGCAGCCGACGCACCACCATCGCCATGCCCCACAGCAGCACGACGAAAACGAGCTGGGTGGCGATGTCGAACGGCTGTGAGATGCACAGCAACCCTAACAGCCCGACCAGGACGGCGCAGCCGATCAAGGTGAGTCGCCGCAGCCAGAGCGGCAGCCGACTCACCTGACGTTCGGCCCGCGTATGGAACTGATGCTGCCGGGCGCGCTCCGGCAGGCCGTCGAGCCACTGGTGAACACGCCGACGGCCGTCCAGCAGCCAACGGAACGAGGAACGTTGCGCATCGCCGGGGAAAAACAGCAGTAGCCAGGAGAGTTGCAGCAGGTAACGCAGTGCGTCCAGCGGCCGCGGCCGCTGAGAGGCGATATGCGGAAACAGCTGACGCCGTTTGGCGATAATGCGTTGCCAGGCGGGGGTTTCCAGACGACAAAAGATCCAGGCCAGCGCGATCCACAGACACTGCAAACACGCCGTTGGGCTGGATACGCCCAGACGTCGATAGCCGCGGTAGCGGCGCTGCAGCGCCTGATGAATCGGCGGACAGAGCAGCCAGCGAAATGGACTCATGCTGTTGGCTCCGTCACGTTCAGTTGCAGCCAGGCCGCCAGCGTTGCTATCTCCTCCGTCGCCAGACTGGACGGGCGGTATTCTCCCACGGGCTGCTTCATCATCAACGCTTCAGAAAAGGCTTCATCCTGATGGACGATGATCGGCAGCAATGCTTGCAGCGTACTGCTCCACAGCTGGTGGAGATCCCGCTGTACGGCGCTGTTGACGTTGAATCGGTTGAGGAGATACAGGTTGTTGGCGTCGATCGGTTCGCGATGCAAACGCAAATGACAGTTGGCGTCCGGCGCGATCACCCGAAGCGTCCGGTCGGCCGCGTGCAGCAAATTCTGCGCCAGCGGAAGCGGGTGCGCTGGCACATCCAACAGGATCCAGCGGTAGTCCTGACGCAGGGCGTTCAGGCGCTCGTCGATCCAGGGCTGGAGAATGTCCGAGGAGGCGGTGTGGTAGTGCATCTGTTCGGCGTCGTCCAGTCGACCGAAGGGGATGAAGTCGAGGCCGTTGAGATAGCGCATGACGCTTTCTCGCCAGTCACCGTCTTCGAGTGCTGCGCGCATCCAGCCGTCGTGATAGGACACGGGCGTGTTGAAATGGATCCCGAGCTGATTGGTGGGCGAAAAGTCCAGCGCCATGACCGATTCCCCGCTCTGGCTGAGAGCCCAGGCCAGTGCGGACGTGAGTGCGGTGGTTCCGGTGCCGCCGCGTATTCCCTGAAGCGCAATTATCGGCATGATGTGTCGTTCTCTTGCTGCTCGGAATTAAATTCATGCAGTAGAGACCAGCGAGCAATTACTCTGGCCAGACGATTTTCTCTGGCAATATCGACATACCGAATAGGTGCTAATGAAAAAACTTTATTCAATATGGCAATGTCATTTTGCGGCTGTACACAACCCGCATTTTTATAAACGGCGTTTTCTCTTTTCATCGTCCACTGATGGTTATCGTTTTATATGTGATTAAGAATAAAGCTTTTGGCTTTAATAGAATTATCGGATTAATCTGTATTGTGATCTAAAAGGTGGTCGGGAGCCATAATTAATGGGATAAAGATATGATGATTGTTGCGTATATTACAATTATTTTAAAATTGACGACAAATGATAACGTCGTTTTGATCTCTTTATTATAAAAAATAATCTATGAAATATTTCTCTACGTTAGGAATAGAACAGCTGCCGGATGAATTAATGCTGATGCAGCCGCCAGGTTGTTATTGGGTTACGGTTCAACGGCAGGAAGATGCTATTGCACTGGCACGACAGGTCATGAGTGCTCAGGCGGCGGTAACGCTTGTCAGCTCGGCTACCGCGCCGCGCGAGCTGCTGACTCCGCCGCTGACTTCAGGGCCGGATCGCATTCCGATGTATTCATTACCGCAAACCAGCAGAGCATTATTGAAGTTGGATAAAGACTTTTTACGTCTATTTTCTTCTTCATCAAGTCCTCAATTGGTTTTGTTTTATACCGAGGTTAGCGATTGGGACAAATTAACTTCTTCAGAATTGTCTGAGTGGTTAAAAAGAATAAATGCTACATTAAAAAACAAAAAGATTTCGATGGTAATTATTACCTATGGAAGAAAAATAATTTCATTGGGTGATCATCTGCACGGCCTATTTCGTTATTTAAATGGATTTTCGTGCCTCGAATATCAGAAAGATAATTGGAAATATAGAATCCATTGGTGGTATAACGCTACGCGATTACTGGCAGACAGACAGTTAGCATTAATTTTGGAGCACGATCGTTTTTCGTTGATGAAACAAGAAGAGCAAAACACGGCCTTAACATTAAATGACGAGCATATTTTTATTGCCGAACGCAGCGTATTGGAAGGGGCCCCTCCATTATCGAACCAGTGGCAATTACACGACGGCAACGATCGGGTTTATGCGCAGGCCGAAGAGGCGGATTCCGCTACTGTCATTTTCTGCCTCAGTCATAACGATCAGACCGGCGGACTGGCTCGCCATATCCACCGGCTGCGCAGTCAGCGCGGCACCGGGCTGAAAATCGTCGTGCGCGAGATGGAAGTGGGTCAACGCCAGAACGACGAGCGTCTGCTGCTGGCGTGCGGCGTGAACATTATCGTGCCGTTCGGCACCTCGTTGTCGCGCTTTCTGATCATGCTGGAGGGGTTGCAGGGGCAACGCTATCAGCGCTATGTGCCGAAAGATTTTACGGTGCTGAGGAAGCTGCAACAGCCACTGCGCCAGAAGGGATTCATGCCTCTGGAGACGTTCTGTCATACCGTGACGCTACTGATGAACGATCCGCTGTTGCCGGAAAACAGCAAAGGCGTGCTGGTGGCGTTGACGCCGGTGAGCCAGCTGAAGGCGGAGCAGGCATTGACGCTGTGCAAAACCCGTCGTAACGGCGATGTGTTCACGGTGATGGATAACCGACTGTATCTGTTCCTGTTCTCTTGCCATCTGCACGACCTGAAAACGGCGCTGACGTCCATCTTCCCGTTGCCGTACGACGAAATTTTCTCCGACCGTCAGGTCTGGTGCGAAGATCGGCCGATATTGTCGGAAATTCGTCTAATGAGCGCGTGGATGCCGCGCGCGCTGAAGGAAGTCACGGTCGCCGCCGTCGGCGCGGCCAAACCCGAGTCGATTCCCCCCACAGAGCGTCGGGTGCCGCAGCGCATCAGACTGGCGCAGGGCGAGGGCGCGGCCAAATGAATCTGATGGAAATCATGCATGCAGGCATTTTTTTCCTGCTGACCCTTTTAGTATTGAGAGCGTTTCTTCCTCGCTGGCTGTCCGCCCGTTGGCGGGGTTTTATGCATCGTCTGACGCCGTCGCGCGCGATGAAATATGAGGGAACCTGGCGGCGAAAATCTTCACAATCGGATGTGAAATAATCATGACAGAAGTAAAACAAGCGGCGCCCGATGCGGCGTCCTCTCTGAGCAGCTGGCGAGGTTTGGGCGGCTGGAATTTCTATTTCTTGCTGAAGTTCGCACTGCTATGGTTCGGCTATCTCAACTTTCACGCGCTGGATAACCTGGTCTTTCTTTGCTGGCTGGTGTTTCCGTTGCCCTCGCTGAGCCTGCACCGGCTGCGTCAGTGGATCTCGATCCCCATCGGGATCGCGCTGTTCTATCACGACACCTGGCTGCCGGGGATCCAAAGTATCCTCAGCCAAGGTACGCAGCTCACCGCGTTTTCAGGCGATTATCTGCTCGATCTGGCAGACCGATTCATCAATGGTCGGATGGTCGCTACCGGGTTCGTCCTCTGGGTCCTGTACCTGTTTGTCGCCCAGTGGGTGCGTATTACCGTACTGGTGACGGCCATGCTGTGCTGGATCAACATGATCAACATCGCTGGGCCGGCTTTCTCTCTACTGCCCACGAAGGCCGCCACGCCTCAGGTGGTCATCAATAACGGTGCGCCGCTGCCCGGTACGTCGAACGCGTCGCCGGATGGACTCGACGAGAGCGCGCCGCCGACCAGCGCCAATTTAACGGCCTTTTTGTCGCGTTTTTATGCGCAGGAAAAGCAGCGAGTCACGCATTTCCCTGACACTCTCCCAGCGGATTCGCAGCCGTTTGACGTGTTAATCATCAATATCTGTTCGCTGTCATGGTCCGATTTGGATACGGTGCAGCTCCGTCATCATCCGCTGTGGAAACGGTTCGACATTCTGCTCGGCAATTACAACTCGGCGACCGGGTACAGCGGTCCTGCGGGTATTCGCCTGTTGCGCGCCAGCTGCGGTCAGACGGCGCACAACGATATCTATAAGCCGACGGCGGATCACTGCTATCTGTTCGATAATCTCGAAAAACTGGGCTTCCGCCAGCAGCTGGTGCTGGATCATCCGGGTCTTTTCGGCAACTACCTGAAGTCGCTGCGCGAGCAAGGCCGCATCGCGGCGCCGCTGCTGTCTCAGGCGGGGATCGCACCGGCCTATACCTCGTTCGACGGCACGCCGGTATTTAACGACGCGCAGCTGATGCAACGCTGGCTGGATGAACGTCGGCAGAGCAATGACGCGCGCAGCGCGACCTTCTTCAACGTGATCCCGCTGCATGACGGGACGCGCGATTTGGGGACGACGCGCTCCGCTGCTTATCAGCCGCGGGCGCAGCAGATGTTCGATCAGCTCGAAGCCTTTATGCGCCAGCTCGATGAGTCGGGACGGCGGGTGATGGTGGTTGTCGTGCCGGAACATGGCGCGGCGCTGGCGGGCGACAAGATGCAGATGTCCGGTCTTCGGGATATTCCAAGCCCGAGTATCACGCACGTGCCGGTCGGTATTCTGTTCGCCGGTATGAAAGCGCCGCATCAGGAACAGCCGCTGCGCGTGGATACGCCGACGAGCATGCAGGCGCTGTCTGAGCTCATTTCCCGCGTGGTGGACGGTCAGGTGTTTAACGCCGCCAACGTTAACATGTCGGTACTGACCAACAATCTGCCGACGACGCCGGTGGTGTCGGAAAACGACGGGGCGGTGGTGATGCGTTATCAGGGGAAAACCTGGATACGGCTGAACGGCGGCGACTGGGTGAATTACCCCTGACGTTGACGCTCTGACGATGACGCCGTGGATCACTCACTCCACGGCGTCTTTTTTTTGCCTGACATAAAAAACGGCCCGCTTCGCCGTGAACATCATGACGAAACGGGCCGCGAGCTGACTTCTGAGCGCTACGCCTTCAGCGAGGCCATGTCGATGACGAAACGATACTTCACGTCGCTGTTGAGCAGCCGCTCATAGGCGTCGTTGATCTGCTGGATGTTGATCATCTCGACGTCGGAGACGATGCCGTGCTCACCGCAGAAATCGAGCATTTCCTGTGTTTCGGCAATGCCACCAATGCAGGAGCCCGCGACGGAGCGGCGGCCCAACACGATCGGCATCGTGTTCAGCGGCGGTTCTACCTGGCCGAGGAGGCCGACGAACACCAGCGTCCCGTCGAGCGCCAGGGTGGTCATATACGGATTGACGTCGTGTTCGTAGGGCACCGTATCGATAATCAGATCGAAGTGGTTGCTCACCGCTTTCATTTCATCTGGATTGGATGAAATGACGATGTGATGCGCGCCCAGACGGCGAGCGTCGGCCTCTTTGCTCTTGCTGCGAGTAAACAGGGTGACATCCGCGCCCATCGCATGCGCCAGCTTCAGCGCCATGTGGCCCAGACCGCCGAGTCCTATGACGGCGACTTTACTGCCTTGGGTCACGCCCCACTTGCGCAGCGGGGACCAGGTGGTGATGCCCGCGCACAGCAGCGGGGCGACGGCCTTCAGGTCGAGACTGTCTGGGATCCGCAGCACGAAGTCCTGTGACGCGAGGATTTTTTGCGAATAGCCGCCGTAGGTCGGCTGGTGATCGTGGCGATCGCGCCCGTTGTAGGTTTGAATATTGCCCTCTTCGCAGTACTGCTCCAGACCCTGCCGACAGGGGTGACACTCGCGACACGAGTCCACCATGCAGCCGATGCCCGCGAGATCGCCCGGTTTGAACTGGGTCACTTCGCTGCCGACCTCCGTGACGCGCCCGACCACTTCATGGCCGGGAATGAGCGGATAAAGGCTGATCCCCCAGTCGTTGCGAGCCTGATGCAGGTCGGAATGACAGACGCCGCAGTACAGCACGTCGATGACGACATCGTCAGGTCGTGGTTCGCGGCGGGTGAATTCAAGCGGCGCCAGAGGCGTCTGGGCCGACTTGGCGGCATAACCGAGCACTTTCATGTTCATTCTCCTGTTTCATTGGGTAACGACCGTGGTGCGCAACGACCGCCAAAACGGCTGGAAGTCGATGACGCGGACTTGCAGTGAGAAATAGCAATGTGCGGGTTGAAGGACGAGGCGGGCGATAACGCGGCGGAAGGGCGGCAACGCCGCCCCGGAAAATGACTACGCCGGTTTGCCCTGCCATCAAATCCGCGGTGGTCTCTGTGGTGCACTTAGCATTATAGGAAAACCGTCCCGGAACGTGAGGTTATGGATGCGGCGCGGCGCGATGTAACGCATCCAGCCAGCCGTGAACGGCATCGACCAGCGTATCTGCCGAACCTTGTGCGAAACCGGAACTGCGGGCTTCGTAGGTGAATCGGTCATAGCTGGCGTCGTCCGGTAGATATTTTGCCGCGCCGTCGACCATCGTCAGCACCAGCGTATGCGCAAACGGCGACTCGGCCTTGATGCGCTTGCCGATTTGCGCCGCCAGCTCCGGCTGTACGCCGACCAGCGCGATATCGCCAATCCTGATGAGCACCACCGGCAGTGCGACAGGTTGATCTGGCGTATAAGTATAAGTCGTCACCGGGCCTTGAGGCGAATTCTGAGGCGAGTGCGTTTGCGAGGTGACCATGACGCTTTTTCTTTCTATCGCCAACGTGGGGGCGTCGTCGGCTTTGATACGATCAGACACCTGCAACGCGGTGCTGCCTAACTCTGTGCCGAGGCGATCGAGCAGCGTGAAGCCCTCCTCATGTGTGTCGACGCGGGTGACGGTGCCATCCTGGTGGACCACATGGCGATTAGCCTGAAGACGGGGCGCCTGATCGCCTGCCGCGCCGACCAGAAACGCCGCCACCGGCTTGCCGCCGCGCTGAGCCGCATGCTGTTCCACATAACGCGTCGCGACGCCCGCCAGATCCGCGGTGATCAGCTTACCGCCCGCTTTGAGCGTGGAACCGTCCATCACCGAAGATTGCACGGCGTAATTCATCATGACCGCCAGCGGTGCCCCTCGCGCGGTATCGATGCGCAAGACGGACAACGTGGGATCACGGTCCCCCTGATCGTTGGCGCCAAGCCACCAGCCGAACGGCGTTGGCACGTCGCGATTAACGTTCACCCGACTGACGCCTTCCCCGTAACCCACGCGGGCCGAGGTCATCGACGTCATCGCCGACTGTGCCGCCGTGCGGACCGCATCGACCAGCGCCTGCTGCACCCGCGTGGTTTGAGCCTGAACTTCCGGCGCGGTGTGTTCATGCGGCAGCACATGCGGCGCGGAGAATCCGTGACTGGCGCTGACGATAGCCTTTTCCGGGGAGACTTGCGCCACCTGCTGAAGGGCCGCCTTCATGTGGTTGATCGACTCGTCGGACAGCGAGGTCTGATCCACGACGACAATCCCCAGCCGGGTCGCGCCGTCATCAAGCAAAATCACGCGCGCGGCCAGCGGGTCGTGCTGCCCGACGAAGCCGTCGATAGGGTAAAGGCTGGTGGGGATATCGATATCCGCCCGGCCCGCGCCCGCCATCAACGGCGCGGCCTGAGCCAGCCCGCAAAGCATCATGATTCCTATTGCCAGGGAGTGGCGTAGAAAGGTTTTTTTCATCATTGGTCCATCGTATAGCCGCGCGCGGCGGCGCTCTCTCGGTACGTGGATAGTGTTGCCGCCTGCGACACCGACCGACCCGCCGGGCGGGGCGGCGAACGACACCCCATCAGTGGGGTGATTGTGCGGCAAACGGCCTTAACACGGTGTCAGGCGATATTCAGGATAACGTGAGCACCTGTAACCGGGCTGTTGCCTCAGTGACGTCACACGCCATGTTCTTATAAGTCCGACCGCAGTCGGACGCTAGCGTTCCGTCACTGACCCTGAATTTTCACGCGTTTTAGGTGCGAAACCGCAGCGCGAGGTTAAATCCGGCCTCTGTCGGCACCTGAATACCGTTTTCGTTCTCGACAAACGGCAGATTCCCGGCCAGCAGGCTTTGGCGCGTCTGGTCGAGCGAGCGGGTCTTGAAGCTGAGCGCCGCCATCCGCGGTTGGCCATCATAATCGCTCGGTAGCGCGCCAAATTCGGCGCGGGCCGAGTCGGCACTGACGAAACGCACCCGCGTTTGTCCTGCCTGCAGGCTTAATTCGTCGTTCTCGCCGGAGGTGAATACCGCGCCGTCAAACAGTCGGCGATAGACCGCGGCGGCGTCTTCCGAGCGCTCGGCGGCGATCACGAACTCAGCGATCTCGACGACGCCGTTGCGATGTTTGCGCCACGCTGGCTGCCATACGGCTTCCGGGGTCAAGTGCTGGCAGAAAAAGCTGACGCCGTTCGCAATGGCGTCGGCGCGCAGTCGGGCGATGCGGAAGCGCGCCGCTATCGGACTGCCGTCCGGCAGCGTGACCGGTCGGGAAAAAGATGCAGGCGAGTCCCCGTCGAGCTGCTGCTGTTGCAGGTGCTGATAGACGGCGTCCGCATCAGAAGTCTTCCACACCAGCCCACTGAGGCCGAGTGGGGACTGGCAAAAGTCTTTGCCGGTTTCAGGCTCGTAGCCCAGCAGTTCCAGATAGGTCTCGCCGAAGATGGCCAGATGGTTGCTGGAGCCCATCGTGTGATGGCCGCGCTCGCTGAGTTGAAAGCCGAGACGACGAAACAGCGTGCTGGCTTCATCCAACTGGTCGGCGACGTTGATGATCACATGGTCGACCACGGGGGTAATTCAGGCATACACCATTCTCCCTGTGTTAAAAAGTGGATCGCGGGGCGTGCCCGCCGACCCCATTGTAACAGCGTTGCGGCGCGTTATGGGGGAAGCATCACGTCGCCATCGGACGAAAACGCCTCTCGTAACCAGGCAAGGCAAGACCGGTCTGCCTGCGTGCCAAATAGGGATGGCCGTGGTGAGTCGGGAGCGCCGAGCCAGCGAGGGGACTCTTTCCTCATCGTGGCGGCGGCGACTTCGCGCAGAAGCTAACCTCCTGTTCCCTGACATTTTTCCTATGCTACGCTGAAGTCTCTTGCACCGCTGAAATCATAAGGAAGCCGTATGACGGGAATCTCTCAATTGTTTGAAGCCGTAGGGTTGGGGCTGGTGCTGTTATTGCCGCTGGTCAACCCGTTGACGTCGGTGGCGCTGCTGTTAAGCCTGTCGGGGAACATGACCCGCAAGGACATCAGTCAGCAGTCGACGATGGCGGCGTTTTACGTCTTTTTGATCATGATGGTGGCGTTTTACGCAGGCCAGCTGGTCATGAATACCTTTGGCATCTCGATTCCGGGGTTGCGCATCGCCGGCGGGCTGATTGTCGCCTTTATCGGTTTCCGCATGCTGTTTCCTCAGAAGTCGCATATCGAGACGGCGTCGGCAGATCAAAAAGTGCCGGACGTCACCAAAAAGGATTCGGAAAATATCGCGTTTGTGCCGCTGGCCATGCCGGGAAGCGCCGGGCCGGGGACGATTGCGATGATCATCAGCTCGGTGTCGACATTGAAAGCCAATTCGCTCGGGTTCGAGCAGTGGGTGCTGATGGTGAGCCCGGTGATGACGTTTATTGCGGTGGCCCTCATCCTGCTGGTGTGTCTGAAAAGCGCGGGTTTCATCATGCGTTTGATTGGTAAAAGCGGTATTGACGCCGTTTCGCGACTGATGGGCTTTCTGTTGGTCTGCATGGGCGTGCAGTTCATTATCAACGGGGTGATGGAGCTGATTGTTTCCTATTGAATCCGCTGCCTGACGCCAGTGAACGGAACGCGCGTCGGCCTGTTTTCCGTGTGACAGGCATTGCGCGGTGGTCACCGTTTTTTCGCCGATGGGGCTTGGTCGTTGTCACGGGAAGTTGGGCGTCCAAACGACGCCTGGACGAAACGAGAACGTGGATGAGGGCCGTCGAAGTCTCTAACGGCGAAGGGGTTCCCCCGACAATGCCCTCAACGCTGTCTTCTTGTCGTCCTCCGTTCCCTCTTGTTGATGCTCCTTGCGACTTGTCCCCTCGGCCGACGCGCTTAGTTCCACGCGTGGCGGGGAGGGTTGACCCGATTGAGATAATAGTTGCCGACGTGAAAATACTTCCAGCGTACCGGGTCATGCAGGGTATGCGTCCGGGCATTGCGCCAGTGGCGGTCAAGATTGTATTCGGCCAACGTGGCGCGGGTTCCGGCCAGCTCGAACAGCTTGTTGCCGGCTAGCAGAGCGATCTCGGTGGACAGCACCTTGGACTCGGCGGTGGCGACCGCGGCGGCGGCCACCGTCTCTTCACTCGGCGCGGCGACGGCCACGTCAATCAGACGTCCGGCGCGCTCCAGCAGCGCTTCGGCGGCGTGCAGGCGGATAGCGAGATCGCCGACGGCGGCGATGGTGAAAACATCTTCTGCGGCAGTCTGTTTATCGCTGTCGATCCAGGGGCGTGATTTTTCCCGTACGAATGTCAGCGTGTCGGCGATCGTGCCACGGGCGATGCCGACATCCACGGCAGACTGAATGATCTGCGAAATCGGCCCGGACGGGGTGGGGCGATCGAAGGCCCGCCAGGCGGGAATGACGCGTTCAAGGGGCGCCCGCGCATGGTCGAGGATGACGGTGCCGGAGGCGGTAGTGCGTTGGCCGAAGCTCGACCAGTTGTTGATCACCGTCAGCCCCGGCGTGTCGCGATCGAATACGACCAGATGCGGCCGTCCCTCCTCGTCGATGGCGACCGTATGAACGACGTGCGCCAGCAGCGCGCCGGTGGCATAGAACTTCTCTCCGGTCACGATGACCTCATTGCCTTCGCGACGGAGCGTGGTTTTGAAGTCTGCCACGGTAGCGCCGCCTTTTTCCGAGAAGGCGTTGCCCCAGCGGATGCCCCGCAGAATATCGGCCAGCAGCGTTTTTTTCTGACGTTCAGTGCCGTCGGTCAGTAGATGCGCGACCCCCGCCAGATGGTTCTGCGGGATTTGACCGAGGGCTGAGTCCGCCGCGGAGATAATCGCGATGACCTGCGCCACCGTAGCGTAGGAGACGCCAGCCCCGCCGTAGGCGCGCGGTATGCTGATGCCCCAAAGACCGCTCTGCGAAAACGCTTCCAGCTCGGCAATCGGCAAGATGCCTTCGCGGTCACGGCGGGCGGCGCCCGTAGCAAACTGTGCGGCCAGCCGTTCGGCGACGGCGATGGCCTCCTCGTCGCTGGCGATGATGTGCGCAGGCGACGTCGGGCGGGGAAGCGGCGTAAAGGGGGCGGAAGCATTGACCCGGACTTCCGGTTGAGCAGCGGTCACGTCGATGGTGGACATAAGCATTTCTCCTCGCAGGCGAAGGCGCAACGGCGCCGAGGCCCTCATCCTAGCAATCGCAGCATCGGGTCTTATAGATGAATTTCGGATAACCTTATTTGTCAGGTATATGTTTTTTATAGATAAAAATGAGATTAGCTTATATCGCAGCCGACGCCTTTCAGGAAAATGGTCAGCGCTTTAACGACATGCGCGGTGCGTTCATCAAGCTCCTCGTGGTCGGGTCGCACAGGGAGCAGCGCGCCGAAGACGAGGTTCATCAGCATCCCGGCATAGACCCTTGCTTCCTCTTCATCCTGCAGCGGCAGCTTGCCACGTCGGGCCTGCGTTAGCAGCCAATCCATCAGCGCCTCGCGGGGGTGAAATCGTCCGCTGGCGTAAAGAGGGCCGGCTGTCTCGGGCGCTTCCACCGCAGCCTTCATGAAGACGCGAATGAAGGCCAGACGACGCTGTCCTGCCGCGTCGTCCCTATCGAGACGAAAAATTTTTATCAGCGACGCCAGCATGGGCAGATCCTCAGCCTCCGGTCGCGGAAGATCCAGAAACAGCCGCTGATTTTTCTCGACGACCGAATAATAAATCTCGTTTTTGTTGTGGAAAATCGCATACAGGTCGCGTTTCGACACCGTGGCTGCGGCGGCGATCATGCTGGTAGTCGTTCCCGTGAAGCCATGCTGGCGGAACAGGCTGTCTGCGGCGTCGATAATGTGGGAGCGCCGTTGTGACGGGGTGTCCGCCACGCCATCAGGCGAGGTCGGCTGCCGCTTTTTCATCGTAAGGCATCCTCTTTTCATGGCGTTGACAGGGCACTGCCATGAATCAATACTGGGTACTCAAGAGTACCATGGAAACGGCGTTGTCTGCTGTCGCCCTGCTCAGGCAGGAGTGCGGATTATCGGCTGCGGTGACGTGAGCGATCGCAGCCGCAGTCAACTATACCGCCTGGTGGGGACCGGCCCGGCGCTTTCGGCTATGCCAACTTGTTGAAAGGAAACAACTATGTCTAATCGTTTGGCTCTTCCCGTGTTACACCTAACCTCCCTCGCGCTGGGCGCGATACTGTGCGTTGGCAGTCTGCTGGCGCCGGCCTGTGCGGCGGAGCACGGCCTGCTGCGCGTCGGGGCCGCTAAAGTGGATATCACGCCGGGCACCCTGAAAGAGATGAACCCGATGGGCGGGGATTTCGTCGGGGTGCACGATCCGATTTATCTGCGCACGCTGCTCATCGATAGCGGCGGCAGCAAAGTGGCATTGGTTTCGGTGGACAGCATGGAAGTCGGCGACACGACGACGGTGCGTCAACGGATTGAAAAAGAGCTGCAGATACCGTTCGCCAACATCCTGATCTTCGCCACGCACGACCACAGCGCACCGCGGGTCGGTGATGTCTCTCCGGGCGCACTGGCCCATGAGGGAACGACGACGTCTTTGGCCTGGAGCGAAGGCCTCTACACCACGATGATCGAAGCGCTTCGTCAGTCTGAACAGCAGGCCAAACCCGCACGTTTCGGCGTCGGGAAAGGGACGGTGAACGTCAATGTGAATCGCGACGAATATACCGCCGATGGCTGGATTATGGGCGTGAATCCCACCGGGCCGTCCGACAAAGGCCTGTGGGTGATGAAGTTCGACACGCTGGACGGCCAACCCATCGCGCTGCTGACGAACTACGCGGTTCACTCGGTGACGACGCTCGGCATCAAACAGATCAGCGGCGATCTGGCCGGCGTCGCCGCACACTATGTGGAGAAAACGCTCGGGGGGAATGCGGTGTCGTTATGGTCGGTAGGAACCATTGCCGATCAGAACCCGCGGATTTTCCGCGCTGGTTTGTCGGATACCGATGAGAACGACGCCGCGTTTGCCTGGAATGCGGCGACGACGCAGGGTCAGACGGTGGGCGAGGCCATTGTGGACGTAGCCCGCAACATCAAGCCCATTGACATGACCCGTCGGGTCAACATTCGGGCAGAGGAAAAAGTGGTGAGCTGCCCGACGCAGCAGGGGACCGAGACGATGGAGAACATGAACCAAACCCAGGTTGCAAACGTGAATCTTCGCCTGGGTCTGGTCATGTTGAACGATACGGCGCTGGCGGGGGTGTCGGGCGAAGTGATGACCCGTATCGGCTATCGACTGGCGCAAAGCTCGCCACTGCGCAAAACGATCCTCACTTCTATCGTCAACGATCGCATTGGCTATATTCCGGACGATGCCTCATACCCCGACTCGATCTTCGAAGTGAAAGCGAGTCCGCTAAAGGCGGGCTGTGCGGAAGAGGCCATCGTGAATAACTTCACCACGATGATAGGCAATGCGTTACAAAGGCAGAAATAAGCGTGGAGCGAGTGGCGCAGACGGCAGGTTTGCGCCCTGTTGTCTCCCAGTCGGCTGCGGAGGGGACTCGGTATGCCCGGCGCGGACACGATATCCGACGAGGTAATCAGCGCGCTATGGTTTTTTGCCTGTTGTGCGGTGCTTCTGGTCGGTTTTCGTCTTTCTGCGTAGTCTTGTCTAAAGTTGACGTATGGGCGATACGGTGTCGTCGTCGACTCGCCATCCACACATAAGGAACACCTGCCTCGTGAAAAAAATAGGATTTTTGTCGTTTGGCCACTGGACGCCTTCGTCGCAGTCGGCGACGCGTTCGGCGGCGGATACGCTGCTGCAGTCCATCGATTTGGCCGTCGCCGCGGAAGAACTGGGGGCGGACGGCGCCTATTTTCGGGTGCACCATTTCGCACGTCAGCTCAGTTCGCCTTTCCCGCTGCTGGCGGCCGTGGGGGCGAAAACCCGTCGCATTGAGATCGGCACCGGCGTCATCGATATGCGTTACGAAAACCCGCTGTATATGGCGGAAGACGCCAGCGCGGCGGATTTGATTTCCGGCGGGCGTCTTCAGCTCGGCATTAGTCGTGGGTCGCCTGAGCAGGTGATCGACGGCTGGAGCTATTTCGGTTACCAGCCTGCCGAGGGCGAAACCGACGCGGACATGGCGCGTCGCCATACTGAGGTGCTGCTCGATGCGCTGCGCGGGGAAGGCTTTGCCGAGCCGCATCCGCAGCCGATGTTTCCCAATCCGCCGGGGCTGCTGCGCCTTGAGCCTTTTTCGGAAGGATTGCGCGAGCGTATCTGGTGGGGCGCAGGCTCGAACGCCACGGCGATGTGGGCGGCCAAGCTTGGTCTGAATCTGCAAAGCTCCACGCTGAAAGACGATGAAACCGGCGAGCCGTTCCACATTCAGCAGGCCAAACAGATCCGGGCGTATCGTGAAGCCTGGAAAGCGGCGGGGCACACGCGCGAGCCTCGGGTATCAGTCAGCCGCAGCATCTTCGCGCTGGTGGACGATCGGGATCGCGCCTACTTCGGCGGCGGGGGACAGGAAGCCGATCAGGTTGGTTTTCTGGATGATAAAACGCGAGCGATTTTCGGCCGCAGCTATGCCGCCGAGCCGGAGCAGCTCATCAAACAGCTTGCTCAGGACGAGGCGATTGCCGAGGCGGATACGCTGCTGTTGACCGTGCCCAATCAGCTGGGCGTGGACTACAATGCGCATGTGATTGAATCGATACTGACGCAGGTCGCGCCCGGCTTAGGCTGGCGTTAACCTTGCCGTCGAGGGGACGAACCGGCGCGGGTTATCCGCCGGTTCGTCCCGCTTTCTCAGCCGTGCAGAAAACGCATTCGTTTTTGTCTGCAAACAGGCGTTTTCACCTGCCGTTTTGCGCTTTCCCCACCTCCGTCATCGGGCCACACAGCGCTAAGTGTAAAAAATTCGTAATGACTTCAGGGGATTGCAACAATGACGACCGAAAACGGTCTATGGTAAATAGCGTGTCGACGGCGGTGATATTTTCGCCCGCCTGAACGGTAAGCGAGGGTGGCGCATGATGCCGACGCGGTACGCGACCGACGAGATTAAACGACCTAGTAATGAAAGGATGAACCATGCCAACACGTCGTGATTTTCTGATGATGAGCCTGCTGTCTGGCGCCATGATAGCGATCAACACCTCCGCCTTCGCCAGGCAAGGCGTAAGCGGGGAGGTCAAGGGCGCCAGCGCTATTACGCAGGTCTTCGGCGATGGCATTCGGATGACCGCGGTGGCCGTAGAATATGACGAAGCCATCAGCGGCGCGTCCCTGAATAAGGCCGATTTCAGCGTAGAAGGCCGCACGGTCACCGGCGTCTTCGCCAGCACGTCGGCCAATCCTGCCGATCAGGCCGCCGAGGGCCATTTCGTCATCGTTACCCTATCGCCGGAGGATGCGAACGCGCCGCTGGCGCAAAAAATGGACGCCAAGCCCGGCGGTCAGCCGCCCTCGTCCGGTGGCCACGGCGGTCCTGGCAAAGCGGGGGACATCCCGGTGTATGACACGTCCTATGCGTCCCCTGTCGCCAAGGTGCATCAAACCGGCGATCTCAAGGCCGAGAGCGGTCGCCGCCTTGCCGCAACGCCGACTACACTGACGACGACGAAAGTCGAAAATCTTGTCGTCGACGACTTCGAATCGCTGACGTTTACCGATGCGAAAACCGGCAAAATGCTGCGCTACAACCTGTTTGTGCCAAAGCACTATGATCCGAAGCAGACCTATCCGCTGGTCTTATTTATGCACGATGCCGGGGCCACCAGCGACGTAACCCGTTCCACGCTCTATCAGGGATTAGGCGCTATTGCGTGGGCCAGCCCGTCCGATCAGGCTCAACGTCCGGCCTTCGTGCTGGCGCCGCAATACGCCGAAATTATCGCGGATGACGACTCGAAAACCTCCGATGCGCTGGACGCGACCATCCATCTCATTACGTCACTGACGGAACGCTACAGTATCGATCGCAACCGACTCTACGCGACTGGCCAGTCCGGCGGCTGCATGATGTCGATTGCGATGAATATCAAATATCCGACGTTCTTCGCCGCCTCGTTCCTGGTGGCGGGGCAATGGGATCCGGCGCTGGTTAAACCGCTCGCCAAACAAAAACTGTGGATTCTGGTGTCGCAGGATGACGACAAGGCTTTTCCGGGACAAAACGCGATCACTGAGGTCCTGAAAAAAGAGGGTGTGAAGGTGGCGACCGCCGTTTGGGAAGGGACGTGGTCGGCCGAGCAGTTCCGCAAGGCCAGCCAAGCTATCGAAGATCAGGACTGCCCAGTTAACTATGTCTCATTTGCCAAAGGTACGGTGATCCCCCCGAACCAGTCAGGAGCCGGGGCGAGCGGACATCGCAATACCTGGCGCATTGCCTACACGATTGAACCCATTCGCGAGTGGTTGTTCCGTCAACACCGCTAAGGTGTATTGCCGCTGATGCGATCGACGGCGGTTTCATTTGGCAGAGACGGATTTGCCGCCGCTTTGCGCTGTTAAACCGTTGATGTGTTCCCTCGTGCCGAAACGTAGCGATGCCTGAAGACGGGCATCGCTTCCCCCATACGGAATGCCTTCCAGCCTTTCCCTTAAAAGCCGGATACCCCTGTTGCACAGTGATTTCTCCCTGAATGATTGGCGTAATGAATAATTAACCGGGCAAAAGATCCACAAATCAACCATGCTTACTCGGCGGCCCGTTCGACGTTGCGCCTGTGCTGACTTCCTCTATATCGCGTCCATCGCGCTGCCGCTGCGCGGCGACCGTGTCCGCCCATTCCATTCACAGAAAGCGAGGTTCGATATGTCGGTATTGTTCACTCCATTCACACTGAAGGACATTACCCTGCGTAACCGCATTGCGGTGCCGCCGATGTGCCAGTACAGCGCCACAGAAGGACTCACCAACGACTGGCATCAGGTTCACTATGCGGGACTGGCGCGGGGCGGAGCCGGTCTGGTGATCGTCGAGGCGACGGCGGTGTCGCCTGAAGGTCGCATCACGCCGCACTGTCTGGGACTCTGGAATGACGCCCAGGCGGAAGGGCTGGCGCGCATTGCGGCGGCAATCAAGGCCGCGGGCGCCGTTCCCGGTATCCAGATCGCGCACGCCGGACGCAAGGCCAGCGCCAACCGGCCGTGGGACGGCGACGATCATTTACCGACTGACGATCCGCGCGCCTGGGAAACGTGGGGGCCATCGGCCATCGCTTTCGGCGGCGCGTTGCCGCGCGTGCCGAAAGCCATGACATTCGATGAGATTGACCGGGTCACAGGGAGTTTTGCCAGCGCCGCGCGGCGCGCTCGCGATGCCGGTTTCGAATGGCTGGAGTTACACTTCGCACACGGCTATCTGGCGCAGAGTTTTTTCTCCCCGCACAGCAATCATCGCGACGACCGCTACGGCGGCAATCTGGAGAATCGCTGTCGCTTCCTACTGGAAACGCTGGCGGCGGTGCGCGATGTCTGGCCTGAACATCTGCCGCTGACCGCGCGCTTCGGCGTGATCGAATTTGACGGAAATGACGAACGTACGCTGGCGGAGTCTATTGAAGGGGTCAGGCGGATGCGGGCAGCCGGACTGGATCTGCTAAACGTCAGCATCAACTTCGTTATTCCCGACACCCACATTCCGTGGGAGAAGCCCGCCCTGTTGGCGCCTATCGCCGAGAAAGTGAGCCGCGGCGCCGGGGTGCCGGTTGCGGTCGGCTGGGGTGTCGACGAGCCAGCGCTGGCGGAACGCGTCGTAGCGGAGAAACAGGTGGATTTGGTGATGATGGGCAGAGCGATGTTGGCCAATCCACACTATCCGTATGTGTTGGCGCAGGCGCTGAACGTCGACCGCCCAGAGGACGTGCTGCCTGCACCCTATGCGCATTGGCTTAAGACTTATCACGGCGCGGGCAAGCTGTCGTCATAGCGTTGGCGCCGCGTCTTACGTGACATCGGACCGCCATCGACTCGGCGTCCATAAACATTCGCATCGCTTCGGGGGACGACGAGACGCGGAGGGGCCGTGATCTCTGCCTCGAAAGACGAGCCATACGGCAGACGGACATACCTGCTGGTCCCATTCAAGGAAAGCAAGGTTTGGACCGCATTCCGCCGTTATGCGTCCTGTCGATTTCCGAAGCGATTACCACAAGCAGGGAGTGACTATGACATCGACTAATCACCGTATCGTGCTGCAACGTCGTCCTGACGGCGCGCCCGAACTCGACCTCTTTCGACTGGAATCCGCGCCGAACCCGCAGCCTGCCGACGGACAGGTGCTGCTGAAAAACGACTTCCTTTCGCTCGACCCTTATATGCGCGGACGTATGAGCGATACGCCATCCTATGCGCCGCCGGTGGCGCTGGAGTCGGTGATGGTCGGCGCTACCGTCAGCCGGGTGATCGCCTCACGCCATCCAGACTTTAACGAGGGCGATCTTGTGTTGGGGATGGGCGGCTGGCAGACCTATGCGCTGTTGGACGGCCGCGATATCAGCCTTATCGACGCGCGTATTCGGCATCCCTCCCTCGCTCTGAGCGTGCTGGGGATGCCTGGGTTTACCGCTTACCACGGGCTGCTGAAGATTGGCGAGCCGAAAGCGGGCGAAACCGTCGTCGTGGCGGCAGCGACGGGGGCCGTCGGTTCCGTCGTCGGGCAGATTGCCCGCCTAAAAGGCGCGCGAGCGGTCGGGGTGGCCGGTGGAGCAGCCAAGTGCCGCTATGCCGTCGAATCGCTTGGCTTTGATGCCTGTCTGGACCACCGCGCGGCCGATTTTAGTGACCAGTTGGCGGCAGCGACGCCCGACGGGATCGACGTCTATTACGAAAATGTCGGGGGCAAGGTATTTGACGCCGTCATGCCGCATCTTAACGTCGGCGCTCGCGTGCCGGTCTGTGGTTTGATCTCGCACTATAACGGCATTCATTCCACGACCGGGCCGGATCGGTTGCCTCAGACGATGATGGATGTGCTGACCCGACGCTGGCGAATCCAGGGGTTTATCATTTTGGATCACTATGCCGACGGTTGGGCGACTTTCCTGAATGACATGACGGGGTGGGTTAATGACGGGAAGGTGAAAATTCGCGAAGAGGTTGCCGATGGTTTGGAACAGGCGCCACAGGCCTTCCTGAATCTTCTGGCGGGTAAAAATTTCGGCAAGGTCGTGGTGCGTCTTAACGATCCGGCGTGAATCGTTGACGGCGCTTCGCGGGGTGATCAGGCGCGAGTGGGCAAGCAGCGACGGCGCTAAGCGGTCGGGTATCTTCCGGTTAAAACGCAGGAGCGCCGGGCGTGATTACCCTTCATAGCGGACTGAAAAGGTTGTGAAAATCCGCTCCGGGTCAAGACGAAAACGTCTATCATTTCTCTGGGTTGTCCGCGTGGCGCTATGTGGGCCTCCGTGCGCACTGTGACGAAGACGAGCGCGGGCCGGATGACGGGATCACGCCCGCATGACAGGAACAGATCAATGAGGATTGGGATGAAATACGTAATGGGGCTATGGCAACCGCTGGCCGCCTGCCTTTTTGTCGCCTTTGCGGCGTCGAATGCGTCGGCCGCCGAGCTGCCGGTCGTCCAGCCGGTGGTCTCTTGCGAGCAACTGGGGGCGATGGCGTTTTCCAATGCGGTCGGGGGAAAAGTGACCCTTCATTCGGCCACCCTGACGAAAACCGAGAAGGGGAACTTCTGCCAAATATCAGCGACCATTGCGCCGTCCATCGGCGTAGAGATAGCGCTTCCGGCTGAGCACTGGACACAGCGTTTTCTGCAGGTCGGCTGCGGCGGTCTGTGCGGCAATATTAATCTGCGCCTATCCAACGCCAACGGCTGCGTTCCCGCCGTGAACGGCGAGTTTGTAGTCGCCGCGACGGATATGGGACATCAGGGCAGCATGATGGATGCCTCCTGGGCGGAAGATCCTCAGAAACGCATCGACTTCGCCTACCGCGCCAACCATCTGACGGCGGTGTTGGCTAAAGCGTTGGTGGCCGCATATTACGGCCAGCCGCAGCGCTATGCCTACTTCATGGGGTGTTCCGACGGCGGGCGCGAAGCCCTGATGGAAGCGCAGCGTTACCCGGAAGATTTCAACGGCATTTCGGCGGGTGCGCCGGCCGCGTTTTTCCAGTTCCAGAACTCGTTCTTCCATGGCTGGAACAGCGTAGCGAATCAGCGTCCGGACGGCACCGCGATCCTGTTGCAGGATCGTCTGGCCATTCTGCATAAGGCGGTGCTGAAACACTGTCCGACGCTGTCCGGCGTTAACGATGGCCTGCTGCAAAATCCGTATGCCTGCTCGTTTTCGGCGAACTGGGTCAAGCGATGCGCTGAAAAGCAGACCGACAAATCGAACTGTCTGACGCAGGATGAGATTGAGGTCGCCCGAAAACTGTATACGGGAGCGGGCGACGTCTCAGGGAATCGCTTCGTGCTCGGCGGCCTGCCGATAGGTTCCGAACTGCGCTGGCCTGTTCCGGCTAAAGCGACGGAACGCGGCATATCGGAATCGATGGTGCTGCCAGCCCTACAGTCGGTGCTGCTGCCCGGCAAGCAGCCGATCAGCAAAATGAGTGATTTTCCGCTTAATCGCAGAAATTTCGATGCGGTAGCGCAGCTCGCGCCGTTGTATAACGCGGCCAATACCAACCTGCGTCCCTTTATGCAGCACGGCGGAAAACTGATTATGTGGCATGGTCTGGCGGACGATTCGGTGAGCCCGGCATTCTCGCTGGCCTACTACCGGGGCGTAAATACCACGTTGGGCAAAGCCTCTGTCGATACGTTTATGCGCCTGTTCCTGCTACCCGGTGTCGGCCATTGCGGTAACGGAGAAGGCTATGACCAGATGGACCTGCTGACGCCGCTGATGGCCTGGACGGAGCGGGGCGAAGCGCCGAAGTGGATCGTGACCGGTAAAGCCGCGCAGGCGAAAAGCCCGATGCCGCCTGCGGCCGCATCGGCGAAAGGGGAGTCGGCGGCGGAAGTGCGGTTCCACGGCGTACAGCAGAAAAGCTCGCCGATCGCGTCGCCGGCCGTTGAGCTTAAGGCGACCCGTCCGGTTTATCCTTATCCTTACATCGCGCGTTACACCGGTCAGGGCGATCCTAACGACGCCAGTCACTACCGGCCGGTCATGTCGGAAGCCTTTTTCCGCGTGGCATTTGGTAATCCGGCTCGGTCATATATCGGCCCCGATAACCAGAAAAACTATGAGGCGAAAGACGGTAAGCTGGTCGTCAAATAAGCCCGCGATTGCTAAGTGCGTGATGACGTCGGACGGCGGCCGCCTTGTGTGGCCGCCGTCTTATTTTTCATGCTATAACCAGTGGTTCCACTCATTCAGAAGTCGGTGTCTCGCTATGATCACCATTCTCGGACGTGAAATTTCCATCAATGTACGTAAGGTGTTGTGGACCTGTCATGAACTCGGGCTGCCGTTTGAACACGAGCCTTGGGGACAAGGGACATTATCGCTGTCCTCTCCTGAGTTTCTCGCCATCAATCCTAATGGCATGATCCCGGTGTTGATAGATGAAGACCATGTGCTGGGACAGTCGAATACCCTTTGCCGCTATTTGGCCAACGCCTATGGCGGAGAGGCGCTCCTTCCTGCCGCCCCGGCGGCGCGTGCGCAGGTTGAGATGTGGATGGACTGGCAGGCGACGGAATTAAATAACGCCTGGGTCTATGCCTATATGGGGCTGGTGCGAAAAAGCGCCGCGCACACTAACCCCCAGGCCATTGAGGCCAGTATTCAGCTGTGGAATCAACGCATGACGCTGCTGGATGGGGTACTGGAAAGCACCGGCGCGTTCGTTTGCGGTTCCCGCTTTACGCTGGCGGACATCGTGTTGGGGCTTTCGACGCATCGTTGGTATTCGACGCCGTTCCCTAAGCCCGAACTGCCTGCCGTGGCGCGTTTTTACCAGACGCTGTGCGAACGCCCCGGTTTTGTTCTCTACGGTAATAATGGCGCGCCCTGAGCGACGAGATTAAAGATCCTCGTTGAGACGGCGCTGAAAGCGTGCGCCCCGCGTTACGCCATGACCCGCATCGGCGAGCCGTCCAGCCAGGCCAGCAGGTTTTGCACGGTCTCCTCGTAGAAAATACGGTAGGTGTGGTGGGTGACGAAGCCGATGTGGGGCGTCGCGATTACGTTGTTCAACGTGCGAAAGGGGTGATCGTCCGGCAACGGTTCGGTGGAGAAAACGTCGAGCGCGGCGCCGGCAATCGTCCGTCGTGATAACGCCGCGATCAACGCGCCTTCATCGACTAGCGGCCCGCGCGCTGTGTTAATTAACCACGCGGTGGGTTTCATTAATGCCAGATCGGACGCGCCGACAATGCCGCGCGTGCGATCCGACAGCACCAGATGCAGCGAGAGCCAGTCGGATTCACGCAACAGCGTGGTTTTATCGACCGGAGTGACGCCCGCGGCCTGCGCGGCCTCCGGCGTCAGGTTCTGGCTCCATGCGATGACCTTCATGCCGAAGGCCCGGCCAATGGCGGCGACCCGAGCCCCGATTTTTCCCAGTCCGAGAATACCGAGCGTGCTGCCCTCCAAGTCCGCCCCTACGTCTACTTGCCAACCTCCGGATCGCAGCGACGCGCATTCGGCGGGCAGGTGTCGGGCAGCCGCCAGCAGCAACGCCCATGTAAGTTCCGGCGCACCGTTGCCGCGCCCTTGGGTGGCGCTGACCGTGATGCCCTGAGCGCGCGCTGCCGCGACATCGATAGACGCATTGCGGGCGGACGTCGAGGCAATGAATTTGAGGTTAGGCAACTGGGCGAGCAGGCTGGCCGTCAGCGGCGTTCTCTCGCGCATCACGCAGAGGGCGTCGAAAGGGCGCAGTCGGGCAACCAGCGCAGACTCGTCGGACAGATGATCGCAAAACACGTCGATGCTTGCCCGAGACTGCACGGCGGACCAGTCTGCACAGGACAGTGCAATGCCCTGATAATCATCAATAATCGCTATCTTTATCATGCTCATGGCTCCTTCTGGAGGCTAGCGCCAATGGACGCCGCTATCAAAGAGTGCGCGCGTCCTTCATGCCTTTTTCAGTGAATGCGATGCTTAAATCAGCGCTCTCTTAATGTCAGTAATATGAACGCCGCGTGAACACTTCCCCTTCGCGGACGTCAGCCGGTCAGCGGTTCAGGATCTGCAACAGGGCGCGGTTGAAACGTTCAGGCTCTTCCATCTGCGGCGCGTGTCCCAGACCGGCAAACTCCACCAGATCACCTTTCGGGATCCGTTTTACCGTGGCTTTGCCGAGCTGGTCGTAATGGCCCAGCTTCGCTTTGACCGCCGCGGGGGCGATATCGCTGCCGATGGCGGTGGTGTCCGCCGTCCCGATGATGAGCGTGGTCGGCATCTGCAACGCGGAAAATTCATAGACGACCGGCTGAGTGAAAATCATGTCGTAGATTAACGCGGAGTTCCAGGCGACGCGCTGGTGTCCGGGGCCTTGATTCAATCCGGCCAGCATGTCGACCCAACGGTCGTAGGCGGGTTTCCAGCGCCCGACGTAATAGGTGTTCAGTTCATAGTTGCGGATACTGGCCGCGGAGGTCTTTAATTCGCGCTCATACCACTGATCGGGCGTGCGGTAGGGGACGCCGAGGGCTTTCCAGTCTTCCAGACCGATAGGATTCACCAGCACCAGCTTTTGCACCGCGTCGGGATACATCAGGGCATAACGCGTCGCCAGCATCCCGCCGGTCGAGTGGCCGACCACCATCGCGTGATGAATGCCGAGACTCTGCAGCAGCGCATGAGTATTGGCGGCTAACTGTTGAAAACTGTACTGATAGCGTTCGGGTTTGGTGGAGGTGCAAAAACCAATCTGGTCGGGGGCAATTACCCGGTAGCCTTGCCGACTCAACGCCTTGATCGCATCGTCCCAGGTCGCGGCGCAGAAGTTTTTTCCGTGCAGGAACACGGCGGTTTTGCCGTTGGCGGGGCCTTGCGGGGCGACATCCATATAGCCCATTTCCAGCGGAACGCCCTGAGAGGTAAAGGCGAAGTGGCGCAGCGGATAAGGGTAGGTGAACCCTTCAAGCTGCGGACCATAGACCGGGGCGGCGAGGGCGGATTGCGCGCCACAGAATGACACCGCCAGCGTGAAAAACAGACGTTTGACGACTCGAGACATGATTGACCTTTCCGATGAATTGTCCTTCAAGAACCTTAGCATGATTTCTTTTTTCACCGCGGCACAACGTTTCGCATTCACTACTGTTCCAGAAATGAGCGGTAAGGAATGGGACTGTGACGCACCGGCAACAATCAGGCAAATCCGCCATTGGCGCGAACGACTTGAACGTTGATCCAACCTCTATCCTCACCGGATGGAAACGCCATCACGCGGGCAATGTCTTGGCCGATACCGTGGGAAGCGCCGGTCACGCGAGCCGTTTTACCTGCGTTGGCGGAAGGTTTGTTCATGGTGATTCTCCCCTAACGTCGATGGGGCGTGTGCGCTGCATGAACGGCGAATGAGGCTGGGCACACGACTCAATGGGTTGTTTTATGAGCAACTATTGGCCGCT
Source organism: Lonsdalea britannica (assembly GCF_003515985.1). Taxonomy (GTDB): domain Bacteria; phylum Pseudomonadota; class Gammaproteobacteria; order Enterobacterales; family Enterobacteriaceae; genus Lonsdalea; species Lonsdalea britannica. The sequence continues at coordinate 3,619,783 of NZ_CP023009.1, read as the reverse complement.
GCCTGCCGAGAACGAACCGGATGACTCTGAATTTATCCTTTTTGACGTAGGCCAGCGATCGTCGCGGCATCGCCGAAAAACGAAGGCGTCTCGAGTGTAAATAATTAAAAATAAATGAAATTTTAGGTCAATATAGGTCAGCGGCCGCATCCTTCGCCGCGAAGGCGGAACCGTCGCAGGCCAATATTATTTTTCGCTTTAACCTTTCTACGGCATCGCGACGTCTACACTTTTAACGTTGTGCGTTGACGAAATTACCCGGCGTTTTCGGGAAAGCTCTTTCATCAGACTATCAATTAAAAGAGAAGACTATGGATGACCAACATTCTGATTCATCAGGAACTAAAGAACTCTCCCGTGCAGAAGTCGTCAGACAGAGGATCTTTTTCGTCGTGCTGGTCGCGACGATGGGCGCATTGGCGTTTGGTTATGACACGGGGATTATTTCAGGCGCATTACCTTATATGTCTGCCCCTACGGCAGACGGGGGCTTGGGGTTAACGTCTTTCACCGAAGGACTGGTCGCCTCTTCACTGGTGTTTGGTGCTGCGGTAGGTTCCTTCCTTAGCGGATTTTTCTCCGATAAGTTTGGCCGTCGTATCACGCTGCGCAGCCTTGCGGTGTTGTTTGTCGCCGGTTCACTGGGGACCGCGCTGGCACCTTCTGTCACCTCAATGGTCGTGATGCGCTTTCTGCTGGGACTGGCCGTGGGGGGCGGATCGTCGACCGTGCCGGTGTTCATCGCGGAAATCGCCGGACCGAAACTGAGAGCGCCGCTTGTCAGCCGTAATGAGCTGATGATTGTGACGGGGCAGCTCGTCGCCTATGTGGTCAGCGCCGCGCTCAGCTATCTGTTGAATGAAGGGCACATGTGGCGGTATATGCTGGCTATCGCGATGGTGCCTGGCGTGCTGCTTTTCGTCGGTACGTTCTTCGTGCCCGTCTCGCCGCACTGGCTGGTGTCGGAAGGGCGCCACAGTGAAGCGAAAGAGGTGCTGAAGGAGCTTCGCGAGACGCCGCGTGAAGTCCGTAAAGAGTTGAAGGAGATGCGTGAACAGGCCCGGGAAGCGGCGCGTGGGCCTGAAGTCGGCGAACTGCTGCGTGAAAAGTGGGTCTTGAGGCTGTTGGTGATCGGCATCGGACTCGGCTTTGCGCTCCAGTTTACCGGGGTGAATGCGTTCATGTACTACACCCCGATTATCCTGAAATCCACCGGTCTCGGCACCACGGCGGCCATTACCGCGACCATTGGGAACGGGGTGGTATCTGTGATTGCCTCCCTGGCGGGGATTTGGGCCGTCACCCGTTTCGCGCGACGTCGGATGTTAATGACGGGCTTCATCTTCGTCATCGCCGCGCAGGTGTCGCTGGGCGCCGTGCTGACGTTCTTGCCCGCCGATCTGACGCAAAGTTACATCGCCCTGCTGTGTATTCTGGTGTTCCTGTTCTTTATGCAGATGTTTATCGCGCCGGTGTACTGGCTGCTGATGTCTGAGCTGTTCCCCATGCAGCTGCGCGGCCGACTGACCGGGACCGCCATTTCAGTACAGTGGATTTTCAATGCGCTGGTTGCGCTGAGCTTCCCGCCGGTGATGGCGTTTGCCGGGAGTAAAACTTTTTTCATCTTCGCGGTGATTAACGTGTGTTCTTTGCTGTTTATCGCGTTGATGGTGCCGGAAACGCGCGGAAAAAGCCTGGAGCAGATCGAATCACATATGCGCCATAAATACGGTGAAGATAGCGATAGCGAGACGCAGGCTGACTAATGTACGGCGAGGCGTCACACCGCTTCGCTGCGTAATACCCACGGGATGAACGGTCAGTCTCAGCCGTGAGGGGATCTTGTCAGGGATGACGAGCTCCCCTGTTCATCGTGACGGCTCCTGCCGCGTCGGGGCAATATCTTTCTTCCTTGAGTCATTGCCGTTTACCCGCCCAACACCTCCCATTTTTGTCCTTTCTGATTGATGCCGTGCTGTCCGTTAGGCCGACGCGCTTTAATCTCATCAACCTAAACCGCGGCACCGCCCGCAAGGTGCCTGTCGCGTCGCTGCAACATCGACGGAATACTTCAATGCTTCTCGGGCTTTCTGACGGACGTGAGTGCATCACGCCCATTATCACGACATCATCAAAATATAGGTTTACACCTATATAGCATTCAACCTATAGTGATGAGGAGGTCGTGTGTGGGTCATTGAAACAACAGAAACATTTGACGTTTGGTTTTGTTCGTTATGCGATATCGACCGGGCCTGCGTACTTGCGGCGCTCATGGTGTTGCGGGAAAAGGGACCGATGTTGCCAAGACCCTACGTCGATACAGTCAAACGTTCCCGCTACAGCAATATGAAAGAGCTGAGAGTGCAAAGCCGGGGGGATCCCATACGCGCTTTTTTCGCCTTTGACCCGCGCCGTACCGGTATTCTGCTGTGTGCAGGCAATAAGGCTGGTCATGAAAAGCGCTTTTACGATGAGATGATCCCGCTGGCCGATCGAGAATTCACGAAGTATCTCAATCAATTAAATAAGAAGGAGTAACGCTATGGGTAGAACGCTGGAACAGCTTATCGCGGATGAAAAACCGGAAGTCGTCGCGGATGCGCAGACCATCGCCGCGGATATGCTGCTCAATATTCACCTCGCGGAACTGCGCGAGAAAGTACAGAAAACGCAGGTAGAAATGGCGCAGGCGCTGGGACTGAAACAGCCGACCGTCGCGGGGATGGAGAAACGAGGCCGGGACTTGAAGCTGTCTACGCTTAAACGCTATGTCGAGGCAACCGGCGGCAAGCTGCGGCTTGATGTCGAACTGCCGGACGGCTCGCACTACGGTTTTGTGCTTTAAGCGGTGCATGTCACCGCTTCACCATTTTGTTGCATGGGCGTCAAACCGTGCTTAACCCATGGATTTCATTAAAAAACCGCTTTTCGTCCATCCTCTATCAAGCAATCAAGCAATCAAGCAATCAAGCAATCAAGCAATCAAGCAATCAAGTTAGAGGCGCGCGCTCCCAGTGGCGATGTTGCCTTCCCTCAGTAGTGCTGCCGCATTCATCGCGTTCCTGCGTGAATGTCACGCGCCCTGTCTACCGGCTTCATTCTGGTGCGACACTTCCCTCTTGCGCACCAAGAGAGTCTCTCCGACGTCGTTGTTTATATTGCTCACTATCGTTCCAATTATGAATAAAACTATGTATTTCAGTGGATTAAATAAAATCCATTATTTTTATGTGGTTTTGGAATGCCCTTTGCTTAGTGTTTGGTACACACGTTTCTTTTGATGTGGTTGTATCGAACGGATGTGCCAAATGGGCGAATGCCACATCATTAAACGTCAGGTATCACGTTGGCAGGGGGAAGGATGAATAACGCGTTATCTGTACCAGATAAACATCCCAGCACGTTGATGGAGCTGCAAACCGCGATCCGTCTCATATACGGCAACTTATCTCCGGCGGAAAGGAAGCTGGTGGATGTCATTCTGGATCATCAGCATCACCTTGCCAGCTATAGCGCCACCGAGCTGGCTCAGCTGGCGGGCGTTTCCAAATCCACCGCTGCGCGCGTGTTCCGTCGCCTTGGCTTTCAGGATTTCAATCAGTTCCGCATGAAATGCCGCGAGATTGAACCTATGGGCTATTCGCCGCTAAGCAATCTCGAGCAGCGTACGTCGCACCCGAAGACGCTGCGTGAACGGCTGGATGCCCATATCGAGCGCGAGCGCAAAAACCTCAAAGGCATGCAGCAAGACAGCGTGTCGGTAGCGCTGGAGCGTGCGGTCACGCTGATAAGCGGCGCGCGTCGCGTCTGGGTACTCGGCTTTCGCAACAGCTTTGCGACGGCGTTTTACGCGCAGTCGCTGTTTTCTCACATGTTGAGCGATGTGCAGCTGGTCAACGATCCGGCCGCCAGATTTGCCGACGTGCTGGCGGATATCCGCCCCACGGACGTGCTGTTCGTCGTGGACTTCCCCCGGCAGGTGCAACTGCTTGCGCCGTTGGTCAGCGTGGCGAAGCGCTATCAGGCTCGCATCGTCGTGCTGAGCAACACGCTGGTTTCTGATGTCTGTGCGCTGGCCGATGTCGTGATCCCCTGCGCCGCAAAGCACGGCGATATTTTTGATTCCTACACCACCGCCATCAGCATGGTGAATTTCATCGGCAACGAACTGGCCGCCTGTTGTTCCGACAGGGCAAGCCAACGCATGCAGCGCATGGAAGATATCCATCGACAGATTGGCGATCTGTACTCACAGGATCCACCCTCGACGGTGGTCCACAAACGTCGGGGTTAGTCCTGTTACCCATTGATTTTCCAGCTTGAGGACATGCGTGATGTTGATATCCCTCTTTGCAAACGTGCACAAATGGGGTTGCTCGGCGCTACTGTGCCTGTCCGTCGTGGCTTCACCGGCCTATGCGGCAGACCCCGTCAAAGTGAAATTCTCGCTCGACTGGCGTTTCGAAGGCCCTTCGGCCCCGTTTTTGATGGCGAAAGCCAAGGGCTATTTCAGTCAAGAAGGGTTGGACGTACAGATCGACTCTGGTAACGGCTCTGCGGGTGCCGTCACTCGGGTCGCGACCGGGGCTTATGATATGGCCTTTGCCGATATCAACGCCTTGATCGAGCAAGAGTCCCAGCATCTCGGTACGGGCGTTAAGGGCATTTACATGGTGTATAACGCCACGCCCGCCGCCGTCTTTTTGCTCAAAAGCGCTGGCGTGACGACCCCTGCTGCGTTAGCCGGCAAAACTATCGCCGCCCCGGTGTTCGATGCCGCACGCAAGTCCTGGCCGGTCTTTGCGCAAAAAAACGGGTTAAGCAAGGATGCCGTCACCTGGCAGTCCGCCGACCCTACCGTGACCGCCAATCTGCTGGTGCGTAAGAGCGTTGATGCCATTGCGGGGTTCTCTTTTACCAATCTGTTGAATCTGGAAGCTCGCGGCGTCAAGGCGGACGATCTGGTGGTTTTCCCCTATGCGCAATATGGCGTCGACCTCTACGGCAACACCCTCATCGCCAGCAAAACGATGCTGGAAAAGCATCCTGACACCCTCAAAGCCTTCCTGCGCGCCTTCAACAAAGCGGTGCAGGAAACGCTGGCCGATCCCGTCAGCGCCGCCCGCTTCGTGAAAGAACAGGATGCGTTGATCGATCTGCCGCTGGAAACGCGTCGCCTGCAACTGGCGTTTGGGCAACGGGTCGTCACCCCGGAAACCCGCAAGAACGGCTTGGGTGATGTGGATACCGAACGCCTGAACCGTTCCATCAGCGATGTGGTTGCCGCGTTCGCATTGAAAAATACCCCAACGGCAGATGCGGTATTCACGCGGGCGTTATTGCCGGAACGCGCAGAGCGTTCCGTGCGGTAAATCGAAAGGCGGCCTGATTCAGGGGAGAACATCTATGAGTTTCGTGAAATTCGACAATGTCAGTCTGGCCTATCAGCACAGCCAAGCGCTGGCGATTGAAGAGATTAACTTCAGCATTGATGAAAATGAGTTTGTGGCGCTTGTCGGCCCTTCCGGCTGTGGCAAATCGACGTTCATGAAGTTGACCTCAGGGCTGATTTCACCCAGCAAGGGCTACGTCTTCGTTAACCAGCGGGAAGTGGCGGGGCCGCAGAAATGCGTCGGCATGGCGTTTCAGGCTTCGAACCTGTTGCCTTGGCGCACCACGTTGGAAAACGTCATGTTGCCGATGGAAATCGTCGAACCCTACCGTTCAACCCGACATGCAAAAAAGCGGGAATACGAAGCGCAGGCGCGCGCCTTGCTCAAACGCGTCGGGCTGGAAGGGTATGAGGACAAATTTCCGTGGCAGCTGTCCGGCGGAATGCAGCAGCGGGCCTCCATTTGTCGCGCGCTAATCCACAAGCCGCGTTTGCTGATGCTGGACGAACCGTTCGGCGCGCTGGACGCGTTCACCCGTGAAGAGCTTTGGTGCATGGTGCGTGATCTGTGGCAGGACGCGCCTTTCACGGTGGTGCTGGTCACTCACGATCTGCGCGAAGCGGTTTTTTTGGCGGATACCGTCTACGTCATGAGCGCGCGACCCGGCCGCATTATCGCCCGTAGGGAGATCGATCTCCCGCGCCCGCGCGATCTGCAAATCGCCTACACCGATGATTTCTCTCGCTATGTGCTCGAACTGCGCGAGCACATCGCTGCACAACACCACGCATAACGGGAGGCCTATCGTGATACCGCGACACACGTTAATCAAACTGGCCCCTTGGGCGCTGCTGCTGTTCATCGGGGGCGTCTGGCAGGCGGTGGTGGTCGGACTGAATGTTCCGAGCTACCTGTTTCCTTCGGTGAGCGACGTGTACCGCTCATTGATTGCCGACTGGCGCCCCATCGCCGCCCACTCTTTACAGACCCTGTACACCACGATGGTGGGATTTGTGCTGGCGGTGGTCTTCGGTGTGGTCTTGGGCGTGGCCGTGGGAGCCTCCACATTGGTCTACAAATCGATATATCCCTTGTTGGTCGGATTTAACGCGATTCCCAAGGTGGCCTTTGTGCCGGTGCTGGTGGTGTGGTTCGGTATTGGCACTCTACCCGCCATCGTCACCGCGTTTTTGATCTCATTTTTCCCGGTGGTGGTCAACGTTGCCACCGGGCTGGCCACCGTGGAGCCGGAGATGGAAGACGTGCTGCGTTCGCTGGGCGCTTCCCGCCTCGACATCCTTAAAAAGGTCGGCTTGCCCCGGTCACTGCCGTATTTCTTCGCTTCATTAAAAGTGGCGATCACGCTGGCTTTTGTCGGTTCGGTGATCTCAGAAACGGTGGCCTCCAATCTGGGGATTGGCTACCTGATGATGGCGGCTAGCTCCAACATGAATATGGGGCTGGTATTTGCCGGGTTAATCGTCATTGGCGCGATGGGGGTCGTGATGTACGAACTTTTCGCTCTGATTGAGAAGCGCATGACGCATTGGGCGCATCGGTGATGCAGCTCGGTCAACAGAAGGGAGAAGGTGGGGTGATGACGAGCGAATTACAGGTTAACGGCGAACGCCTGCTGGCGTCGCTGAATGCGTTGGGCGAGATAGGCGCCCTGCCGCAGGGCGGGGTGTGCCGACTGGCGCTCAGCGATGAAGACAAACAGGGGCGGGATTGGACCGTCGCGCGGATGCAGGCGCTGGGATTAGCGATTTCGGTCGACGCCATCGGCAATGTCGTGGGCGTCTATCCCGGACTCATCGATGCGCCGCCGGTCATGATTGGCTCGCATATCGATACCGTGGCGACGGGCGGTTTGTATGACGGCAACTACGGCGTGCTGTCCGGGCTGGAGGTCATCGCCACGTTAAAAGAGAACGGCCTGCGTTTACGTCGACCGGTGGCGGTGGCGTTCTTCACCAATGAGGAGGGCGCGCGTTTTCAACCCGACATGATGGGCAGTCTGGTGTATCAGGGCGGACTCGCGTTGGAAACCGCGCTGGCCACGCGCGGTATCGATGGCGTGACCGTGGGCGAAGCGTTGCGGCGCATTGGCTACGACGGCACGGGCTCCGTGGGAGAAAACCGCGTCGACAGCTATTTCGAACTGCACATCGAGCAAGGACCGGTGCTGGATGAAGCGGGGATCAGTATCGGCGTGGTTGAGGGCGTTCAGGGCATCTCCTGGACTGAATTCCAACTGCAAGGCGTCTCCAACCATGCGGGCACCACGCCGATGCGTTTACGGCGGGATGCCGGCTATGTCGCGGCGCAGATCGATGTGTTTGCCCGCCAGCTGGCGCAAACTCTGGGCGGCGATCAGGTGGCGACGGTCGGCCATGCGGTGTTCAGCCCGAATCTGGTCAACGTGATCCCTGACAAGGTGACGCTGACGGTGGATCTACGCAACACGGATGCCGAAGCCCTGCGCGAGGCGGAACAGCGCCTGTGGGCGTTTGCCGAGCAGGCGGCGGAAGACGAAGGGATCGCGCTGCGGCGTCAATCGCTGGCCCGTTTCGAACCCACGCCGTTTGCGCCGGAAATGGTGGCGCTGGTTGAGGCGCAGGCACGTAAACGCGGCCTGGCGTTCCACCGCATGCCGAGCGGCGCGGGGCACGATGCGCAGATTATGGCGGAGATGTGTCCTGCGGGAATGATTTTTGTCCCGAGCGTGGCGGGATTAAGCCACAACACGCAGGAGTTTACGGCACCGAAGGATTTGATTGCGGGTGCGAACGTGCTGCTGGGCGCGGTCGTCCAGCGCGCCGATCGCGTCTGATCCCGCATGTTTTAGAGGAGAAAGTACCCATGGGGCGTTATGTCAATGTCGCTATCGGCCAGTTAGGGCCGGTCAACAAAGTGGATTCCCGTGCCGCCGTGGTGGCGCGTCTGATGAACCTGATGCGGGAAGCCCATCAGCTGGGCGCGGATCTGATTGTCTATCCCGAGCTGGCGCTCACCACTTTCTTTCCGCGCTGGTACATCGAAGACGAAGCGCAGCTGGACGCGTGGTGTGAAACCGCGATGCCGGGAAGTGAGACTCTGCCGCTGTTCGAACTGGCGAGGACATTACAGGTGGGATTTTGTCTGGGCTATGCCGAGCTGAGCCGGGAACAAGGAGAAAAGAAACGCTTCAATACATCGATTCTGGTAGATAAAAGCGGCGAAATTGTCGGGAAATACCACAAAGTTCACCTGCCGGGACACCGTGAGCATGAGCCCTGGCGCGCGTTCCAGCATCTGGAAAAGCGCTATTTCACGCCCGGCTGTGAATTTCCGGTGTTTGACGCCTTTGACGGTCGGTTCGGCATGGCGATCTGCAACGATCGTCGCTGGTGCGAAACCTATCGCGTAATGGGGCTACAGGGGGTGGAAATGGTGCTGATTGGCTACAACACGCCGGTACACAACGCGCCCGCGCCGGAACACGACGACCTGTCGCTGTTCCATAACCAACTGTCTATGCAGGCTGGGGCTTATCAGAACGGAACCTGGGTCGTCGGCGTGGCCAAGGCGGGAACGGAAGAGGGGGTCGATCACATCGGCGGCAGCTGCATTATCGCGCCCTCGGGCGAAGTGGTCGCCCGCTGTGTCACCAAAGGCGACGAAGTGGCCATCGCCCGCTGCGATCTCGATTTCTGTCAGATCTACAAACGCACCACCTTCAATTTCGATTTGCATCGTCAGCCTCAGGCTTACGGCCCAATCACCACGATCAAAGGCGAAGCGCTGCTGGCTGACGGCAGTCCGCGTCACCCATGAGGTAACCATGGAAGAAACAAAAGACGGATGGGATATGCAGACCGTGGGCCGCGAAGTCCCTCGCGTTGACGGTCTGGGCAAAGTGAAAGGCAGCGCGGTGTATGGGGACGACATCGTCCTGAAAGAGATGCTGCACGGCGTATGCCGCTATGCCGATATCGCCGCGGGGCGGGTGGAAGAGGTTGACCTGAGCGCGGCCTTAGCGGTGCCGGGCGTCGTCAGGATCGCCACCTGGCGCGATGTGCCCGGTGAAAGCCATATCGGCGTGGTGATGGCGGATTACCCGCCGCTGGTCAAAGACAATATCGCTTTTCGCGGTGACGTGATTGCCGTGATTGCGGCCGAAAGCTACGAGGCGGCCTGCCTGGCGGCGGATAAGATCCGCGTGCGCTATACGCCGTTCGAGCCGATCACTGGCGTCGAGGAGGCGCTAAAGCCGGATGCGCGTTTAATCCACCCCGGCAGCGCCAGCAACGTGATTAATCATCACCATACGATCAAGGGCGATATCGACGCGGGCTTTGCCGCCTCCCGCCACATCTTTGAACGAGAATATGAGGTGGGATATCAGGAGCACGCCTACATTGAGCCGGAATCGATCATCGCCTGGCTCGATGATAACGAACAAATCATGACGCTCTCCGGGTCGGTACAGAACGCCCACCGCGTCCGGGGCTTTGTGGCGAAATATCTGGGGCTGCCGCAGTCTCGCGTGAATGTGAAACGCGCCGTGATCGGCGGCTCCTTCGGCGGAAAAGACGATATTATCGATCATCTGGCGTGCCGCGCGGCGCTGTTGAGCCAGCTGACGGGCCGACCGGTTAAATTTACCTACAACCGTGAACAGTCGATGCGGGAGAGCTACAAACGTCATCCCTACAAGATGAAATATAAAATCGGGCTGGATGACGAGGCGCGTATTCAGGCGATCAAGATCGATGTGCTGGCGGATGGCGGCAGCTATGCCGGGCAGACCCCGTTTGTGACCTGGCGCAGCTCGGTGCAGGCGGCCGGACCCTATCGTATTCCGAACGTGCGCGTCGATGTCACCGGCGTGTACACCAATAACAACTACACCTCGGCGTTTCGCGGCTTCGGCGCGCCGCAGGTCATTCTCGCCAATGAGTCGTTGATGGATGAGGTCGCGTCCCTGCTCGGGCTGTCGCCTCTGGCGCTGCGTCAGCGCAATATCCTGCAACAAGGGGACACCAGTATGGCGGGGCAGGTGTTCAGCGAACACACGGTTTCCGCCGAGGAAGTGCTGTCAAAAGCGGCGAATAGCGTCGATTTTATGGCGAAACGTGAGCATTACCGGAAGCTGAATACGCTAGGCGGCCCCGTCAAATACGGTATCGGGTTGGCGCTGAGCCACCGTGGATGCTCGCTGGGGCCGAGGGGCTGGATGCCTCCTCCGCGCTGATACAGATCAATGCGGATGGCAGCGTTAACCTCTCTACCGCCGTCTCGGAAAATGGTCAGGGACTGCAAACGGTGATGTCGATGATTGCGGCGGAGGCCTTTGGACTGCCGCTGTCGTGGATCATGTTTACCGATCCCGCCACGGCGATGATCGCCGATGGCGGCTCCACGGTGGCGTCGCGCGGTACGTTAATGGGCGGGCAGGCGGTGCTCAACGCCGCCGACAAGCTCAAACAACGTATTGCGGAGGCGGTGGCGACGACGCTCGGGGCCTCCGGCGTCGATGCGCTGATGTGGCGCGATGGCAAGGTGTTCAACCGTGCGGATCTGAGTCGCCATATGGATTTCGGTCAGGCGGTCACGCTGACCAAGGCCACCGGCGCCAATCTTTCCGCCTATGGCTGGCACGTCGCGCCTTCCATCCACTGGGATGAGGAAAAGGGCTGCGGCAGCCCCTATTTCACCTGGGTATACGGATGTCAGGTGGCGGATGTCGCCGTCGATACGCGCACCGGCAAAGTCACGCTGCTGGATATTACGGCGGTGCATGATGTGGGGAAAGTGATCAACCGCGTTGGGTTTGAAGGACAGGTCTACGGCGGCGTCGTGCAGGGAATGATCGGCTACGGCATGCTGGAGGATCTCAACATCGAAAACGGAGAGGTCAAATCGGAGAACTTCGATACCTATCTGCTGCCGACGATCCGCGATATCCCCAACATCAACGTCATTGCGGTGGAAAATCACGACAAGGCGGGGCCTTACGGGGCCAAAGTAATTGGCGAGCCGGTGCTGGAGCTGGGCGGGGCGGCGCTCAACAATGCGGTCAGTTTCGCCGTGGGCCGCTGGAATCGCACGCTGCCGCTGACGCTGGAACAGGTGCGTCTGGGGTATAACCTGAAAAAACCGGCGCGTCAGAGCGAAGTTCAGGCGCATGACGGGGAGCATAAACAGGTGCTGCGGCTCAACACGCTGCAGGTCAGTCAGCCGTCGGATCTGGAGCACGCGTTGTCGCTTTTGGCGCAGGAGGGCGCGCAGGCGCTGGCGGGCGGCACCGACGTGTTGGTGCAGGCGCGACTGAAAACGACGCCGGTGCGTCTGGTCAATATCTCCGGACTGCGCGAACTGCGCGGTATCGCCGAAGAGGGCGATGGCGTCAGCATCGGCGCGGGCACCTGCTTTACCGATCTGGTGGCTCACCCGCGCTTGATCCGCGATTACCCGCTGCTGGTGACCGCGTGCCGGACGGTGGGCTCGTTGCAGCTGCGCAATCGCGCGACGGTCGGGGGCAATATCGTCAATGCCGCGCCCTGTGCGGATTCCGTCCCCCCGCTCATGATTTATCAGGCGGACGTGGAGCTGCGATCCGCCGCTGAGCGCCGCCGGGTGCCGCTCGCCGCGTTTATCACCGGGGGTTACCGAACCCAGCTTCGCCCCGGCGAACTGCTCACTCGCATCATCCTGCCGCGCCCTCCCGAGGGCGAGCTGCGGCCGTTTTATCTGCAACTCGGGCGTCGGACCGCCGTCAATATCACCCGCCAAAGTCTGACGGCGTTGTTCCGTCTGGATGCCCGTGGGCGAATCGACCTGTGTCGTTTAGTGGATGGCGCGGTATTGGGGCAGCCTCAGCGGCTGACGGCGGTAGAGCAGGCGCTGTTGGGGCATCCGCCAACGCCTGCGGTCATCGATCGCGCGGCGGCGGCGCTGGAAGCGCTGGTAACGCAGGCCATCGGCGGCCGCTGGTCGGCGCCGTACAAAATCCCGGTTTATCTCGATATGTTTCGACAGGTCATGTCGGAACTGGCAGCGCAGGAGTAGGACATGATGGATGTGGAAATGAAAATTAACGGTATTCGGGTGCAGGCGAGCGTCGACGACAATACCCGCCTGCTGGACTACCTGCGGGACGACCGCCGCCTGACCGGGACGAAGGAAGGCTGCTCGGTCGGCGAGTGCGGCGCGTGTTCGGTCATCATGAACGGGCGGGCGGTGTGCTCTTGCCTGCTGTTGGTCGCTCAGTGCGACGGCGCGGAGATCACGACGGTGGAGGCACTGCACCGCGACCCGGTGGGGGTCAAACTGCAACAGGCCTTTGTCCGTCACGGCGGCGTACAGTGCGGCTTTTGCACGCCCGGCGTATTGATTAGCGCCAAGGCGCTGCTGGATGCCAATCCGCAGCCGAACGACGAAGAGATCCGCGAGGCGCTGGAGGGCAACCTGTGCCGCTGCACCGGTTACCAACCCATTCTGACCTCCATCAAAGCCGTGTTGGCCCAGTAGTTCCGCTGGAGTGAATGCGATGAAACCCAAGGTTTGCGTGATGCTGGCGGCGGGACTGTCCAGCCGCATGGGGCAGTGGAAAATGATGCTGCCCTGGGAAAACGGAACGGTGCTGGACGGCGCGCTCGGCGCGGCGCTGTCTTTCTGCGATCGCGTGGTGCTGGTGACCGGCTTTCGCGGCACGGAGCTGAACTGGCGCTATGGCGGCCATTCGCGCATCACCCTGCGCCATAACGAAGGCTTCACGCAGGGGATGTTTTCTTCCATTCGCTGTGGCGTGGAAGCGATTGACGAGGGCTATTTCTTTCTGGCTTTGGGGGATATGCCTGCGGTCAGCGGCGCGGTCTACCGTGCGCTGTGGCGACAGCGGGACGCCACCTGTCTGGTGCCGGAATATGCGCACGGGAAAGGACACCCGGTGCTGTTGCCGCCCGCCATGCGCGAAGCGGTGCTGGCGGCGGACGACGAGACCTCAATGAAGACGCTGATCGCGCGTCACGGTCAACGGCGGGTGCCGGTGGCGGACGGCGCGATCCATTGGGATATGGATACGCCGGAACAGTACCAGCAGCTGCTTCTGCGGCGTTAATCCGTGGGCGGGCTAGCGAATATCGCCAAGCCCGTATTTTTTGATTTTCCGATACAGCGTCGCCATGCTGATATCCAATGCTTGCGCCAGCTGCTTTTTACTGATGCCGCGACGCAACGCGTCTTCAATACGCTGATGCTCCCACTGTTTGAGGCTTGGCGGCGTGGCGGCGGGATCATCGTAGGCTGGCGCGGCGCCAACGGCAGACGGTGCCGCTGCCGCGCGATGAAAGTGGGGCGGCAGCAGCGTCGGATCAATCACCTCGCCATCGGGCACGATATTCACCAGATACTCCACCAAATTACTTAATTCGCGCACATTGCCCGGCCAGCGGTAGTGTCTCAGCAAGGCCATGACTTCCCGACTGACGCCAGGGTAGGTACGGCCCATTCGTCGGGTATGCAGATTGAGAAAATGGTGCACCAGCAGCTCGATATCCTCCGTCCGTTCCCGTAACGGCGGGATCTCTACCGGTATCACCTTCAGGCGATAATAGAGATCTTCCCGGAATCGGCCGTCATCGATCGCCTGCGCTAAATTCTGATGGGTAGCGGAAATAATACGGATATCCACGGACACCGGCTTAGCCGCCCCCAACGGCATGACCTCGCGCGTCTCCAGCACCCGCAACAGTTTGGCCTGCAAGGTGAGCGGCATATCGCCGATTTCGTCCAGAAACAGCGTGCCGCGATGAGCCGACTGGATCAGCCCGGCCTTACCGTTGGGCGCCGCGCCGGTGAACGCGCCTTTGACATAGCCGAACAGTTCGCTTTCCAGCAGATGTTCCGGGATCGCCGCGCAGTTAATGGCAATAAAAGGGTGCTTGCCGCGTCGGCCCATCTGATGAATCGAGCGGGCCAACATCTCTTTGCCGCTGCCGCTCTCTCCGGTGATCATGATGCTGGAGGGGCTGTCGGCAAAGCGGGCGATATGCTGTTTCAGGGTCTGAATCACCGGCGCGTGTCCAATGAACTGGCCGATACGCGGTTCGCTGTCCATTTCTTCCAATGGCGCGGGACGTTCTGACTGGTGAAAGGCAAACAGAAACAGCTGGAGTCGGTTGCCGCTATGGTGCTGTCCGATCACCACTTCCTGTCGGGCCGCAAAGGTGATGACGTGCTGGGCATTGCCGTTGGCGAAATCTTTGCTGGCGACCAACGGGCGTATGGACACCGGGGTTTTGGCCAGCGTTTCCAAAGGGGTATTGAGCAGCGTCAGCGCGTTCTGATTAGCGAAGGTCATCATCCCGTGCTCATCCAGCACCAAAATGCCCTGATCCATACTGTTGATGAGCGTGGTGAACAGCACATCCATGTCAGGGTGGGCCGTTGGACTTTTGGTCAGGTTAGCCATGAGCAGTGAGGAGACATGGCGAACGTAGTCTGAAAATACGCCGACGTTGTCCTGTAAGCGCTGCTGTTGTTCCGGTGTGATCGCCGCGAGGCTGATCACGCCGAGACAGGCGCCGTCGTGCATCATCGGCATCCCCAGAAAAGCCAATTCGCCGCACTGGTCGAGCTGGCCGCAGCGCTGGCAGAGAGGATCGTGCTGCGACTGAGTGACCACCTTCTCTTTCTTATGTTGAATCACGTATTGCAGCAGCCGGGTGTGCTCCGAGGGGAGGCCGATCCGCGAACTGTATGGGCCGGTTCCCGCTACGCGCAGCAACCGGTTATCGACGATTTCAACTTCAAGCCGCAAAACCTGACCGAGCATCTGCGTGAAATGCTTGATCGTGGGTTGAATATGCATCAGTGACAGGGCTTGGCTCGTCATGGGTACGCTCTTGTTCAATTAAATTCAGGCTCGCCGGAACAGTCGCTGCCGTACGGCGTTTCTCATTTTGAGAATGCGCGTCATCCTTGCGCTGTCTTGATAAGGCGTGAAAACACCCACGTAGGCAGAGAAAATCGGGGAACAACGTCATAAACGCTCACGCCAGGCGGCGTGATAACGCCTGTTTTCTCAATTTTGATTATTCGACATCGCGGTGACGGCTGCAACTACAAACTGGCACAGATATTGAACCTATCCCGGTGAATAATTGTTTTCAACATCATCAGGATACCGACATGTCTACGTTTTCATTACGAATGCATATCGCCGATAACGCCCACTTTAATCCGCAGGGCGCGGCGCTGTTTAGCCGGGAACAGGCGGAACAGGCGCGGGCTTTTCATCAGCGGATGCCGGGCTATACCCCGACGCCGTTGTACTCACTGGACGCCTTCGCCGAGGCGCTTGGCGTGGGGCGGGTGTGGGTAAAAGACGAGTCTCAGCGCTTCGGCCTGAATGCGTTTAAAATCCTCGGCGGCGCGTATGCGATAGCCCGTTGCATCTGCGAAAAATATCAGCTGACGCTGGCGGATTTTTCATTTGAGTCGGGGCGGACGGCGCTCCCGGAACGCCTCACCTTCGCCACGACGACGGATGGCAATCACGGCCGCGGCATCGCGTGGGCGGCCAAAGCGCTGGGACAACACGCGGTTGTTTACATGCCGAAAGGCGCGTCCGCTGAACGCGTGGCCCACATCACCGGGCTGGGGGCGGAGTGCATCGTGACCGACATGAATTATGACGATACCGTCCGGCTGACCATGCAAACCGCGCAGGAAAAGGGGTGGGAAGTGGTGCAGGACACCGCCTGGCCGGGGTATGAGAAGATCCCCGCGTGGATTATGCAAGGCTATGGCACGCTGGCGGTGGAGGCGGTAGAACAGATCGCCGGGCGGCAATGGCCTGCGCCGACGCACGTCTTTTTGCAGGCGGGCGTAGGGGCGATGGCGGCGGGGGTGCTGGACCATTTGGTCAACAGCTACGGCGCGGGGTCCCTGCATACGGTGATCGTCGAGCCAGAGCGGGCCGACTGCCTGTTTCGCTCTGCGCAGCATGGCGAGATCGTCGCCGTGGGCGGAGCGATGGACACCATGATGGTGGGGCTGGCCTGCGGCGAGCCGAATCCGCTGGGATGGCCGCGCCTGCGCGATTGTTCGCGTCAGTTTATCTCCTGCGAAGACCGGGTCACGGCGTTGGGGATGCGCGTCTTGGGCAACCCGTTGGGAAACGACGCGCGCATCGTGTCGGGAGAGTCCGGCGCCGTCGGCATGGGCGTACTGGCGGCGATATTACACAGTCCCCGGCGTGAAGCCCTATTGGCGCAGCTGGGGCTGGATGCCTCTTCCCGCGTGCTGGTGATCAGTTCTGAAGGGGATACCGATCGTCAACACTATCGCGAAGTGGTCTGGGAAGGTCTGCCGGCGATGGGCTAATCCCACGGACAGCAACAGGAGAGCCTGATGAAACGGTTACTCAGGGGCGGCACGCTGATCGACCACGTAGGGCAATACCGCGAAGATCTGCTGATCGAGCGGGGGCGCATTGCGCAGCGAGGTCAGGATATCCCTATCACGCCGGAAATGGACGTCATCGACGTCACGGGCTGTCAGGTGATGCCGGGTGGCATTGATGTGCATACCCATTTCAATATTGATGTCGGTATCGGGCGCAGCTGCGACGATTTTTATGCTGGCACCCGCGCGGCGGCCTGTGGCGGCACGACGACGATTATCGATCACATGGGATTCGGGCCGCCGGGCTGTCGCCTGCATCACCAATTGGCGCTTTATCATGCCTACGCGGAGGGTCAGGCGACAATCGACTACAGCTTCCACGGCGTGGTGCAGCATGTGGACGACGCGATTCTGGCCGAAATGGTGTCGATGGTGGAGCAAGAAGGGATCAGCAGCTTCAAACTCTACCTGACTTACCAATACAAGCTGGACGATGCGGCGGTATTACGGGCGATGCAGCGCCTGCGTCAGCTGGGCGCGCTCACCACGGTACACCCCGAAAACGATGCGGCGATCCGCCTGCGTCGGGAGGCGCTGCTGCGACAGGGGAAAACGGCGCCCATCTATCACGCGTTGAGCCGTCCGGTCGCCTGCGAGGCGGAGGCGATAGCGCGCATGATCAATCTGGCGGCGCTGGCGGACAACGCGCCGCTCTATATCGTCCACCTGTCGAATGGATTGGGGCTGGACTACCTGCGGCTGGCCCAACGTCAACACCAATCCGTGTGGGCCGAAACCTGTCCGCAGTACCTGTTGTTGGACGAGCGGCGTTATCTGGAACCGGAGGGGCTGAAGTATATTCTCAGTCCGCCGCTGCGCGGTCAGGAAGAGCAGGCGGCGCTGTGGCAAGGGCTGGAAGACGGCAGTATTGCGACGGTCGCGACCGACCACTGCCATTTTTCGCTGAGCCAGCGTCATGCACTATCCCACGGGGATTTCAGCCGCTGCCCTAACGGGCTGCCGGGGGTGGAAAATCGGCTGGCGCTGCTTTACACCCACGGCGTGGCGACGGGGCGAATCAGCGCTGAGCGGTTTGTGGCGCTGACCAGCGCCCGTCCGGCGCAGCTCTTCGGACTCTGGCCGCAGAAGGGCAGTTTTATGCCTGATGCGGACGCCGATCTGGTGGTGTTTGATCCCCATCGCCGCGTGACGCTGCGTCATGAGGACATGCATGATGACGGCGACAACTCCCCTTACGAGGGGATGGCCTGCCAAGGGTGGCCGATCATGACGCTGAGTCGGGGAGAGATCGTCTGGCGGGACGGCGTTTTTTCCGGCCGCGCCGGGCATGGACGGTTTTTGCATCGTCAGCCATTTAGCGCGCCGCCGGTTGACGCGCTAGGTTGACACCACCGCCAGCGTGGTCGACTGCAACGGTGCCGCGCTGGCGCCGTTTTTCACCTGCAGAAGTTCCGCCAGTACGCTGATGGCGATCTCCTCCGGCGTTTCGGCGCCGATATCCAGCCCGATGGGCGAACGCAGCGCCGCCAGATCGGCGGCTGCGACGCCGCTTTTTTCCAGATCCGCGCGAAAAGTCTGGAGCTTGCGGCGGCTGGCCAGCAGCCCCAGATAACGGACCGGGCTGCCGAGCGTCTGTGTCAGCGCCTCTTTATCCTGATGATTGGTGGCAATGACCACATAGCAGTGGTCGTCCAGCGTCAACTGTCGGATACCGTCGGTAAAGCTGTCGGCGAGTAACCGACGGCTGGCCGTCGACAGATCGGGGTGTTCAAGATTATCCTGCCAGGTATCGACCAGCGTGATCTCGAAGCCAAGCGGGGCGGCGGCCACGGCGATAGCCCGGTTGACGTGCCCGGCACCGAGCAAGATCAGCTGCGGGCGACGAGGCTGAACCGCGATATGGACTTTCATCGCGCCGCCGCAGTCTGAACCGACCGCGCCTTCGCCCTGACGCGCCATGCGCCCGCTGAACAGGCGGGACGCCCCCTGCGCCAGGGCCTCTTTCGCCTCTTCCAGCACCAGCCGCTCCACCATTCCTCCGCCAATCGTACCGACGCAGTGGCCGTCTTCATCGACCAGCATGCTGGCGCTGTGGCGGGGCGTCGAGCCGCGGCTTTCCACGATTTGAATCCACGCAAAAGCGCGGTTGTTCTTTTCCAGTTCCGCTGCATGAGTAAAAAGGCGCATTCCGTACCTCGCGTAAGTCATGGGTGATGATCAGGTAATGCAAATTTTGTGCCCGTGACCTGAGCCTAAGGGTGAGCGGTGCGGCGGACAAAAAAGACGCTATAGCGCAGTGAGAAAGCCCGGCTCATTTTCTCAAAATGAGAAATTCGTCTCTCTATTTGCAAAACGTTGCGCTGAACCGGAAAGAGGACGGCACGGCGCGCTTGCCATCGATATTTCCTCTGGACGTGCAGGGCGGCGGAAACGGGGGATGTCCCGGCGCGATGTGGCCCCGACGAATTTCTGGCCTGCATATTGCTCCTATTCGAAACATTCGCGTGAGACCGGTGTTATCCCGGCGCGTTGGTGCGCTTATTTCCGCGTAATGCGGTGGTCGTATCGTTTGATTTTCCAAGAAAAACAATAAAGGAGAGCAATGTGGGTGATGTGATGCGTCCCATTCCATTCGAGCAGCTGCTGGAAAGAATGTTTGCTGAATTTCGGCAAAACCGGTCTATTTTCGGCATTCCTGAGCGCCAGTTCTATCGCCGTCAACCGGCCCGGCAAATGGGCGTCTTTGGCGAAGTGTGCGATACCCCGGTGGGGCCAGCGGCCGGGCCGCACACGCAGTTGGCGCAAAATATTATTGCCGCCTGGCTCTGCGGCGGCAGTTTTATTGAATTGAAAACGGTGCAGATTCTGGACCGGCTTGAGCTGAAGAAACCGTGTATTGATGCGCAGGACGAAGGGTTCAACACCGAATGGTCTACCGAGTTCACGCTGGAGAAAGCGGCCGATGAATACCTCAAGGCGTGGTTCGCGCTGTGGCTGCTGGAGTGTCTGTTTGCGCCGCGTTCCGCCGGGCAGGGGCGGTCGTTTATCTTCAATATGAGCGTGGGCTATGACCTGACAGGTATTCAACAGGCGCCGATGCAAACCTTTATCGCGACGATGATGGATGCGGGCGACACTCCCGCCTTCCAGCGTTATCGCCAGACGCTGACGCACTGGGTCGAGCAGGTCGATTTGCTGCGCGATATCGTCCCACCGGCGCAACGGCCTGCGCTGATGGCGCTGCCTGAGCGGATTACTCCGCAGTTGGTTACTGGCGTGACGCTCTCCACCATGCACGGATGCCCGCCTGATGAGATTGAAGCCATCTGCCGCTATATGCTGGAAGAGAAGAGGCTGCACACGTTTGTGAAGCTGAACCCCACGCTGCTCGGCTACGCGCGGGTGCGTGAGATTCTGGATGGCTGTGGGTTTGACGACATCCCGCTGAAAGAAGCGTCTTTTTTGCATGACTTGCCGTTGGCGCAGGCGCTCTCGATGCTGGAGCGTTTGCTGGCTCTGGCGGATCAGCGGGGGCTGGCGTTTGGGGTCAAACTCACTAACACGCTGGGCGTCGGCAACCACAAACGACGTCTGGCCGACGAGGACATGTACATGTCCGGACGAGCGCTGTTTCCGCTTTCCATCAACGTCGCCGCCGTATTGTCGCGCCACTTTCAGGGAAAACTGCCGATCTCTTACTCCGGCGGGGCTAGCCAGTTCACTATCCGCGCCATTCATGAAACCGGCATTCACCAGATTACGATGGCGACGGATTTGCTCAAACCGGGCGGATACCTACGTCTGGCCGCCTGTGCGCATGAACTGGAAACCTCGACCGGCTGGGGCATGACCTCGGTGGATGTCGACCGGTTAGAGACTCTGGCGCGTGCCGCGCTGACGGCGGAGTACCATCAGAAGTCCTGGAAACAGGACGATACCATCGCGGCGGGCGGCGCCTTACCGCCCTCCGACTGTTACGTCGCGCCGTGCGTGAGCGCCTGCGCTATCCATCAGGATATTCCCGAGTACCTGCGTCTGGCAGGGGCGGGGCGCTACGCGGATGCGTTGGCGCTGATCTACCAGCGCAACGCCTTGCCCGCGATCACCGGCCATATCTGCGATCATCAGTGTCAGTCCAACTGTACGCGACTGGACTACGATAGCGTGCTGCAAATCCGGGACATCAAACGTATCGCGTTAGAAAAAGGGTGGGAGGAGTATCGACGTCGCTGGTGTCGACCGGCAGGTTCGGGCCATCGTCATCCGGTCGCGGTATTGGGGGCGGGGCCTGCGGGGCTGGCGACGGGGTATTTTCTGGCGCGGGCGGGCCATCCGGTCACCGTGTTTGAACGGGAGCCAAGCGCGGGCGGCGTGGTGCGCCACGTCGTGCCGCAGTTCCGTATTCCGGCGGAAAAAATCCAGCATGATATTGATTTCGTCGCCCAGCACGGCGTGCAGTTTCACTATGGCTGTGACGACGATCTGACGGTCGAGGCGTTACGCCAGCGGGGATATACCTTTGTGTGCGTGGGAACCGGCGCCTACCGCAGCCGGGAGGCGGCGCTGGCGGGAGACAATGGCGCCGTGTGGTCATCGTTCCAGTTCCTGCGGCGCTTTAACCGTCAGGAGCCGCTCTCTTTAGGGCGTTCGGTCGGGGTGATTGGCGCAGGCAATACCGCGATGGATTGCGCCCGCGCGGCGATGCGGGTCCCCGGGGTCACGCAGGTGACGCTGCTCTATCGACGGGGCGAAAAAGAGATGCCCGCCTGGCGTGAGGAGGTGGAGGAGGCGCGCCGCGCGGGCGTGGATTTTCGCTTCTGGGTCAGCCCGGAACGTTTTGACGCGGATGGGACGGTGACGCTACGCATCATGCAGCCCGGCGAACCGGATGCGTTGGGGCGGTCGCGTCCGCAGGCGACCGAACGCACTGATGTGGTGTGTCTGGACGCGCTGATTTCCGCCATCGGGGAAGAGCCGGACTACGAGGCACTGGCCCGTATAGGCGTTCCGCTGGCGGAGAGCGGTATCCCGACGGTGAACCGCCAGACGCAGGAAACGGTACGCAAAAACGTCTTTCTGATTGGCGATGCGCACAGCGGCCCGGCGTCGATTGTCGCGGCGATGGGGGCGGCACGGCGTGCAGCGGATGAGATATTGCGCCGGGAAAATGTGCATGACGATCACGCGGCCAAACGCTGGCTGAATACCGATCCTGACGATATCTACCGTCGCAAAGGCACGATAGCACTGCGCCGGGTCGGGGCCGATGAGCAAGATGCGTTTGCCCAACAAGAGGCCGCCCGCTGCCTGTCATGCAACTACGTCTGCGCCAAGTGCGTGGATGTCTGCCCCAATCGCGCCAATATCTCGATTGCCGTTCCCGGCTTTCGTGACCGTTTTCAGACGCTGCACATTGATGCCTATTGCAATGAGTGCGGCAACTGCGCTCAGTTCTGCCCGTGGGACGGGAAACCGTATCGGGACAAAGTCACGATCTTCAATTTGCGGCAGGATTTTGCCGCCAGCGGTAATCCCGGATTCATGCTGGATGAGGACGGCGTGCTGGTGCGCCACGAACAGCAAATTTATCACCTGGCGATAGACCCGCACGGCGTTATCGCCAGCGCTCCACCGGCACTGGCCGATATGTGCCGAATTATTTCAACGGTTTATCGAGAACATCACTATCTGCTTGGCGCGGTGGAGGAGTAACTCATGCTGATTTTACGCAATGCGACTGCGGTACAGTTTTCGCCTGCACGGGTGGATGAGGGCGTGGACATCGCCATCGACGGCACGGAGATTGCGGCGGTCGGGACCAAACTGACGGCGCGCTATCCGGCGGCGGCGGTCAAAGAAATGAACGGACGGCTGGTCATGCCGGGCCTTGTTTGCGCTCATAACCACTTCTACTCCGGGCTGGCGCGAGGCGTGATGGCGCGCATTGACCCCTGTCCCGACTTCATTTCAACGCTCAAGAATCTGTGGTGGAAACTGGATCGCGCGCTGGACGAGGAGTCGCTGTATTACAGCGGGCTGGTCTGTTCGCTGGAGGCCATCAAGCAAGGCTGTACGGCGGTGATTGACCATCATGCGTCGCCGTCGCTCATTGCCGGTTCGCTGGATATTCTGCGCCGGGGATTTCTGACCGCCGGTCTGCGCGGCATGACCTGTTATGAAACGACGGACCGAAACGGTGGGCTGGATGAACTGCGTCGCGGGGTGGAAGAGAACATCCGCTTTGCGCATCGTATCGATCTGGATAAAAAGTCCGGGAAAACGCCCTATCTGGTGGAAGCGCATATCGGTGCGCATGCGCCTTTTACGCTCAGCGATGCCGGGTTGGCATTGCTGGAGAACGCCGTGCAGGTGACGGGGCGCGGGCTACATCTGCACGTGGCGGAAGATCGCTACGATGTTTCGCACAGTCATCACCACTATGGCGTTGACCCGATGGTCAGACTGGCGCGCGCGCGCCTGATTAACGAGAAAAGCCTGATTGCGCACGGCCTCTGTCTTTCCGCCGAGGATGTCGCGGTAATCAACCATGCGGATGCTTTTCTGGTGCACAATCCGCGCTCGAACATGAACAATCAGGTGGGCTACAATCCGCGTCTGGCCGAGTATCGCCACGTCGCGCTCGGCACGGACGGTATCGGCGCCGACATGTTCGAAGAGCTGAAATTCGCCTACTTCAAACACCGCGATGCGGGCGGCACGCTGTGGCCGGACAGCTTCATGCGCTTTCTGCATCAGGGCAATCTGCTGCTGGAGCGTAATTTTCAGGCCTCATTCGGCGCGCTCGCCGCCGGGTATCAGGCGGATTTAACCCTGTTGGATTACCCGTCGCCGACGCCGCTGTGCGCAGAGAATCTGGCCGGTCATCTGGCGTTTGGGCTCAATTCCTCTTGCGTACACAGCGTCATGGTGGCGGGCAATATGGTGTATGAGGATCGCTGTTTTCCTTTCGACGTCGAGGAAATCTATTTCCATGCCCGACGGGAAGCGAAGAAATTGTGGCAGCGGATGGATAACTTAGGCGGATAAATCGAGTATCACCGCGTTACTCGCTATATTTAAAACCCGATAAACCCTTCGTGAACGCGGAGGGTTTTTTATTTTTTCCGTGTTTTTATATCGGGTGGGGTTATTAACATCAATATCGAAGTATTATTGATTTAATTATTAATTCGCTATGATAATTAATCGTCAGACCTTATTTTTTATTGTAAGTCACACCCAGCGATTCCCGATTCAGTAGGAGGATGGATGTGGTCTGTTTTATTTTTTTTTGATGTTTATCTCTTTGTGCCTCTGACGGGTTAGAGGCCGCCATTTCACACGTGTTAACCCCATGTAGCAACGCCGGCCGTCTGTCGGTTACTCTCGTATTCGATGTGGTCTATTTATTTTCTTCGTCATTATGGGTGTCAGAAATATTATATAGCCATGCACTTTATATGGGCATATTCATGCCAGAATGCCATTTCATGGTGCATAACATTCAGGGCGGAAATGATCGCGTTATCGGCGTCCTAATGCGTGAATTCGGTGCGATTATTTTCTTAAATTGGCAATCGTTTGCCTTTCAGAAAATAAATGAAATAAAGATGCGGTTTTTATTTTGGTATGGGAATTGCTCCTATTAAGACATCATCCGTTGATAACCCAGGATAAAACCGCATGATCCAATTTTTATTGCATGACACGCCGGTGGTTGAACGCGATCTCGATCCTGCCATGACCGTCTTGGCGTATTTGCGACAGCGAAGACGTCGCGTGGGCACCAAAGAGGGGTGCGGATCGGGCGATTGCGGCGCCTGCACCGTGGCGCTCGGTCGGGTAGAGCAGGGACGGTTGCATTATGAGACGGCCAGCGCCTGCCTGATGCCGGTCAGCGCGTTGCAGGGTAAACAGCTGATTACCGTTGAGGATCTTCGGCAGCAGGGGGCGCTGCATCCCGTGCAACAGGCGGTCGTGGATCTGCATGCTTCCCAATGTGGTTTCTGTACGCCGGGCATGGTGATGTCGCTGTTCGTGCTGCAAAAGCAGAGCTCGGGGTGGGATCGGGCGGAAGCCGAACAGGCGCTGGCGGGAAACCTGTGTCGCTGTACCGGCTATCGGCCGATTATGTCCGCGGCCCGCTACCTGTGCGAACATCCGACAGAAGACAGCTTTCGCCGTGACGAAGCCTTGACCGTTGCGCGGCTGGCGGCGCTGTCTCAGACAGAGGTAGAGACGCTCTCTCAGGGCGCGCGCGACTGCTTTATTCCCGCGACGTTGGACCAGCTGGCCGACTGTTATCAGCGCTATCCGCAGGCCCGGCTATTGGCGGGCGGGACCGATTTGATGCTGGAGATCGCGCAAGCGGCTGACGATGGCGCGCCTTTCATCGATCTGGATCAGGTGAGCGAGCTTCACCGCTGGCGGACGGATGAACACGCGTTTTATCTGGGCGCGGGGATGAGCATCACGCAGTGCGAAACGCTACTGGAGACGTCGATCCCCGCGTTTTCGCAGGTACTACGTCGTTTCGCCTCACGCCAAATTCGCAATCGCGGCACGTTAGGCGGCAATATCGCCAATGCTTCGCCCATCGGCGATACCCCGCCGATGCTGCTGGCGCTGGACGCCGAACTGCTGCTGCAACAAGGGGAGAGAACCCGCACGCTGCCGCTGCATGACTTCTTCCTGTCCTATCGCCACACCGCGTTAGAGGAGGGCGAATTTATTCGTGAGGTGAGGATCCCGCGCGGTCCGCGGTTGGATCATTTTCAGGCGTGGAAAGTCTCCAAGCGAGCAGACGACGATATTTCCATTGTCTTTGGCGCGTTTTCACTGCAACTCCAGCGCGGAAGGGTCGCCGAGGCGCGCGTCGCCTTCGGGGGAATGGATGCGATCCCCCGGCGGGCCGAGCGCTGTGAGCAGGCGCTGTTGCATCAGCCGTGGAACCGGGCGACGGTCGCCGCCGCCTGTCAGGCGCTGGAGCAGGACTTCACGCCGCTAAGCGATGCGCGCGCCAGCGCCGAATATCGCCGTCAGATCGCCAAAAATCTGCTGCTGCGTTACTACGAATGGATGCAAGGCGAAGCGCCCGAAACGGAGGCCGTCCCCCATGTCGCATAATCCTTCACAGCCTGAACAAACCGCGCTGCAAGCGCAATTCCGCCAGCCGCTGCCCGGCGCGGTGGGGGATAGCCGCGTTCACGAGAGCGCGGAGCAACATGTCAGCGGCGAGGCGCGCTATATCGACGATCGTCCCGAACCGGAAGGCGTCCTGCATCTTTGCCCGCGTTTGAGCGATCACGCCCACGCGCGTATTCGGTCGCTGGACGTCGAACCCTGCTATCGCATTCCCGGCGTGGTGGCGGTCGTCACCCGGCAACACATCCCGGGGAATCCGGATATCGGCGCTTTGGCGCCGGGCGACCTGCTGCTGGCGGATGGCGAAGTGAACTATGCCGGACAGGTGGTGCTGGTGGTCGCGGCGGAAACCCGCGAAGCCGCCAGACGGGCCGCGCAGGCGGCGGTGATCGACTACGAGGTGCTCACGCCGATACTGGACGTGAAAGACGCGCTGGAAAAAAAGTGCTATGTCGAGCGTCCCTTTGAACATCGACGCGGCGATGTCGATGCGGCGTTGGCCCGCGCGACCCACCGCCTGACGGGCGAGTTCCACGTCGGCGGACAGGAGCACTTTTATTTGGAAACGCAGTCCGCGTTGGTGTGTCCGGGCGAAAATCAGACGGTCACGGTCTACGCCTCCAGCCAGAATCCGACCGAGGTGCAAAAGCTGGTCGCCTCGGTGCTCGGCGTTCGCCAAAGCGAAGTCACGGTGGAAATGCGCCGTATGGGCGGCGCTTTCGGCGGCAAGGAGTCTCAAGGAGCGGCCGTCGCCTGTTTATGCGCGATTGCCGCGCGTGTGACGGAAAGACCGGTAAAAATGTGTCTGTCGCGGCGCGACGATATGCGTATCACCGGCAAGCGCCACGGTTTTTTCGTGCGCTATGAGGTGGGCATTGATGACCATGGCGTGTTCAGCGGCGTGAGGATCGATCTGGCGGCAAACTGCGGCCATTCGTTGGATCTCTCGGGATCGATTGTCGATCGCGCCATGTTCCACGCGGATAATGCCTATTATCTGGGGGATGCGCTCATTACCGGATACCGCTGCCGCACGCACACGGTTTCCAACACGGCCTTTCGCGGCTTCGGCGGCCCACAGGGGATGGCGGCGATTGAACAGGTCATCGAACATATCGCGCGTACCCTGCATTTGGACCCGCTGGAGGTCCGCAAGCGTAACTATTACGGGGTAGCGGATCGCAATGTGACCCACTACTACCAGCCGGTCAGACAAAATCTGCTGAACGAGATCACCGCGCGGCTGGAGCAGAGCGCCGCGTACAGTCAGCGCCGTGCGGAGATTGAGGTTTTTAACGCCCGTCACGCAACGTGGCGGCGCGGATTGGCGCTGATGCCCATCAAGTTCGGCATTTCGTTTACCGCCACGTTTCTCAACCAGGCTGGCGCGCTGCTGCTAGTGTATAGCGATGGCAGCGTGCAATTGAATCACGGCGGTACGGAGATGGGGCAGGGGCTGAATACCAAGGTGGCGCAGATCGTGGCGCAGGTGCTGCAAATCGATATCGCATCGATTCAGGTCACCGCCACGCATACGGGGAAAGTGCCGAATACCTCGCCGACCGCGGCGTCCAGCGGCGCGGACTTAAACGGAAAAGCGGCCCAGCAGGCGGCGGAAATCATCAAGCAGCGACTCGTCACACTGCTGTGCCGCCTGTATGCCTGTGAACCGTCGGACGTCGCGTTTCATAATGGCGTCATACGCGCAGGCAGCCAGCATCTGACGTTTGCGCAGGTCGCGCATCTGGCGTGGCTTAATCAGGTATCGCTGTCGGCCACGGGATACTATCGGGTGCCGGGCATTCATTACGATCGCGAGGCGGGACGCGGAGAGCCGTTTTATTATTTTGTGTATGGCGCGGCCTGTGCGGAAGTGGCGGTGGATACGCTGACCGGCGAGTATCAGGTCAAGCGCGTCGATATCCTGCACGATGCGGGCGCTTCGCTGAATCCGGCGCTGGATATCGGGCAGGTGGAAGGCGGTTTCGTGCAGGGCATGGGCTGGGTGACGACGGAAGAGCTGGTGTGGAATGAGCAGGGGCGGCTGCTGACGGACACCGGCGCGACCTACAAAATCCCGACGGTCGCGGATATCCCGCACGATTTTCGCGTGCAGCTTCTGCCTGATACGGGCAACGCCGCAGAAACCGTGTTCCGCTCCAAAGCCGTGGGCGAGCCGCCGTTTATGCTCGGCATGGCCGTCTGGTGCGCGTTGCAGGATGCCGTCGCGCGACGGGATGAAGGGCCGCATCATCTGCTCGACCTTCCCGCAACGCCGGAGCGGGTATGGCGTGCGTTGCAGACGTTCTGAGGCGCCGCTTTCAACGGAAATCAGGCCCGCGCAGCACGATCTGCGCGGGCCTGTAAGCGACCGCGGTTCAAACGCGGGTCAGCACTGGGAGGCGCTGATGCTCTGTCGGCGATGCGGCCCGGACTCAGCCCCGATCCACTGGCGTCATGCGCGGAGTGACACGCAATGCGTAGGGGATTACCGAGGCTTATCGCGGATCGGTGGGGGTGTCGGCATCGTTGGACGAAGGCCACTCCACGCCAACGCTTTTCATGCCTTTGGTGACATCCATCTCCGGGTGCGACAGCACGACGTCACGATAGGAGGGGCTGCCAATCACCACCGGTTTGAATGACATGAACGTGGCGGTGATCTCTTCACGCAGATCATGGGGGACGTCGAAATCCTCGTAACACGCTTCAAGGCAGTCGAACATGGCCTGCCAGTGCTCTTCGGTCAGACCCATTCCACGATGGGCCGTCACCATATCCCGGCCGCGATATACCGCGTTGCCGCCCCAGTGTACGGCCAGAAAATCAACGAAATTGATATGTTCCTTGAGGAACGTGGATTCTGACATATGGCCCAGATATGCCCGATTTTGGGATGTGCCATCGCTTTTTTGAGGGCCGCGCCCGCAAATTGATGAATGGCATCGTATCCGCCAAGACGGGTATACAGGGTGTCCTGACTGGGTTCTGCGGGGTGTTGACGAGTCATGTTGAGTCCTCCGATGATGATCAGCTAAGGTCAGTGCATTCGAAAACGTTCACCTGTCATGAAAAATCAAAACAGGACGCCTAAACGCAACGTGGCGTTCAAATCCTGTTTAAATCCTTGTTTGACATCCAGATCTCGCCCTAAGACCGCCTGCAATTGCACCGATGGCGTAAAAAAGTGCGAGGCAGAGATACGGGCGTAGGTGGTATTCAGGCGATCGCGCTGATTCACTCCTCCCACGCTGCTCTCTGCCCCCGTAATCCATCCGCCGCCGAAACCTACCCGCGTTTGCGGCGTGAAGTCATAGCGCAGATAGGCTTGATATTCGTAACGCGGTTTTTGTTCTAATGTCTGCCCTGACGCACCGTAGTCGTCGTTAGGCGTGACCCAGGAAACATCGGCGCCGGTATCGAAGGCCCAGTGAGGAGTGAAGTGGTGAATCCACGCGGCCTGAAGCAAGAAACGCCAGCGGTTTTCACCCATATTCAATGGGTTATCGTTGTTGTAATGACCCGTAGGCAGATAAATGTAGGGACCGAGGGCCAAAACGTTGGTGCCCGCGGGATCCATATTGACGACGACTGGGGAGCCAACGACGACATCGCCGATACCGGAGGCGTCTCCCAATGCGCGGCTATCGCCATAGGCGGTAACGTTGCCAAACGGCAGAATGACCTGTGGCTGGATGCTGACATTTTCCATCGGATGATAAGCATGGATAAGGCGTAACATCGAGACTTCTGATTTGAGCTTATTGTCGCCCGCCGCCTTATTGCCTTGAGAATAATAAGCATCGCTATGATTGTACTGTAAATACGTCAGAAAAAAGGTGGCGTTGTCCGGCAGCATTTCATAGTCGCCAGGCGAAAATTCCAGCGCCTGCGCCGCATTCATCGCCGCGCCACTCACTAAGACGAAAAGGGCCATTCGTTGATACTGCCGGACGGCTAATTTCATGATTATCCCCCTGTTCAGAAACTTGTTTTTATTAGATATCGCAAGGATGGCTCCGATCGTGTCGGAGCCTCGGTCTGTTAGCCCTGACTTTCCGGTAGCACGACCCATTCCGCCGTGGTCGCCGGAAACGGTTCGTCCGCTTCCGGTGGAGGCGTGACGGCGAGATTGACCACGGTCGGGTTAGCGGCGGAGTTAAACAGCAGTCGCGTGACGTCCGGGCGCGAGTAATGCCCCACCGGATCTGCGGCAGCCTTGGCAAAGGTGATCGCGGCGGGCTCCAGCGTCGCCATCAACAGTCCCTCTTCGTCTTCCGGCAGCGGCGTCGCCAGTTCGCCGCCATCCGGTCCAAAGATTCGCGCATGGCCGCCGCCGACTTTCAGCAGCTGGCGTTTGGTCTCATCGGTGCAGAGCTGCTCAATCATCTCCGGCGAGACGATGGCGCAGGGCGCGAGCACAAAGCATTGCCCCTCGGCGGCATAAAGACGCGACGCCGCTACGTTGACGTCCGGACCCAGCGCCGCGGTCGCGCCCTGATAGAGGCTAAAACTGGGCCACGCGCCGATGTGGATTTGTTCATGTTGGGCATACATCGCGTAGCGCGTCAGCGGCTGGAGATGCTCCCAGCAGCACAGCGCCCCCAGCGTGCCAAGCGGCGTGGAGAAGGTGCGCAGGGAGGAACCGTCGCTTTCGCCAAACAGCGTACGTTCGACGTGAGTCGCTTTCAGCTTGCGACGCGTTGCGACCGTTTCGCCCTGGTTGTCGATTATCCACTGAGCGATATACAGGCTGCCGTTATCACGCTCGCTGAATCCCAGCACAACCCAGATATTGTTGGCCTGCGCCGCTGCCGCGATGCGTTTCGCCTGCTCGCTGTCCAGCGTCAGCGAGTTCTGGTGATAGCGGTAAACCCACGGCATTACGGCGGCAGGGGAGTCCAGCCACAGGAACCAGGGATAGCCCGGGATCCACGTTTCCGGGAAAGCCACCAGCTCGGCGCCACGCTGTGCGGCCTCTTCGATCAGGGCGATGGTCTTATCCACCGTGGCATTGAGATCCATAAATACCGGGGCGGCCTGTACGCAGGCGACGGTGATAGCTCGATTCATCAGGGGTGCCTCTCTCCGTTGAAATAACGATGTGTTCGCTGTTTTTTATAAGGGGAACGGTGTTTCGCGCGTTATGACCAGAAGGAAGTCACTCTTGACTGAGAAGGAACTCCCGATGGCACACAACTTGCAGCTTCCGCCGCGTGGGGAACAACACGATGGAGCTGCCGCATGAAGGTGTTTGATACCGGAGAGGTGCTTGCCAGAGAACGTCACAGCTACTGGCGTGAAGCGATAAGCCAGACTTTCGTACCGTTAGAGTGCCGGATCGGCGACGGCGATTTTCATGGGCGATTACAGTCGCGCGCGCTATCGGATATTGCGCTGGTCAATGTGCAGGGCGCGCCGCAGACGGTGACGCGTACTCAAGGTCGGCTACATCAGTATTGCGATGATGTCATCCTGTTGAGCATGGTCAGACACGGTCGGACAGGCGTCGTTCAGGGTGGGCGAGAGGCGACGCTTGGCCGTGGCGAATTCGCGTTGTACGACACGCGCGCGCCTTACGAACTGCACCTGAATGGGGAGTTTCAGCAACTGGTGGTGCAATTTCCCCGACTGCATTTACAGCGTCGCTTAGGGCGGGTGGACGACTTGACCGCGGTGAGCTTCGGCGGCTCGCATCCGCTCAGTGGGCTGACCGCGAGTTTTCTCGATGGCTTGTTTAATCTGCCGGATGAATTGCCTAAACAGCACCAGCAGCGGCTGATTGATCAGGCGATGGATCTGCTGGCGACGATTATCGCCGATCATCGCAGTCATTCGGCTCAGTCTACGACGGCCAGTATGCTGTTTTTACAAATAAAAATGCTGATTAACGACAATCTCTCAGATCCGGATTTAAACCTTAAAGCGGTCGCCCAACGTTTTAAAATCACGCCTCGCTACCTCAGCATGTTATTTCAACGGGAAGGTCACACATTCGGTCGCTATCTGTTAACGGCGCGGTTAAACCGGTGCGCGGAAACCTTGCGAGACCGAGGCGCGAGGCACGGTTCGGTCAGTGATATCGCCTACCGCTGGGGATTTAGCGATCCCGCCTATTTTTCGAGAGAATTTAAGAAAATGTTCGGTGCAACGCCGAGCCATTTTGTTCGGGCGCAACCGACGACGGTCGGGCAGTAATGGAGTGACGAACAGATCCATTGTATCCATCACCACGGTCTTGAATATGCCTCTTACTATGTCAGCGCCGCTGAATAAAACGGGCCATATCGTCCGTTCTATGGCCCCAGTCGATCATCGTTAGTGCGTCCACTCGCTGGCCACCATGGGCTGCGCTTTTTTCTCGTCGCGAGGAAAACAAATCGCGGCCCCCAGGCTGATGGCAGACACCGCAAACATGTAATACGCCGGGGCAGGCGCGCCCCAACTATGCGACAGCCAGGCCACGATGAACGGCGAGAATCCGCCAAAGGTCATGGTCGCCAGATTGTAACTGATGGATAACGAGGTCACCCGGTTCTCGACGGGGAACAGCAATGTCAGCATGGTGGGCATGGTGGCAAATTGCGCGGCCAGACAGATGCCCAGCACCAGCTGCATAATCAGCATATGACTGATTTGGGGAGAATGAATCACCCAGGTAAACAGCGGCAGCACCATCACGAAGTAGCCGATAGTGGCGACGAGGAACACGCGCTTTCTTCCGATTTTGTCCGCCAGAATGCCGAACAGGGGAATGATGATCGCCATCAGGCTGACGATGCCGATTTGGATGGTCAGTACGCTGGTGATGGGCATGCCTAGCTGTTTACTGGCGAAGCTCGGCATATTAATCAACAACACGTAGAAGCCCACCGTTCCGCTGACCACCAGACAAAATCCGAGGATGATTTTTCTGACATCCAGCCGTTTTTTATCGCCTGGCAGGGTTTCCTCGGATTGCTGCTGAATAAACTCGTCGGATTCAGAGAGGTTATTTCGAATCCAGAGCCCGACCGGACAAATAATCAGACCGATGGCAAACGCAATTCGCCAGCCCCAGCTGTCCAGACTCTCTTTGAACACCTTGAAAATAATCATTGAGATAATCGATGCCAGCACCACCGCCAGACACTGCCCGAATAATTGCCAGGAACCGTAAAACGTTTTCTTATTGTCGTCTGAGCCTTCCACCAGATAGGAGGTTGAGCTGGCATATTCGCCACCGGTCGCGAACCCCTGAATAAGACGCGCGATGACGATCAATATCGGGGCTGTAATACCAATCTGGTGATAGGACGGGGTCACGACAAAGATCGCGACCGCGATAAACATCAGCCAGATGATGAGCTGTAGCGCTTTCTTCCGGCCGTATTTATCCGCATAAAAACCAATCACCAGTCCGCCAATTGGTCGGGTAAAAAAGCCCACGCCGAAGGTCGCTAACGAAATCAGCAGCGAACTGTATTCGTCATTGGCCGGAAAGAATTGTCTGGCGATCACCGCAGCGAAGAAGCCATAAATCAGAAAGTCATACCATTCGAGTATATTGCCGATGGTGCCTGCGATAATTTTTTTATGGCTGCTCATTGTGATCCCCTCTGGTGAATAAATGAAATCAATCGTGAATCAATTCGCTGTCGTTAATGGCCGGCGGTTTAACCTTTGCGGTCCATTGCGTGGCGGTTTCATAGGCCTGAGCCAGCCGCAGCACCGCCATATCGCGCTGAGGACGCCCGATAATTTGGAGCCCGGTAGGCAACCCTGATGGATTAAATCCGGCCGGCATATTCACGATGGGACAGCCGGAAAGGCTCCCGAGGATGGTGACTTCCATCCAGCGGTGATAGGTGTCCATCGTCCGGCCTGACAGGGTGTCCGGCCAATGGCGGTGTTTGTCGAAGGGAAAAACCTGCGCGCTCGGTAGTATCAGGAAGTCCACCTCATCGAAAAGCGCGAGCAATTTTCTGTAGAGCTGCGTTCTGACCGCCGACGCCTGCATGACTTGCATCGCGCTTAACGCCAGCCCGTTCTCTATTTCCCAAAGCGCTTCCGGTTTCAGGAATGTCCGCTTCTCGGGGTCTGCGTAGAGGGGGAAAAGATTGTGCATCACGGCCGCGTGCCGCAGCGTACACCACGCGTTCCAGACCGAGTCGAAATCCATATCAATCACGACGTCGCTCACGTCGCAGCCGAGCGAAGAAAACGTGCTCAGCGCGGCTTCACACAGGGGCAATACGCCGTCTTCGAAGGGGAGGTGGCCCTGAAGATCGCCCAGCCAGCCGATTCGCAGACCGGTACAGTCGCTTTCCAGCGAGGCGGTAAACTGTTCGGCATCGACGTTCAGCGATAGCGGCGCGCGATCGTCCCGACCGGCCTGCGTGGCCAACAGAAGGGCAACGTCTTTGACGCAGCGCCCCATCGGACCTTCATACGCCATCTGGTTGATAAACAGCTCGTTGCTCTCCGTTAGAGGAACGCAGCCCTGCGAAGGGCGGAAGCCAATGACGTTATTGAAGGCGGCGGGGTTACGTAACGAGCCCATCATGTCGCTGCCGTCTGCCACCGGCAGCAGGTACATCGCCAGTGCCGCCGCCGCGCCGCCGCTGCTGCCTCCTGCGGTCAACGCCGGGTGATAGGCATTGCCCGTCGCGCCGAACACCGAATTATAGGTCTGAGAACCTAGCCCAAATTCCGGCGTATTGGTTTTACCGATCACGATGGCACCCGCCTGCTTCATTCTTTCCACGATGAGGGCGTCTTTCTCGGGAATGTCCTCTGCGAAAATCCGCGATCCCCGGGTAGTCGGGATCCCTTGCGTGAGCGCCAGATCTTTCACCGCCAAAGGGAATCCATGCATCCAGCCCTGATAGTCGCCCTTCGCCAAGGCGAGGTCTTTATCTTCCGCTTCTCTGAGCAGCCGCGATCTTTCCCGCAGGCTGACGATGGCATTAATCTGTGGATTAAACGCTTCAATATGGTCGAGATAGATCGCCATCACTTCCCGACAGGAGATGTCTTTATTCCTGATTAACGCGGAAAGTTGATGCGCGTTGAGCAGAACAAGACGTGGGTTATCAGACATGATCCGGCCCTCTATTTTTCGTCATTCAACACGATGCGGCCAATCACCTGGAATTTTTGACGATCAAAAAGCTTAAACCAGGTGGCGATGGCGGCACCGACGACAAAGCTGGCTAGCACAATCCACGGAATCGCTTTGTAGAACAGTGAATTGGCTGACGCGCCGGCCGCGAAATCCATATTGGCGAACAGCAGATAGACGACGTAAAGCATGCCAATCCCGCCCAGTAACGGCGCCAGAAAGGTTTTAAACCAGTGGCCGTTCTTGCGGTTTTCCGCATGCGCGTGGAAGTAGAAGATGACGGCGAAGGCGCACAACGCTTGAACGATCATGATCCCCATCGTGCCGAGTATCGCCAGCAGCGTGTAGATATCCGCATAGGGATCTTTCCCCGCCATAAGGAACAGGAGAACGATGGCGCTGGCGATCAGCGTTTGCACCGTCGACGCGACATGAGGCGAGCCATGTTTGGGGTGGGTCAGGCCCAGCGTGTTGCCTGAACGTGGGAACAGATTCTCCCGTCCGAGCGCATAGAGGTAGCGCGCGGCGCAGTTGTGGAAGGCCATCCCGCAGGCGAAGGAGCCGGTGATCACCAGAATTTTGAACACGGAAACCGCCCACTCGCCCAGGTATTGGCGCGCCGGGCCATAGAAAATTTCAGCCGCTTGATTCGGGTCTTGCGCCAGCGCGATGGCTTTCTCCGGGCCTGTCCCGGCAATCGCCATCCAGGAAATAAACACATAGAACAGGCCGATGCCAATCACGGCCAGCAGTGTCGCCAGCGGAATGATTTTCTTCGGATTCCGCGACTCTTCGCCATACATGGCGGAGGATTCAAACCCGACCCAAGACCAGAAGGCGAAGAACAGGCCGATACCGGCGTTCGCCCCCGATACGCCCAGCGCGGGCGTAAACGCCTTCAATGGGTTGATCGACTCAGGAACAAAGCCCTGCGGCCCGCCGCCGTGTAACAGCACCGCGCCCGCCACGACGGTAAGGATGATAATTTCCAGCACCAGACAGACGCCCAGCATTTTCGACGTGAGCGAGATATCGAAGTAGCTGAGGACGCCGTTCGCCACCAGCATGCCCAGCGCGAAGACGATCCAGTGCACCTGTATCCCGGACAGCCCGTGGACCAAGTCTTCGCAGAAGAATGCGAAAATGCCGACCAGCGCCGCTTCAAACACGATATAGGTGAGCGTCACCGCGACCCCGGCGGCCATACCGATGACGCGTCCCAGCCCGTGAGAGATGAAGCCATAAAACGCGCCGGTGGCCGTGATGTACTTCGCCATCTGCGCATAACCGACGGCGAACAGCGCCAGAATGATCGTCGCGACCAGAAATCCCGCGGGTGCGTACTGTCCGTTACCGCTCCCCACCGCGATGGGGACATTCCCCAGCATCGCCGTGATGGGCGCGGCAGTGGCGACGGTCATAAACAAGACGCCGGTCAGTCCGACGGCGTTGGGGCGCAGGCGCCGGATCGGCGGGGTACCCGCGTCATTCCCGGCCAGGTGAGTCATTATTTGATTACTCATGCGATGACCACTCCGTCAGGAAATGCAGGATAAGGATTCGGGAAGAATCTGGCCGCCGTCCACAATCAGCGTTTGCCCGGTGATATACCCGGACGCCTGAGAGGCAAAAAACAGCGCGGCGGCGGCAATGTCGTCAACGCTGCCGAGGCGATTCAGGGGGACGGACTTCGCCATCGCGGCAATATAGTCATCTCCCATGTCGGCCAACCCTTCCGTCACGATGTTGCCAGGGAGGATGGCATTGATGGTCACGCGATCTTTCGCCAGCTCTAACGCGGCGGTGCGCATGAAACCCAACTGGGACGCCTTGCTGGAGGCATAGTGCGCCCAGCCCGGATAACCGGTGACGGGGCCGGTGATGGAGGAGGTCAAAATGATGCGACCGTGGCCGGCGGTCTTGAGCCACGGCATGGCGGCCTGCACGCACAAAAAAGTGCCTTTACTGTTCACCGCATGCACTTCATCCCACTGCGCTTCCGTCATTTCGCTGAGCGGCGCGGAAGGGAAAATGCCCGCGTTGCAACACAGCACGTCCAGCCCGCCAAAGTGCTCCGCGCACTGGGCAACGGTCTCTTTCACCTGTAGCGCCACGCTCACATCACAGAGATAGCCCGTCAGGTTCACGCCTGTGGCGCTGGCATGCTGGAGGGCGGACTCCAGCTTGGCCGCATTTCTTGCGGTGATCGCCACATGGGCCCCCTGACGAGCAAAATTCAGCGCCAGCCCCAGCCCAATGCCGCTGCTGCCACCGGTAATCAGTACGTTCTTGCCGCGTATATCGTCGAACATGTGGGTCTCCTTGCTTACGTCAGACCGGGCTGTGTAGGGAATCATCGCTCCGCCGCTTTTCACAGATGCCGCCGGGAAACGATTGCCAATGTCGATAAAGAATAATCACGTAAATGTTGAATGATCAACATTATTTGCTGGGTTTTCGCAAGGTTTAATCTGCGACTTAATGGTGAGCTGTTTTGGTGCGATAAGGGGATTTTTATATTGTTGATTATATTTATTTTATCGGGTTTTTCTGGCTGCGGTTTATACGCAATAGCCGATAATATACAAAACATGCCCCATTGCGGGGCGTCTGATCTTATTAGTGATCATATTTTCTATTAAGCCATTAATATAAAAGGTTATATTTGGAGTGGTTGTATTGGATGATAACTATTTTTGTCGTTGTTCTTGCATAAAATCCAGCTTCAACATAAAAATGTTGTACTTCTGTCAGTTGTTGGATGTTCACTAATGCTTTATGACGAAACGTATATAGAGACTATCAGCCGGTTACTGCGCGCAGAATTGCCTCGATGGGGCGTCAGTGAAGGTTCTGATCTCGCGCTGCTGACCTTTTCCGAAAATGCCACTTTTCTGGTGACGGATGCGATCACCAGTCACCGCTTGGTTTTGCGTGTGCATCGGCCCAATTATTGCGACCACGCTGAAATTGTGTCCGAGCTCGACTGGCTGCTGGCTCTGAAAAGCAGCGGGGTTATCGACGTGGCGGCGCCGCTTCCACAGTTGGATGGCGAACGCGTGGCGCGGCTGGCGGATGAAACGGCTGAGACCTTTGTGGTGGCGTTTGAGTTTATCGCCGGCGCGGAGCCGGATAGCGCGTGCGATCTGTCTGCGTGGTATCGCCATCTGGGGCAAATTGCGGCCCGCCTGCATCTGCATAGCCTGAGTTGGCAAAGGCCGTCGACCTTCACCCGCAAGGTATGGACGTTTGACACCATTATTGGCCAACAGGCGCTCTGGGGGGACTGGCGCTGCCTGAGTGAATTTGCGCCTGATGATCTCGCCCTGCTGGAAGAGACCGAAACCGTGCTGGAAACGCGGCTAGACGACTATGGGTGCTCACCGAACCGCTTCGGGCTGGTACACAGCGACATGAGACTTGCTAACCTGCTGGTGGACGGCGATAAGATGACGGTTATCGATTTTGATGACTGCGGTATTTGCTGGTTTGGCTGGGACTTCGCGACCGCGGTGAGTTTCATCGAAAACGATCCGCTCTTGGCGGATTACCAGTCGGCATGGGTGGAAGGCTATCGGAGCGTCCGTCCGCTTGACCCTCAGGACGAGGCCATCTTGCCCACGCTGGTCATGCTGCGTCGGCTTCAGTTGAGCGCTTGGATCGCCAGTCATGCCGAAACCCCCACCGCCCGGCAGTTAGCCGCCGATTATCCCGCAGGCACCGTGGCGCTGGCCCGGCAGTATCTGCGTGGACAGACACAACGCGTCGCGCGGAGCGCGCAGCAGGAGCCTTCGCAATGAAAGAGAAAAAACAGATTCTCGGCCTCAATCGCTTCGAGAAAAGCGATGTCGTGACGCTCGATGCGGCGCTGACCGAACAGATTGTTCGTCGCCAACACACGCAGGGCGCTTCGTCGGTATTGTTCTACCAGCAGCCGATTGAAATGGTCAGCGCGCGCGGCGTCTGGATGTTCGATGCGGCGGGCAACAGCTATTTGGATATGTATAACAATGTGCCGAGCGTGGGCCACTGTCATCCGCGCGTGGTGGAAGCTATGTGCCGTCAGGCCGGGTTGCTCAACACCAACACCCGCTATTTGTTCCCGGTGCTGGAGCAGTATTCGGAAGCGCTGCTGGCGACGTTCCCCGCGCCGCTCACCAACGTCATTTTCACCTGCACGGGCAGCGAAAGTAATGATATCGCGCTGCGTATCGCCAGAATGGCGACGGGCAAGCAGGGCATCATCGTGACCGAAACGGCCTATCACGGTAATACCACGGCGGTGATGGAAGTGTCGCCATCCGGGCATAAACGGCCTCAGTTGCCGCCTTATGTCCGCACGGTGCCGGCGCCGGATGCCAATACGTCGCAGCCAGGACAGCCGGTGGCGCAGGTCTTTGCCGATGCGGTGCAAGCGGCCATCGATTCGCTGAATGCGGACGGCTTCGGCTGTGCCGCTTTGCTGGTGGATACCATTTTCTCAAGCGATGGCGTTTACGCCGAGCCCGCGGGGTTCCTCGGTCAGGCCGTCGAGCGCGTTCGGGCAAACGGCGGCGTCTTCATTGCTGATGAGGTACAGCCCGGCTTCGGCCGCACGGGCTCGCATTACTGGTGCTTCCAGCGCCATGACGTGGTGCCGGATATTGTGACGCTCGGCAAGCCGATGGGGAACGGTTTCCCAATGGCCGGGGTTATCACACGACCGGAACTGCTCGACCGATTCAGTCAGCAAACCGAGTATTTCAACACCTTTGGCGGCAACCCGGTGGCCGCGGCCACCGGCCTGTCCGTGTTACAGGTGATTCAGGAAGAAGCGCTGCTGGCCAACGCGGATAGCTGCGGCCACTATCTGCGAGCCGGGCTGCGCAGCCTGTCGAAGCTTCATCCGGCGATAAGCGATGTGCGCGGAGCGGGGTTGTTTAACGCAGTCGAATTCCGGCACCCGGATAGCCAGGAACCGGACATGGCGCTGGCGCGCTGGGTGATCAATGAACTCAAAGAAGAGGGCATTTTGATCGGGGCAGCGGGGGCGTATGGCAACAGCCTGAAAATCCGTCCTCCGCTGTGTTTCAGCACCAGCAATGCCAACTTTTTTATCGATAAATTCTCCGCCGTCATGAGCCGCCGCCGACAGCATTAAAAAAACGGCGGTAATACGTGATAACCGGCGCTTTGCGTTTTTGTTGCCTGACGGCGCCGGATATACTGGCGTTCCGGTGACGTTTTATCAGGAGAGATGACGGTCAATGTCAAAAAGGAAAACAGTACGCCAGCAGAACATACTGAGCGAACTGAGTGAATCGCCCAGTTTGCGTATTGTCGATCTGGCGCGGGCTCATCAGGTTTCAACGGAAACCATCCGGCGCGATTTGGATGAGCTGACCCAACAAGGGTTGTTAAATCGCACCTACGGCGGCGCGGTACGGGCGATGAATACAGAGCCTACCGTCACAGAACGTCATCGCCTGTTTACGGAAGAGCGTGAACACATTGCCCGGGAAGCGATGCAGTATCTGCGCGACGGCAAACTGTTCATGATGGGGTCGGGGGCAACGACCGTGCATGTCGCGCGCCGGATGGCGGTCGATCTCCGCGATATCACCGTCATCACGCACTCATTCGGGGTGGCGACCGTGCTGTCGATGAATCCCACCATTCGGGTCATCGTCGCGCCGGGCGATTACATCGCTTCGGAAGGGGCGATGGTCGGCGGACAAACGCTGAATTTCCTGCACCAGTATTACGCCGACTACGCCATTCTTGGCGCCAGCGGCGTGACCTCTGGCGGGCCAAGCGAAGCCCTGATCGATTGCGGCATTATTTATAACACCATGATCCAACGTTCGAACCAGAGCATGGTCGTGGTGGATCATTCGAAATTCGACATGGCATTTCCTTCCAGCTACGCCACCTGGTCGTCGATCGATCGCGTGATCACCGACAGCACGCCCGCAGATCATCTGCTGACCAGCCTAAAGAAAGGCAACGTGGACGTTTCCGTGTGCCGTTAATGAGGCGAAGGCGGGGGAGCGGTGTCGCCTCTAAAACGCTGGGAAGACAACATAACCGCCAATGCGTAGGTCTATCAAACGAGGGTATTACGCAGGCGAGAAGGTGATAGAGACCCGCGTTTTATCCTTTAGGGAGAACCATGGAGGCGGGTTCATCGGTATGGGAGCCGCGTTACGACGCGTTGAGCGTGTTGCGAATCTGACGCGAGGATTATTGATGTGACGGCGATTTTTGGGAGTTAGCTTCGGTTCAGAGGATAGGCGTACTTGCCCAATAAGAAACGGCCAGCTAAACGCTGACCGTCGGGAAGAGGGCGTTAGCGATACACGCCCGGGCTGGGGGAAAACGGTGTGAGGTGTTAAACCAGCGTCTTCAGCGCCTCGGGGGTGAAATCTTCCAATGCGTCCTGCCGGCCCGTTTTGATTTTGGTGACCCAGTTCGGATCGCTCAACAAAGCGCGGCCGACGGCAATCAAATCAAACTCGTCACGTTCCATCCGCTCAACCAGATTGTCGAGATTATCCGGTTTGGCGCCTTCACCGGCAAAAGCGCTCATGAAGTCGCTCGACAGGCCAACGGAACCGACGCTGATTGTCGCCGCCCCGGTCAGTTTCTTCGCCCAACCGGCAAAGTTTAGTCCTTTTTCCCCGTCTACTTCTGGAAACTCAGGTTCCCAGAACCGCCGCTGTGAACAGTGAAGGATATCGACACCGGCATCCACCAACGGAACCAGCCAGTCCGCCATTTCCTCAGGCGTTGGCGCGAGACGCGCCGCGTAGTCTTGTTGCTTCCACTGACTGACGCGCAGGATGAGAGGGAAGTCAGGCCCGACCGCTTTACGCATAGCCTTCACAATCTCGGCCGCGAAACGGGAGCGCTGTTTCAGCGTCGCGCCGCCGTAGCCGTCCGTGCGCAGGTTGGTCCCCGCCCAGAAAAACTGATCGATCAGATAACCGTGTGCGCCGTGAATTTCCGCGACGTCAAAGCCCAGACGCTTGGCGTCGGCCGCGGCCTGACCGAAGGCGGCGACCGTATCGGCGATATCTTCCTCGCTCATCGCCACACCGCGCGGTTGATCGGGGGCAATCAGGCCGGAAGGACTTTCCACCTCGGCATCCGGCGTCCAGTCCGTCAAAAAGCTGACGGTGGAGCCTGTGTGCCACAGCTGCGGCCCCATTTTTCCGCCTGCGGCATGAACATCGTCGATGACTCGTTTCCAGCCCGCTAAGGCTTTCTCACCGTGGAAAAAGGGGATTTGAGCGTCGTTGCGTGAAGCCGGTCGGTCGATGACCGTGCCTTCAGAAAGAATCAGGCCCACCTCGCCTTCGGCGCGGCGTTGGTAATAGGCCGCGATGTGTTCATCCGGTACGCCGCCGACGGCGAATGAACGGGTCATTGGCGCCATCACGATGCGGTTTTTCAGGGTGAGATTTTTAAAATGAAAAGGCTGAAACAGGACGTCGACTTTGGATGAAGCCATAGTATCTCTCCGGTTAGGTTAGCGCCGTTTATAGTATATTATGTATACCACTCGTCAATCAGGTACCCTGATGCTACCTGGTATCTTTGAGGAAACTTCGATGCTGAAACAAGCGGCAGACTGCTCCCTAACGCCATGCCCCCATCGCCTGCTGCTCGACCAGATAGCGGATAAATGGTCAGTGCTGATCCTTGATTCGCTATGTGAAAAACCGTTGCGTTTTAACGTGCTGAAACGCGAGCTGAGAGGCATCACCCAAAAGTCGCTAACGCAAACTCTCCGGCGGCTGCAACGCAACGGCATCATCACGCGGCGAATTATCACCACGTCACCTATTGCGGTGGAATATGAAATAACCCCGTTAGGCCGCACGCTGAAGGAACCTATCGAGGCGCTGTGCGCATGGACCCGGAATTATCTCCCTCAGGTTGAAGCTGCGCGGCAGGCGTTTGATGAGGGGGAGGGGAGCGCGCAAT
The DNA here is from genome assembly GCF_003515985.1 of Lonsdalea britannica. Lineage (GTDB taxonomy): Bacteria > Pseudomonadota > Gammaproteobacteria > Enterobacterales > Enterobacteriaceae > Lonsdalea > Lonsdalea britannica. Next base: position 3,576,757 of record NZ_CP023009.1, on the reverse strand, counting down.
GATCCTCGGTAAGCGCCGCGTAGGCAGGCGTTAACTCATGAGGGTATCTGTCGCTTGATGCCAGAAAGCAAAAGGCCGCTTCAGTTTCCTAAAGCGGCCTTTTAGTTTTGATTTCGCCGATCAGCCAATCAAAACGCTATTCAGGCGGTGGTATTGATATTACGTCCCACCGCCGGATTCGCAGGTAACTGCGGGATAGAGTTGAGAAGGCTGGCTGCGGTGGACTCTTGGTTATCCAAGGTCTTTTTCAGTAGAGCGGTACTCACCTGGCTACTAAGTTCTTGGCTATCAAGGCTGGTAGCCAGTGAAGCGATTTGCGATACATCCATATTGTTCTCCTATTCAATATAAGAAAAAGGAACGAACTGCGACTTAACTCTAAGCTTAAATTATCATCGGTAATTTGGTCATTAACTTTAAAAGAATAAGACACTCACCTGTATTCAGGGGGATGGCATATACCGCGTTAATGGCGTCGCTAAATCGCGCTTTATTGGATGCGGAAGCCGCACATATTAGGACAGATTTCACCTGCTAACATGATGAATAATAATATGAATAGGTCGTTGTTTTGATCTATGAATTAAACAACGCGCAATGCGTTTTGGTACTGAAGTTGATCTCGCTAAGCGAAAGCATCGTATTCATATTTTGCGCACTTTACGCCTGTTCCGGTGCTAGCGAGCTTTGCACAGAAACATGTCTGGGCGTTATTGCTGACGCGCTGGAATTCGGGCAATCACCTTGATTTCAAAATCGAATCCCGCCAGCCAGTTAACACCTACGGCAGTCCAGTTTGGATAAGGAGGTTGAGGAAAAATAACGTTTTTCACCCGCATAAACGTCGAAAATTGATTATCAGGGTCCGTATGGAAAGTGGTCACGTCCACCAGATCGTCAAATGTACATCCTGCGGCGGCAAGAGTTGCCTTGAGGTTATCGAAAGCAAGCTGTACCTGTGCGGCGTAATCCGGCTCCGGCGTACCGTCCGGGCGGCTGCCGACCTGACCAGAAACAAACAGCATATCGCCTGAGCGCATTGCTGCGGAATAACCGTGTTCTTCATAAAGCGCATGGCGGCCAGCGGGAAAAATGGGTTCAGGTTGGGTCATCGTGTTTCCTTTTTCTTTAATCAGCGTGTCGTGGGCAATGCAAGGCGCGTGTAAGTGATTTAATATACGCGGCGTATATTAAAACTAGCACACATACGGAGCGTATGTAAAATTGCATACGTCACGTATGTGAAAAGGAGATCGCATGGTTGCTAAACGCCGTACTCAAAAAATGGAAGAGAATCGCGTCAAATTAATCGCGGCAGGGCGAAAAGCATTCGCTGACAAGGGGTTTGCCGCCGCATCTATGGATGACCTGACCGCGAGCGTCGGTTTGACTCGTGGGGCGCTATATCACAATTTTGGCGATAAGAAAGGATTGCTGGCCGCAGTTGTCGCGCAGGTTGATGGTGAAATGGCGCAACGCGCGAAAGCGGCTGCGGCCTCTGCCGATGACGATTGGGAGAGACTTTTGGCCGAAGGCATTGCTTATATCCAGATGGCGCTGGATGCAGAAGTGCGCCGCATCGTTCTTCTCGATGGTCCGGCTTTTCTCGGCGACCCCTCACAATGGCCCAGCCAGAACAGCTGCCTGGAGTCCACCCGACAGAGTATTGAAAATATGATAGAACGCGGCGTGCTCAAATCTGTAAACGCGGATGCCGCTGCACATCTGTTAAATAGCGCCGCGATGAACGCCGCACTTTGGATAGCGACGAGCGACGATCCGCAGCAGGCGCTCCCAAAAATGATTGAGGTATTCACGTTACTGGCAAGTGGCTTACGCGATGGTGCTCACGAAAAATAGTGGATACCCCTATCCAAACCTCGTGTGGGGCATGGATTTTGTCTCTGACGCCTTGTTCTACGGGCGTCGGTTGCATCTGCTGACAGTGATTGACCTCCATCCACGCGAATGTTTGGGGATCTGCATGGGTCAGAATCTTCGCTCAAGCGAAGTTGCAGCGATGCTGAACAGCATAGCGCTCAGGCGACCTTCGCCACAGTTACTTGAAAACCGACAATGGTTCTGAATTTGCAGGGAAAATGCTGGATAAATGGGGGTAAGAACGGGCGGTAAGGATTGACTTTTCCCGACCCGGGCCCCCCACAGATAATGCCACGGTGGAGTCTTTTAACGGCAGGCTGCGGCAGGAGTGCCTGAATGAGAACGTCACGCCCGTTGACCGCTCGCATCTGACAGTCAACACAGAAAACAAAAAGCCCGCTTAAGTTTCCCTGCGCGGGCTTTTCTCATTGGAGATTCTCGCGCTGGGACAGTCTCTGTCAGTCACGGGCTAATGAGCCCATGACCTTGATTGAGTCTCATAACAAAGCCAGTCCAGGGAGATAGATTTTACGGCGTTCGATCTGACTGATTGCCCTCAAATTCAGAGAGTTGGATGTTCAGCAGATTTATATTCATACCGTTTTCGGTACGCTGAATCCTCATCAAAAGCGCGTAAGAAAAAATCCAGTAACAGACGCATTTTTTCCGGCATAAAGCGGCGGTGTGGATAGACCGCAAAAATATGATGCTGCGGCAGCAGATAACCGGGGAGCAGGGGCACGAGCCGACCGTCAGCCAGCGCCGGGCCAACGATGAATGTCGGCATCTGAGCGATCCCAGTCCCGGTCAGCAAGGCTTCATACAGTACCTCACTATTGTTTACCTTATAGTTGCCACGGGGGAAGACACGCTCCTGGCCATACGGGCCATCAAAGGTCCAGGCCGCGCCACCACGATAATAAGAATAGAGCAGGCAGTTATGCTTATTTAATTCATCTGGCGTGTTGGGTGTGCCGTACTGGTGAAGATACTGGGGGGAGGCGCAAAGAACGCTGGTACAGGGTGACAAAGGGCGGGCGATAAGGGAAGAGTCACTGAGCTGTCCAATACGAATCCCCATATCGAATCCCTCACCGACTAAATCCACCATCCTGTCGTCCATTGACATATGCAGTTCGATTTGTGGGTTTTGCTGCAGAAACCGCGGAATAAGCGGAGAGATATGTAGCCTGCCGAATACCATCGGAACGGTTATCCGCAACAGACCTTGCGCGGTGTCCTGCATTTTGGATATCGCGTCCTGCCCCTCCTTGACCAGCAAATTAGCGGCCCTGGCATATTCATAATATTTCAGGCCGGCTTCTGTCAGGCTGATTTTACGCGTGGTTCTGTTTAGTAATCTGATACCGAGTTCGTCTTCGAACTGGCTGATTCGTTTACTCACTGCGGACTTAGTGACCGCCAGTTTACGGGCTGCGCTCGAGAAGCTTCCTGTTTCAACCACCGCAATGAAAAACGGAATTGTATCGAAATTATCCATTTTATTGGCAACCACTCGTAAACAATGTGTTTCTTTCGGATTGGCTTATACCTTATCTGATTTTTTTTTAAAATATTACTGAATTGTTCAGGAGTGTTTAAGTTATGCGTACCACTGGCGGTATTCTCTCACTGGCTGTCGGCGCGGGGGTGTTGCTAACCGTAATGATCACGACTAACAGCTACCTTGCGACATGGAATTCACCGCTGATAGCCTCCTGGTTTGCGCATGGTTCGGGCGCTATCGTCGCCTGGCTGTTGCTGTTGGGATTGAGCAGACGCAAAAACGTTTTTGCGCATCCCGGACAGGGTAAAGCGCCGACGTGGAGCTATCTCGGCGGGATCCCCGGGGCCTTCACGGTACTATTGGCGGCCATTGCGGTAAACAGCCCACTAGAACTTGCCGGAACACTGGGACTCATGCTCACGGGGCAGATCATTTTCGGTTTGTTATCGGACCTGCGAGGATGGTTTGGCGTCATCAAGTGCCGCTTTTCTGGGCTGGATCTTCTCTCTCTCTCGCTCATCCTAAGCGGCAGCGCGTTGCTGATAATATATAGATAATCTTATGATAACTTTCATCGTTATTGCTCTGTTTAATGGCGTATGTATCAGCCTGAGTCGCTCCATCAATGGTCGTCTGAGCATGGAGCGTAACGCTTTCTATGCTTCGTTGTGGAACCACATTGTCGGTTTTGTTTTCCTGACCATTATCATTGTCGTTCAGGGAAAGGGCTTCTCCTCTTTTCATTTTGATGCGCCTTTTTATGCGTACTTAGGGGGGCAATGGGGGCGCTGTTTGTGGCGATTAACAGCTTCGTATTGCCACGAGCCGGGTCGACACAGGCGGCATTGATGATTATCAGTGGTCAGATGATTTCCGGTGTGGTGATCGATCAGATTATCCATCCAGCAAATAACGTGTGGCTTGATTTACTCGCGGTAGTGCTCATTATTTCAGGTATTTGGGTATCGAAAATATCATCGGCAAAAAAAAGCGCACAGCCGTTATTGTTTAAGGATAAACATAAAGAGAAAGATCTTTGATGATGCATGCGTCACGGTTTGGATTATTAGGGCGCGTTTCATCTACGCTCAACTTAGGCTGCGTCGATTTATTATCTGCCTGACGCAGTGGTCTATTCGTCTCCCTTCATCATCCTGCCGGCAATAACAGAGAAGCGCTTTCTGTTTCATTTTTTTCACAATAATATCGGATTTAAGACCCCACTCCCGATGGCTTATGCTGGCGATTTAGGTGTGAAGATGAGTGGCTGCAGTCGCAATATAAAATGGTCTAATTATCGACTAAGCGTATTTTGCCGATGGGCTTGCTTCAAGTTGGCTATTATCCATAAGGTTTCTCTTAAATATGATGTGGGAGATGTGAGGGGAAAACTTACACTGATGATTATCACGGCAGGGTATTTGAAATCGGTAGTTGACGGGTAATCTATAGCCCATCGTTGGCATGAAAAACATAATAATTTCGATTTATATAAAAAAAATAAAACTGTTGAGTTAAAGGAAACTGTTATTTTCCTTGATATCAGCTAGTAAAATGTGACCAACCACATAATATCCATTCTACGGTTTATTAGGATATCAATGGAGTGGGTTGACTTATGCCGCATATCAACATGAAGCATTTCCCGTCATTAACTAATAAACAGCGCGATGATCTCGCCAGTATCTTTATTCATGAAATAAGCCGTATTGTTAACTGCCCGCCTGAATTTATTTCTGTAGCTTTTGAGCCTGTCGAACCTGAAATATGGATGAATGACATTTATCAGAATGAAATATTACAGAAAAAGCAATTCACGCATACTTTTCCTAATTATAACGTCACCACGGAGAAGGCATCGAAATGAAACCGTATCGAAATACTGATTTATTATCTTATAGTGAAGAGGTCCTGGACGCATTAAATAGCGGGAAACCCGTTGTTGCGCTGGAGTCGACCTTTATTTCTCACGGCCTTCCCTATCCAGAAAATCTGGCCACAGCATTAAAAATAGAACAAGAGGTCAGACATCAAGGCGCTACTCCCGCTACTATCGGGCTGGAAAATGGCAAATTCCTCATTGGCATGACAGAAAAAGAGATCGATCGCTTCGCTTCGGCGAAAGGTATTTCGAAAATCACCAGCCGGGATTTACCTGTTGTTATGGCGCAGCGTGGAATGGGCGCGACGACGGTGGCTTCTTCGCTGGTGGCGGCAGAACTTGCAGGTATTGCGTTTCTTGCTTCCGCCGGCATTGGCGGGGTGCATCGTGGCGCAGAGAAAAGTATGGATATATCCGCCGACCTTATTCAGTTTACCCGTTCGAAAGTGGCGGTGGTGTGCGCCGGAGCCAAGAATATTTTGGATCTTGGCTTAACGCTGGAATATTTAGAAACGCAATGTGTCCCCATCATTTCCTGGCAGTCGGATGATTTTCCGGCTTTTTATTGCGAAAGCAGCGGATTCCGTAGTCCACATCGCATTGATGACGACATGCAGGTCGCCAGTATTATTGAGCAACACTGGCGGCTGGGAAATAACAGCGCCGTACTGATTACTGCGCCTGTTAACAAAGCGGACGCGATCGATCGCGATGAAGTTGAGGGTATTATTCAGCAGGCTGCGGAACAGGCTGAGCGGGAGGGTATTCACGGTCCCGGCGCAACGCCTTACCTGATGCGCGCGGTCGCCAAAGCGACTAAAGGCAAAACCGTCAAAGCCAATATTTCAGTCTTGATCAGCAATGCGGGTGTCGGGGCACGGCTGGCGGCTGCTCATGCGCGCCTCCTACAGGGTGAGGTCTGAACATGTCTCCGGTGCTGGCCATTTTCGACCTTGATGGAACATTAGTGGATACGCCCTCAGGCATTGTTCAGGCTTTCAGCAGTGTCTTGCGCGAGAACGGACGGCCCGCCATTCATCAACAGGATATCCGGCAAACTATTGGACTACCGCTGGAAATCGCCTTCACGCATTTGATGGATATTCCCGCCGAGGACTCGCGGATGCCGCAACTGGTGGCTGCATACCAGCAGGCTTTTCGTCAGCAGGTTCTGCCCCGGGCTGCGCAACTTGTTTTCCCTGGGGTTATCGATGGGCTGAAAAAACTGCAGGCTCGTGGCGTTATCCTTACCGTGGCGACCAGTAAAGTGTCTAAAAGCGCGCATGCTTTGCTGGAAGCAGCAGGGTTATCACCTTTTTTTGCCAAAGTCCTGGGCGCTGATGATGTGGCTCATCCGAAACCCCATCCTGAAATGGCGCAGGTTTTGATGGCGGCCTTTCAGGTCCCCGCCGCCCAAACCTGTATGGTCGGCGATACTTCCCATGATTTGCTGATGGCGCAACAGGCGGGAATTATCGGGCTGGGAGTAGCGTGGGGCGTGCATAGCAGGGAACAACTCGGGCGACGGCAACCACGACAGATCGCCACCACTTTTGATCAAACAGTCGATGCGATTCTGACGATGCAAACTCAACGGGCGCCTGACTGACCTTTAACCTCAGCAAAATAGCTTCAACAACAAAGTATTTTGCGTTTGCGAGTGGACGAATACGTTATGGCTTCTACTATCTCCCCTGCTGAGAGGATGACTGACGCCGGTCAGTCCCGTGAGGCACGAATTGATGCACTGTTGGCTGATACTTCCCATCATATTGAATTTAATGGGCACCTTTCGAATCATAGTAAGCATGCCGTCGTGGCGCTGGCGGGACTGGGCGCGTCAGCGAACAGAATCGAAGAATATTATTACCAGTATGCTAAAGAAACGACTTATGGCTTTGGCCTCGAGCCCAAACGACCTTCACGTTACACGGTGACTGATGAAAACTGTCTGTCATTGCTAGGGCGACGGACCAGTTTTTCCAGCTGGTGTCACTATTTTTCTTCCCTTACGGAACGGGAGGGGCTGCCTGCCGTGCTGGAAAAATGGATGCCCGTCCTGCTACCCGGCTGGGTTGGCGCTTTTACGCATGCGACGATCCACTTGGGGTGGGGGCTGGACTATGGGCATCCACGCATGATTACCGAAGGAATGGCGTACATGGCGTTCTCATGGGTTTCGTGTCATCCGGAACGTCAAACCGCATCTTGTCTTACCGGGGATGCCACGGCTCTCGAGTCCCTGATCGCTATCAGCACAGCGCTGGAACAGCGCAATACTGAATATCAGACGTGGGTGCAGCGGGTTCAGAATGGCGAGATCGCGCCAGAAAAAGCCGCTTGCCACTCGGAATTGAAACGCTCGGGTTTGCAATATCTTATTGCAATGTCGGTTGCGGAAGGCCACCCGCTTATGGATGCAGTACCCGGCTGGTTATGCCATGGACAAATGGACACAGTGTGGCAGCAACTCTACTACGCTGTTGCCATTATTTATCTGGCGCGGCCTGGTGATTTCGTTAATCTGCATTTAATTACCTCACTGCATGCGATGGAACACATCGCCAGCCAGCTTCCGGAGCACCAGCATCGTGACGTCGTGCGGCTATACTGGCAGGGGATGATGGGCATTCTGTTCTCCAGTGGTGATTTTCCTGATGCACAGACGATGGCCCATCTGGATTCCAGACTTAAAAATCAGTTTGACGATATGCAGAAACCGGACGTGCAACAATACTGGCAAAACATTATTACCGCCGCGATTGCTGAAGCAGAAGAGCATAATCCAAAATTGGTTTATGTTATGCGAAAATTATGGGAAAGAACGCACGGGCTCTCTATTTATCGCGAATCAGCCGGTTCTTTTACTACGACACCTGAACTTCCGGAAAGTTTTTTACAGCAAGCCGATGATAGTATTTAAAGATAATAAAATGGCACTGTCATTAGACTGATATTAGAAGAAATACGTTATATTTTTCGAGGAAGTTAATAATGTCTCTGAATACAAATAATAGTGACTTGGCCAGGGTCATTGATGACGCTCGTCCGTTTGTTGTTGATTCTGCTGCTACGCTTATTTCTTTATTTAAACAACAAATGGAATATGAACCCTTAGCTCCTGCCATCATATTCCGCCAGGAAATTGTGACCAGAATAAATCTCTGGCAACAAGCCGCATCAATGGCTCGTTATCTGATGGAAAACGTTGACTGCAAAGACCAATGCGTGGGGTTGTTTGTTGAGCCATCCGTGTCACTAATAAGCGGGGCATGGGGCATTATGTTATCCGGTAATGGCTATTTGCCGCTGTCCCCCGAATATCCTAAGGAACGCTTGCGCTATATGCTGGAAGACAGCCGGGCGGCCGTCGTTTTTACCCAGGAGCACCTGCGTCCACAGCTTGCACAATTAGCGCCGCCTGAGGTTCATATTTTTACCGAACAGGATGTGAAGAAATATTTGGCGCAATTGACTTCCTCAATAACAGCACGGGAGGAATATCCCTTATCACCAGATACGCTGGCTTACGTTATTTACACCTCAGGTAGTACAGGCAAACCGAAAGGCGTGATGATTGAGCAGCGTAGCATCGTCAATCAAATGCAATGGCTGGCCCGTGAATATCAGCTCAATGCACAAACGCGTATTCTGCAAAAAACGCCGATGAGTTTTGATGCGGCGCAATGGGAAATTCTCGCTCCGGCCTGCGGCTCCACCGTCATTATGGGAGAGCCAGGTATTTATAAAGACCCTCCGCGTCTCATCGCCACTATTCGCCGCTACCAGGTGACGGCCTTGCAATGCGTTCCCACCCTTTTAAAGGCTATTTTGGATGATGATGACATTCTGCAATGTGTCAGCCTTAAGCAGATTTTCAGCGGCGGTGAGGTACTGCATAAACGTTTGGCGATGCTCTGTCTTGAGACATTACCCCGTTGTCAGCTGGTGAATCTTTATGGGCCGACAGAATGTACGATTAATAGCTCGGCTCTGACCGTTAATAAAGAGGTGCTGGAAAAAGAATCAGACATGGTTTCGATCGGTCGTCCCATTGATAACATGCGCTACTCTATTTTGGATGAAACGTTGCGTCCGGTCGAGGCGGGAGAAACGGGGGAGCTGTATATCAGCGGGGTGGGATTAGCGCGGGGTTATTTGCACCGGCCTGAAATGACCCGAGAACGTTTCCTGCTCGATCCCTCTCAGACGGGAAACCGGTTGGCAAGGATGTATAAAACGGGCGATCTGGCTCGCTGGGGGAGAATGGCACCGTTAGTTATTCTGGCCGTACTGACAACCAGATTAAATTACGCGGCTACCGCATTGAGCTGGATGAGATACGCTCCGCCATTGAGAAACATGACTGGGTCAGAAACGCCGCCGTTATCGTCAAAAATGATCCTCACACGGGCTACCAGAATTTAATTAGTTTCGTCGAATTGAATAATAAAGAAGCCACGCTGATGGACCAAGGGAATGCGGAAAGTCATCATTATTCAAAGGCAAATAAGGCTCAGGTTTATATGCAACTCGCGAATACAGGATGTCGCGATGAAAACGAAAATGATTGGGTTATCAACCTACCGGGTTCTCAGGAAACGCCGCAGCAGCGGGCGATGGCGTTTGGCCGTAAAACTTATCGTCACTATGAAGGCGGAATTGTTAGCGAACAAGATCTTCGGAATATGCTTAGTGAACAGCCGCCATTAGGGCAGCCGGCGGAGCTTTCCACACTGTCATTGGCTTCTTTAGGAACGCTACTGCGCTACTTTGGGCGTTTTACGAGCGATGAACGTATTCTGCCGAAATATACCTGGTCCTCGCCGGGAGCATTATATGCAACCCAGCTTTATGTCGAACTGGTGGGTATCGCTAGTCTTGAGAAGGGGATTTATTATTATCATCCAGTGAAACATCAGCTGGTATTTTGCTCTGAGACCTTAGTTGACGAATCACCTTTTTTCCGCTGCCACTTCATCGGCAAAAAAATGGCGATAGAACCTATTTATAAAAACAATATTGAGGAGGTGCTCAATTTTGAGGCGGGGCACATGCAGGGCGTGCTGGACTATATTCTGCCGGGTTTTGGTTTTAGCATCGTTGCTCAACAGCCTTGTCCTGAAGTGAAGTTACACCTCGGCGCTGCGGATGAGGACTATTATCTGACCAGTTGTCGTATCGATAGCTATCGGCAGAATCCGCCACTGCCGGTGGATATTCTGGTGCAGGCGATGTCGGATAAAGTTGCCGGGTTGGAGGCAGGTCTCTATCGCTATCAAAATAATACATTCCAATTAGTAAGCCGCCAGCTGGTGCAGAAAAAACACGTTATCGCGATTAACCAGAAAGTGTACGAAAACGCTTCCTTTGGTATTGCCCTGCTGAGTAGGGAACAAACGGGCTGGCAGAAATATGTCACCTTGGGGAGGCAAATGCAGCGCCTGATGAGTAATAACTGGCTAATGGGGCTAATGGGGCTAATGGCGTCAGGCTACAGCTCTGAAACCGGTAATGATTTGCCTTCCGCCATTGTATTAAAGAACATTCTCTCAATGCGGCGCGGAGCTTCCTATTTCTGTGTAGGCGGACGTATTACCGAACAGCAAAAACAAAGCGAGGGAATGAAAGAAGACATTGTTCATATGAAGGGGCCTGCGGAGATTTTGCGAGATGATCTAGTGCGTTTCCTGCCCATATATATGGTGCCAAATAAGATTATCGTGCTAGAGAAATTGCCGCAGACGGCAAACGGGAAAATTGATATTCAGAGTCTGTCCGCGCATAAGATTGAGCTTGCCCATAAGACGATTGTTTTACCTCGTACAGCATTAGAAAAACAAATTGCGGAGATATGGCAAACCTGCCTCAAACAACCGCAATACTCAATCGACGATAATTTTTTTGAAGCCGGTGGCAATTCGCTCATCGCCGTGGCTTTTTTGACACGCTTAAATAAATCGCTGAATTGTCATTTACCGGTTCAGGTGATTTTTACTGCGCCGACCATCGAAAAACTGGCTCTGTATATTGTCGCCAGTTCATTAGACGCTGCTGATACTTCACGATTGATCCCTTTGCAGCCGCGGGGGCGCCAGAACCCGGTATTCTGTTGGCCAGGTTTAGGCGGCTATTGCATGAACCTGAGAACGCTGGCTGTTACGCTTTCATCAACTCGGCCATTTTACGGCATTCAGGCCAGTGGTATTAACGCTGGCGAAGCTATCTTCCCAACCATAAAAGAAATGGCGGAACGCGATATTCAGCTTATCAAACAAAAACAGCCGCAGGGGCCATATGTGCTTTGGGGATACTCATTTGGTGCGCGTGTGGCATTTGAAACCGCCTGGCAACTTGAATGTGCAGGCGAACAAGTGAAAGAGCTGATTCTAATCGCGCCGGGATCGCCAACAGTGCGTCAAGAATCAGCTGCACTTCATGCTTATGAAGCTAGTTTTACCAATCCAACTTACCTGACAATTTTGTTCTCGGTTTTTATGGGAAGCATTCAGCATCCATTGCTGGAACAGTGCCTATTGCAGGTCACAACACGTGATGACTTTATTGATTTCATTGCCAGGCACCATGAAGCGCTAGTGTACGAGCAGATCGCACGTATAACGAATATTGTGGGGCAGACATTCGAGTTTACTTACAGCTTCCATGAACTCAATCAACGCAAAATAAAGGCGCCAGTGACCGTGATAAAAGCACAGGGTGATGATTACTCATTTATCGAAGGCAGCGAATGCTTTTCTGTTGTCCCCCCCAACATAATCACCTTGAAAGCAGACCACTATCAGTTACTGAAAGAGAGCCACATTGATGAACTGATGAGCGCCATTGGCTGAACGAGAGGGGGATGGATATTAATTCGTGCATCCGTTGTCGTGCCCGGTAGCGCGAAGTCAATGCGCCCCCCGTTCACGAGCCCAATCAATAAGGTGAAGATTGTGTCTGGCTATCAGAAGCGCGAAGGGTAGATTCGAACTTATTTCACTGCTTGCTTCGGGCCACGATGATCGTCAGGTAGTTGCTATTCCAAGTGAAGAGTTGGGGGCAGTCCAAACCAACCTGACCCCAAATCTGACCACCATTTTTTCCCGATGCGGAGAAAAAGCCTAAAACGCAGTTGAAAGCGTTCTCGTTACCTTACCGCATCAAAGCGATACGAAAACTTGCTCAGACACATGAAAAACAAAAATCCCGCTTAAGTTTCCTTAAGCGGGATTTTCTAAATATGGCTCCTCTGACTGGACTCGAACCAGTGACATACGGATTAACAGTCCGCCGTTCTACCGACTGAACTACAGAGGAATCGGTAAGTGCGGTGGATGATAGCGGGAGTGCCGGGGCTTGTCAAAGCAAGATATGAATCTCCGTGATCGTTTGATGAACTTATAATCAACTCATTGAATTTTCGGATTTAGTGGACGTATTCGATTGTGAGCACTATGGCGATAGACGCCCATATGCACTTCACCGTGGCAGCGATTGCACCATCATGGTGCCGTCAGGTGGGGTGGACTGAAATCGGTCAGTTCTGAGGTGGAAGCGTCGCACTCGCTGACCATTGCTTTTACTTATTTATAAGTGAGTTAAGTCCTAAAACGCATTTTTTCCCTGAACGATTTGGATTTGGCGTAGTTCTTGCTACCTCTTGTGAGGTAACCATTCTGGAGGTACGCATGAATCTAAGACGGCTCAAATACTTTGTGAAAATTGTAGATATCGGTAGCCTCACGCAGGCAGCAGAGATGCTGCACATTGCGCAACCCGCGCTGAGTCAACAAGTCGCCACGTTGGAGAGCGAACTTGAACAGCAATTGCTGGTGCGCAGTCGCCGTGGCGTTACCCCGACTGATGCAGGTAAAGTTTTATATTCCCATGCGCAAGCCATTTTACACCAGTGCGAACAAGCTAAGACGGCCGTTAACGGAGTTCGACAGACTGTTAACGTCTGAAAAAGAAAACGGCCAGCAATCAATTCATTGCTGGCCGTTCTTCTTATAACCCACCCGATATATCTATCTCTTCGATAATCAAGCTGACCATAAAATCTCTGGTCTCGATGGCCATTGTGGATCAGGCGTTCTGTTTTTTCCTGCGCATAAAGATATAAACGACGGCTAGTACCAGGAACCATAGCGGCGTCACGATGAGCGCCTGGCGCGTATCCGGCTGAAGCGTCAGCAATACCAAGACAAACGCGAAGAACGCAAGGCACACCCAGCACATCAATTTTCCCAGAGGCATTTTGTACTGGGACTTTTTGTGCAGCTCTGGTCGCTGTTTACGGTAGGCGAGATAGGAGCAGAGGATGATGCTCCAGATAAACATAAACAGGATCGCTGAGACGGTGGTAACCAACGTAAACACGGTCATGACGTTCGGGATTAAATAAATCAGCACGACGCCAGATAGCATGCAGGTACAGGAGAACAGGAGTCCTGCTGAGGGGACGGCGCGTTTCGATAGCACACTAAAACGTCGCGGAGCGTCGCCTTGCTTGGCCAACCCGAACAGCATACGGCTGGTGGAAAATACGCCACTGTTGGCGGAGGACGCGGCGGATGTCAGCACCACGAAGTTGATGACGCTGGCCGCTGCGGGTAGGCCGACCAGGATAAACATATCCACGAACGGGCTACGATCGGGTGCAATGTGATCCCAGGACGTCACCGACATAATCATCACCAACGAGAAAACGTAGAACATGATGATGCGGACAGGGATTGCGTTGATGGCTCGTGGCAGAACGACCGTCGGGTTTTTGGTCTCAGCGGCGGTCGTTCCCACCAGTTCAATACCGACGAAAGCAAACACCGCGATCTGGAATCCGGCAAAAAATCCGGTTACCCCTTGTGGGAACATGCCGCCGTGGCTCCACAAGTTGGTGAAGGATGCGATATTTCCTGAGGGTGACGGGTAGTGCATGAACACCAGCCCGGCGCCGATTATAATCAAGGCGGCGATGGCGATGATTTTAATCATGGCGAACCAAAACTCCATTTCGCCAAACAGTTTGACCGTCGCCAGGTTCAACGTTAACAGGAGCAGCACACACAGTAGGGACGATATCCATTGTGATAGTCCTGGGAACCAGAACTGGGCGTAGGAACTGATGGCCACGACATCGGCGATCCCGGTGACGACCCAGCAGAACCAATAGGTCCAACCGGTGAAGAAGCCGGCCCAAGGTCCCAATAAATCCGCGGCGAAATCGCTGAAGGATTTATAGTTCAGGTTGGAGAGTAAGAGTTCGCCCATCGCTCTCATAACGAAGAACAGCATAAAGCCGATGATCATGTAAACGAAAATGATGGAGGGGCCGGCCAGGCTGATTGTTTTTCCCGACCCCATGAAAAGACCGGTACCAATCGCGCCCCCGATGGCAATGAGCTGAATGTGTCGGTTGTTTAGGTTTCTCCGCAGGTCGCCTTGCGGTTTCGCTTCGGCGGTCTGGTTAACCGTTTTGGATTGTTCAGACATTCAAGTGTGTTTCCTGTTCTTGTCCGTGATGTGGTGTTTTGTTGAGCTCTTGAGTGGCTCTTGGCTTGTGATGCTGAAAGCGGGGAATAATATCACATTGTGACGGCGATGCTCATAGATGCTGATATAGGAGTAAAACAGCGTGATTCAAGCATGATGAAATAATGCTCAGACAGGTGAGAATAATAGCAATCAAGATTTTAGGTGGGCCTTCAATATAAAGATGATACTTCTGGCTATGGTGAAACCAGCCGAACCATGAAGTCGCCGATGTTTAATTCAATTTCTTTTTTGTCGCTGGATACAAAAAACAATAATAACCATTTGACATGAAGTAGTGGAGAGTGAATAATCCGTCCCGTTGGGTCGTTAGCTCAGTTGGTAGAGCAGTTGACTCTTAATCAATTGGTCCGGGGTTCGAGCCCCCGACGACCCACCAACACCCCTTTATTACCTCGTGTTTTATTATATTTCAATTCCAGTTCCTCATCTAAATCTATCGACTCTCTTCCAATAGTTAATTTTTCATTATTATCTTAAATGTATTTTATTTCTAATATGTGTTTGGAATGTTAACCGCGTAAAAAGTCATTTACGGGGTTGGCCTGCCAAAAGAGTGATCGCGTTAATCTGAACACGGTGGGGGCTGTCTACGTTGATTTTTTATGTCGAGGGAGCTCAGGAGTAGAGGATATCTTGCCGATCGGCTGATACTGACCGGCAGGAAGAAAGTTATCTGCGGTAAACCGTTTTAATTTGTTTCATCGTATGACTAAGAACATCCGACTGATTTTGGTCTTCTAATTGATCGATATATTTTTCCATTCTCACCATCACTTTACCTGCATCGGCCTGTCCGATGGATTTCAGCAACAGTGTGAGTACAGCTTTAAGACAGGTGACTTCATGAGCTAGAGCTTCGACAGAGGTTTCTGTCGAAAAATCGGCCTTATTCATATTTGCTCCTTATAGAGATAAGTCCAGTAAGATCGATATGTTATGTCGCCAGGACCCTGAGATGACCGACATACCAAAAAATTGGGGCGCATTATAACATAGGTAATCGCTGTTCGGTTTCAGATAATGAATAGCCTGTTTTTATATATGGAATTAGAGATATTATTTCGCTGGTGGTTATATTTTTCTAAATGTACCTTCCCACTTAAATATGAAAAAGATGTATCTATATGGCATTATTTTGGTATTTTTAGGATGCATTTTATGCTGTAGAAAATAGTCGCCCTGAGGCACAAGTGCGGCTATAATCGTTCCGTTAGCAAAGTCACAACATATATATGAAGAAAGATTATTCTTAATATGTTGATTTGGCATTGTTTTTTATTTTAAGGTGACAATTGTCCCTTTTTTCTTAAAAATCCGGTTTTTGTAATAATCATGCTGTATCGTAGTCAAACAGATTGCTGTTGACGTCGCGAGAACATATAACCAATATGAAATCTATTGCACATAGTCAATAAAAATACATTTTTGATGGAAAAGTGTATTCATTGTAATTAAGCCATAGAGTATCACCACGGGAATTAGCAATTTTAAGTGTTACTCTCTTTTTGGAGAATTGTTCTTTGATTAGCGTTTTTCTTGTTGATGACCACGAATTGGTGCGGGCAGGGATACGGCGCATTCTTGACGACATCAAAGGCCTCAAAGTGGTAGGCGAGGCCGCGTGTGGCGAGGATGCGGCCAAATGGTGCCGTAACAATAGCGTGGACGTTGTCCTGATGGACATGAACATGCCGGGTATCGGCGGTCTGGAAGCAACACGCAAAATCGTGCGATTTTCTCCTGAAATAAAAGTCATCATGCTGACTATTTATACAGAGAGTCCTCTTCCCGCCAAAGTGATGCAGGCGGGTGCCGCAGGTTATCTGAGCAAGGGCGCGACGCCTCAGGAAGTGATCTGCGCCATTCGCTCTGTGCACGCCGGGAAACGTTATATCGCATCTGACATCGCTCAGCAGATGGCGCTGAGTCAGTTGGCTCCGCAAACAAAAACTCCCCTGGAGTGCCTTTCCGACCGCGAATTACAGATTATGCTGATGATCACTAAGGGGCAGAAAGTGGTCGAGATTTCAGATAAACTGAACCTCAGTCCTAAAACGGTGAACAGTTATCGTTATCGAATGTTCAGTAAATTGAATATCAGCGGGGACGTGGAGTTGACCCACCTTGCCATCCGGCATGGTCTTTTTAATGCGGAGACGTTGACCAGTAGTGAGTGAAAGCTTTGATGCCCCGGCGTTCTTAAAAACGGTAACCAGCCAACCTGGGGTTTACCGTATGTATGATGCTGACGATACGGTTATTTATGTCGGTAAGGCGAAGGACCTGAAAAAGCGTCTCTCCAGCTACTTCCGTCGCAACGTAGGTAGCCGCAAAACAGAGGCGCTCGTCAAATGCATTCATCAGATCGATGTGACCATCACGCATACCGAAACGGAAGCGCTGCTGCTAGAACATACCTACATCAAGCGTTACCAGCCTCGCTACAACGTGTTATTACGCGATGATAAATCTTATCCGCTGATCTTCCTGAGCTCTGATAAACATCCCAGAATTTCCATTCATCGCGGCGCCAAGCATGCGAAGGGCGAATATTTTGGGCCTTTCCCCAATGGGAATGCGGTACGCGAAACCTTGATGCTGCTGCAAAAGCTGTTTCCCATTCGTCAGTGCGAAGATAGCGTTTATCGCAATCGCTCCCGTCCGTGTCTGCAATATCAGATTGGTCGTTGTCTCGGCCCCTGCGTCTCCGGACTCGTCAGCGATGAAGAGTACCGTCAGCAGGTGGAATACGTCCGATTGTTCTTGCTGGGAAAAGACCAGCAGGTGCTGACGCGTCTAATCGCTCAGATGGAAGCCGCAAGCAAAACGCTGAACTTCGAAGAAGCGGCGCGGATACGCGATCAAATTCAATCGGTACGCCGGGTAACGGAAAAACAGTTCGTTTCCGGCGCAGGAGATGGCGAAGATCTCGATGTCATCGGCGTTGCCTTCGATGCGGGTCTGGCCTGCGTACATGTTTTGTTCGTTCGCCAGGGCAAGGTGCTGGGTAGCCGCAGTTACTTCCCCAAAATTCCGGGAGGCACGGAACTGGCTGAAGTCGTACAAACTTTCGTGGGGCAATTCTACTTGCAGGGAAGTCTTTCCCGGACGTTGCCTACCGAAATTTTGTTGGATTTTTCGTTGCCGGAACAACAGCTTCTGACGGACTCATTAACCGAGATCGCAGGACGCAAAGTGCAGATCCAAAGCCGTCCTCGCGGCGACCGCGCTCGTTATCTCAAGCTGGCGCGAACGAATGCCAATACCGCGCTGATCAGCAAACTGTCTCAGCAATCAACTATTCATCAGCGTTTGACGGCATTAGCCAATGTTTTGCAGCTGCCCGAAATCAAACGCATGGAATGTTTCGACATCAGCCACACGATGGGGGAGCAGACGGTCGCATCCTGCGTGGTCTTCGACGCAAACGGACCGCTTCGTTCCGAGTATCGGCGCTATAATATTACCGGGATCACCCCAGGCGATGATTACGCGGCGATGACTCAGGTGCTGAAACGGCGTTACGGCAAAGCGCTGGATGACAGTAAAATTCCGGATGTCATCGTGATTGATGGCGGGAAAGGGCAGTTGGGGCAGGCTAAAGCCGTTTTCGATGAACTCCAGGTTCCCTGGGATAAAACACAGCCGCTGCTTTTGGGCGTCGCGAAAGGGAGCGATCGAAAAGCCGGGCTGGAAACGCTGTTTTTTGAGGCGACGGGAGAGGGCTTCGCCTTGCCGCCCGATTCGCCTGCGCTACATGTCATTCAGCACATTCGCGATGATTCCCACGATCACGCCATCTCCGGTCATCGGAAGAAAAGAGCCAAGGTCAAAAATACCAGTAGCCTGGAACTGATCGAGGGGGTGGGGCCGAAGCGTCGTCAAACGTTGCTTAAGTATATGGGCGGGCTGCAACCGCTTCAGAATGCCAGTATCGAAGAAATTGCTAATGTGCCGGGAATTTCTTCAGCTTTGGCAGAAAAAATTTACTATGCATTGAAACACTAGGGACAATGTAGCAACATACTCACAATACCCACTCCGGCCAGACAGTTATCAAAAGAACTATGCAATTTAATATACCTACGTGGCTTACCCTGTTTCGCGTTGCATTAATTCCTTTCTTTGTGCTGGCGTTCTATCTTCCTTTCGCCTGGGCACCTCTGGCCTGCGCCGTCATTTTTGTCGGAGCGGCGGTCACTGACTGGTTTGATGGATTTTTGGCGCGTCGTTGGAAACAAACGACCCGTTTTGGGGCTTTTCTCGACCCGGTAGCGGATAAAGTGATGGTTGCCGTTGCTTTGGTTTTAGTCGCCGAGCATTACCACTCCTGGTGGATCACCTTGCCCGCTGCCACGATGATCGCCCGTGAGATCATTATTTCCGCGCTGCGTGAGTGGATGGCGGAGATTGGAAAGCGGAGTAGTGTGGCCGTTTCCTGGATCGGAAAAGTGAAAACGACCGCCCAAATGCTGGCGCTGTTCGCTTTGCTGTGGCGTCCTGATATGTTGGTCCAGGGTGTTGGCGTTGCGGCGTTATACGTGGCTGCGGTGTTAACGTTCTGGTCAATGTTCCAATACTTGAACGCTTCGCGGCACGATTTGTTCGAACATTAATCGAGCTGACGCAAAAATCAGCGAGTGAGTGATTTCGGCCGATAATTTCATTGACTCGCTGCGATAGGTCAGTAGAATGCACCGCATCGACAGCAAGCATGGCTTGTCAGTCACTTTAACAGATGAAGTCAATCTGTTACGCGGGAATAGCTCAGTTGGTAGAGCACGACCTTGCCAAGGTCGGGGTCGCGAGTTCGAGTCTCGTTTCCCGCTCCAATTCTTATCTGCAGATGGCTCCTTAAGTCTGCAGAATCAAAAAAAAAGAGCGAAAGCTCTTTTTTTGTTTCTGAAGCACGTCAATCTCAATTATCTACCCCAGCCTTTCAACATCGTTATGACTAGCAGCGACGTTTGCTCGTTGTTAGCTGAAGTACTCATCCCAGAACTTTTCGTAAAATCAAATCAGCGGGTCTCGCATTGGGACGCCGGTAGCGTATCAGCGTCGTTCATTTCTTTTGACCCAAGCATCGCAAACTTAAAAGTAAACAGCCCATAGAAATGTTCATATCCTATGGGCTGATAAGGTGGATGGGGGAGGTTGACCATCTGCACAGTTACGCCGCCCCCATCACTTTATGGGTTTTTGTTAGTCTGAAGAGGATTCAGTCGACGGCGCTTGCAGTACCTCTTCCGCTACCTCGCGGACCAGCTGCAGCTTTTTGGTCTGATCGTCCATGGTTAACGGATTGCCTTCCCATGTTGATGCGAAACCGCATTGAGGTGAAAGGCCAATACGTTCTAGCGGGATGAAGCGGGTCGCCTCGCTAATGCGCGCCTTGAGCAGATCTTTTGCTTCCAGATCGGGTCGCTTAGTTGAGATTAACCCGAGAATGACCCCTTTGCCTTTCGGAACCAATGCCAGAGGTTCAAAGCTTCCCGAGCGAGGATCATCATATTCCAGAGAATAAAGGTCGAAGCTCCGCGCACCTTTAAACAGCGCTTCGGCGATGCTCTCATAACCGCCTTCCGCGTAGAACTGTCCCGCATTGTTGCCGCGACAGATGTGCAGGCAGGTGGTGATGCCCTCGAGGCCGTTGACCACTTCGTCGATGCACGCGATCCCCTCTTCGAGTAAGCGCTCAGTATCAATGCCCGTCTGAGCTTTCACGTCTTCCCTTAGCTGAGGGTCGATGAGGATCGCCAGTTCCGGCGCATCGATCTGCACATATTCACAGCCGAGATCGCGCAGTTCTTCGATTTCTTCCCGCAGCAGTCTGGCTACATCATGGAAAAGGTCGAAGATATCGGGATAGGCTTCAGCTGAATGCGATGCAGACCAGAATGACCAGGCAAGAAGCGGAGAGGGCAGCGTGATCTTCTTGGGCCGGTCAGTGATAGCGCGCAGGAAAGTGAACTCCTCGACCGATACCGCTTTCTTACGGGCAAGCTTGCGGGTTACGACAGGCACAACAGGCGTTTTCGCATTCGTCGCCTGCGCTGTTCCTTTCAGACCCCGCCATTCCAGACCGGGAAAATTGGAGGATGCGGTAAGATCAAATCCGGACAGCGCATCAAAAAACCATGAGAAAAACATCGAACGACGTTGTTCGCCGTCGGTCACGACCTCGACGCCAGCCGCTTCCTGAACGGCGACGGCCTCACGTACCGCGCGATCCTCGATACGCTTGAATTCCACCGCAGAGATTTCGCCTGCCTGAAAACGCACTCGTGCCTCTTTTAACCATTCTGGTCTAAGCAAAGAGCCAACCTGCTCTATTTTATACATTTTTCCCCCTGATTTTTCGTTCAGTTTGTTGTCGTTCTGGGAAGCGAAACGTTGTTTATCGTGCTTCACTTCCCGAAAAGAGTCGGTACCCGCTTGGCTAAAATGGACGGCTTCCGTTGATAAATATCTTCTGATGTTATCAGTGTTCTCTTCTAACAAAAAACCTCTCATTTTGTGGTGTTTTGTGAGGTTCGTTTTCACGCGTCCGAGACGCGATTTGTATGGCGCAATAGGTCTGATATTCCAACCGAATAGGGTATTCACCGGTGAGCCAACCTGCAAAACCGCTTATCAAAACGCGGCTGTCGTGAAAGGGAGGATGTATCTATATGACGCGGGTTCAGCATTGACTCGCTGGATAAAATGATGCTATCAGGGAAGAAAAAATCGCAAGTTAGCATGAGTCGTGAATTGGGCGATTCAAGACGTGTTGTCAAAAAGAAAGTCATACAGAGGCTCAATGGTATGGTGAGTCTTTTCCATAAACGCATTGAAGAATAATATTTTCAGAAAATACTATATCGACAATGGCGGGATAGATACATAAAACCGCTTATTTAAAAATAAAAACATAGGCCTTCACGAAAATATCACAATCCATAATTATCTTACCCGTGTTCAAGTTAAATTAAATGAGGCGTTAATTATGCCTAAACATTGAACTGCCAAAACGCGCGCCAAAACAGCAACCGATGGGCAGTATCATGACACGGATAATTCATGCGCGGGTTCAGCTTATGATCGTCGTGTCGAAAAAGGTGAAACATTTCCACCGAGTAAAAATAATCACCATTATCAGGAGAAATAAAAGCTAGGGGAAAGGCAGCCTGAATGCAGCAACCACCCTCATACACTGGCTCACCGGCGGGGAAGCAGCCCCTGTCCACGGTATGTTCAGCCCTACGCTGTGCCGATAACCCAGGCAATCTTTCACCGCGGCGTTTTGCCAGCATGGGTATCTTTCTTCTGCAGGAAATCTCAGCCCGTTAACCCGAATAAAAATAACATTTCTTTGTACTGGTCCTTGTTGAATTAATTAACAGAAAAACGATATCAAAGGATGACTGATTGCAGCCTATTTAATCCCGAACAGGTTGATAACGTTATTCTCTCCATTTATAGAACATCTTATTATCTTTTTTGTTTTTATTCATTTTTCAGATGAGCTCTGTTTTTAGCGTTATTTTGACGTGCTTCATGGTTGGGGTGGGTATTAATAAATAGTCATTGTTTGAGAAAGGTGTGAATTATTATAATGAAATTCGAGGACGATATTTTTTAAAAGGCATTTCTAATGCTATTAGAATAATATCTTTTATATTCATTAGCAGGAAAAATATAAAATATGTTCAAAAAATTATTTCACCCCGAAAAAATTAATCAGTGCGTTATTCCGAACCGGCTCGTCGTTCCTGCCATGGTCACCAACCTGTGTAACAGCGATGGTACGGCATCAGACCGCTATATCGCCTATCACGAAGAAAAAGCAAAAGGCGGCTGGGGGCTGATCATCACGGAGAACTACGCCATCAACGAAAATGCGATGGGCTGTAAATATATCGGTGGACTCTGGCGCGACGAGCAAATCGCCAGTCATCGAAAACTCACCGACACCATCCATCAATACGACAGTAAAATCTTCTGCCAGATTTACCATGCGGGCCGCCAGACGTCAGAAAATGTGAACGGCGGTGTGCAGCCAGTGGCCCCTTCGGCAATCCCTTGCCCCGCGTTAAAAGAAATGCCTCGGGAACTGGGTATCGACGAAATTCAGCAGTTGGTTTCAGAATTTGCAGATTGCGCTCGCCGTGTGAAAGAGGCGGGCTTTGACGGTGTTGAAATTCATGCCGGTCATGGTTATCTGATTGCCGAATTTTTATCGCCTTATGCCAATAAGCGTACCGATAAATATGGCGGTAGCCTCGACGGCCGCATCCTGTTCTTAAAAGAGATTTATGAGGCGGTGCGTAAGGAAGTGGGCGCTGACTATCCTGTGACCATCCGACTTTCCGCTGACGAAGGTTTCCTGGGCGGGCGTGATATCGCCGAAACCCGCGTTTTGGCGCAGATCTTCGAAGAGTGGGGCGTGGATGCGCTGCACATGACTATGGGCGTTTATGGCGATCACAACAAGGCTTGTACTGTGCCGCCGATGTATGTGGGCCATGCCTGGGCCGTCTCTTTCTCCGAAGAGCTGAAAAAAACGGTGAGTATGCCCATCATCACCGTGAACCGCATTAACGATCCGCGTATGGCGGACAACGTTTTGGCCTTGGGCAAAGCGGACTTTATCGCGATGGGACGTGGTTCGTTGGCCGACCCACATCTGCCCAACAAAGCGAAAGCGGGTGATGTCGCGTCTATTCGTTACTGCATCGGCTGCATGCAGGGTTGTCTGGCCAGTTTGCCGCTTGGCGTGCCGTTCACCTGTCTGGTCAACCCGTCGCTGGCGCGTGAAAGTAGCCTGGACTACAGCAAGGTCGATAGCCCTAAACGCGTCTTCATCGCGGGGGCGGGTCCGGCAGGGCTGGAAGCGGCCCGCGTGGCGGCGATGCGTGGTCACCGTGTGACGCTGTTTGAAAAAACCGGCTATCTGGGCGGTCAGTTCCGCTCTGCGGCTTTCCCTCCGGGTAAAGGCGAGCTGGCGACCTACACGGCCTGGCTGGGCCGGGAGCTGGAAAAACTGGGCGTGGAGATCAAGCTGAATACGCCGCTGACCAAAGCGATCGTGGCGGAAGGTCGCCCGGACTCCGTTATCGTCGCCACCGGGGGTAAACCGGCGGTTCCGCCGATTAAGGGCATCAATCAGCCGCACGTAGTGCTGGCGGAAGATGTCCTGTTGGGCAATGTGGTGACCGGTCAGCGCGTGGTGATCGCGGGCGGCGGTGAAGTCGGTGGCGAAACCGCGGCACATCTGGCCATGCAGCAGAAAGAGGTCACCGTGGTTGAAATGCGCGACCGCCTGTTGCAAGAGCTGGATGGCGTCAGCAAACTGCATCTGATGTCCGTACTGGAAGAGTATGACGTGAAGCAGTACCCCAACACCAAGCTGTGCGAAATTGGCGAGCATCAAGTGATCCTCGAAAATGCGCAAGGACGAATGGAGTTAGAAGCGGATACCGTCGTTATCGCACTGGGATACGCGCCGGTCAAAGAACTGGCTGAAGAGCTGGAAGGCGTTGCCGACGATGCGATCGTCATCGGTGGCGCCGTGAAAACCAGCAATGCGCTGGTGGCTGCGCGTGAAGGTTTTGACGCGGGTATGTGTCTGGCCTAATCATGCTTTAGCGCCATTAATCCTCGGCGCTTGACCGTCTTATCAACGGGCTTTCCATGCAAAATGGAAGGCCCGTATTGTTATCTGTGGTTGGTCTTTACGCTCCACGATTTGCTTTTCTTGGTTTCTTGTCGGCGCTGACTTTCGTGGAAACCGAACAATGCGGCAGGTATATCTCTGCTGTATGACAGGATAATGAAACAGGACTCAGGAAGAGAAATGGGGTGGGGCGTTGGCTGGTGGAAGGCGGTAAAAAATCACGGACAGGCGGAAAGCCTGCCCGTGATGAGGTCGAATGCGTTATGACACGATATTCATCGTCAACGCGTGGGTTGCGGATAGCGTGCGGGTGCTGACTTTAATCCAGACGCTGCCGCGTGGGTCAACATAAGCCGCCTCTCCCTCGTGTTTGAAGAGTGCGTCCGTCGAATCTACGCGAGTGCTGAGGGTAGACGAGCCGACCGTCAGCCGTTGCAACGCAGGTTTGTCCGTGCGCAGGCGCAGGTAGACAAATGCGTGCAGCGGGTAATCGTACTTGCGCGGTGTCAGGCTAACCTCCAGCGAACCGTCGATTCGACGTTGGCGAACATCGATCACCGAGAACTGTCCCTGACGTTCTGCTGAACGGGTGACGCCGCCATCGTCCCAGTAAAGTTGATGGTCGCCTTCGTCAGATTCGCCGAGGGGATAGAGCGCGAGCACCAGCGGCTGCTCGAACTTATCCATCACCTGAATATTCTTGAACGGCGCAGGGAGATCAGACTGCGTGTGGCGTTCAGGGATAATTGCGCCTTCACGAATAAACAGCGGCACGTTGGTGATGTCTGCGCTGACGGTACGGCGCTGGCCCCCTTTAATGGGATTGGCGATATCCACGGTGTCTTCGATGACATGGTAACGATACCAGTTCAGCGTCTGCCCTTTGACCGCATTAGGGAAGTAAATGTCCTTTTCCGCCACGTAGGCGGCTTCGCTCCCGGCGATGCTGCGCGTCATGATTGGGGCATAAAGCACGGAGCTGTCGATGAAGCACTGTGTCGCCAGTACGTCCTTGTTGCATTTATCGAAGATCGCGTCGTCGCCCTGCCACAAACACATCGCCTGCAAGATCGGAATACCGGTCTGGGTATTCTGATACATAGCGTCATACAGCAGGTGATGCCAGCGTACGCGGAAGCAGACGAAGGCCGTCATGATATCGGCGAAGGAACGATCGCTGCTGCCCGGCACCTTCTCGTCGTAGCGATAAATTTCCTGATAAGGTTTCATCGCATCGTAATGGTTGCGCATCCACGGCAACAGGCACGCCGCCTGAACCCAACGGGTCATCAGCTCGTGCTCGCAGATGTCGCCGATGTCGATGTCATCGGGACCCAGCACCAGCCGGTCATACACCATGGGATTGTGATTGCGGCAGTGCTGAGCGCCGAAGAAAATACTGCTGGGATCTTCTGGCGCTTCACCCGGCGCAAATCCGCCAACGTCGGAACCGGAGATGGGCAGCCCGGACATCCCCAGGTTAAGCACCATCGGCAGGGTGGCCTGCAGGTGATGCCAGGTGGAGGCGTTATCGCCCACCCAGTGACCTGCATAGTGCTGGAGGCCGGGGTAGCCGCTGCGACAGATGATATAGCTGCGTTTGTACCCCTTGAGCATATCTTCGTGTGCGCTGAGTCCGTACTCGTAGCTGGACTTCGCCAGCATGTAGGCATGGAAGTTGCGCAGCTCGACGTACGGCGTTTTACGACCATCGCCGAAACGGGGATCCGTCAGATGCGCCTGACCGTGGTAGCTACGCCAGTTGAAAGTATTGGTTCTTCTTCTGTCGTCATCGGGCGATTCCCCGGTGAGCGACCAGCCGAATTGGTTACGCGGCGCTTCCGTATCCGCGAAATTTTTACCGTCTTCAACGTGAGGCATGGAGTCGGGCGCCGGCATATCCTGCCAGATGAATCCAAGCCCATTTTTGAGCAGATAGGCATATTGGTCACCCCAAAAACGCGCGGCGTCCGGGTTGCCGTAGTCGGTGACAACGGCGCCGATCATATCGCGTTCCGACGTTTGCGCATTGATGCCGTAATCCAGCACCAACAGGTTCTGGTCGGGATAGTTAACCTCGCCGATACGGGTGTAAGTCAGACCAGGATAATCGCTTTCACGTTTCGGCCCCCGGAATTTGGGAATGTTGGCTTCACCCTCGTTAGCGACGCAGTAGCCTTTCTCAATCAGTCCCTGAGCGGTGACATACTGTTTTTTCGCTTTATCGGCTGGGTTATAGGCGACTTTGTCCGCGCGGATAAACGGTGTGATATTAGTTTGGCATTGCAGATTGAACTGGGCCGCCCAGTCGAATACCGAGATCCCTTCGTCGACCTTGCCTTTCGTCCAGAAGCTATCCTTGATGGTGAAGACCTTTTTGTCTTCCTGGATATCGATATCGATCCCCAGGCCTTCAATCGGAATACCGGATTTTTTATGCCCTTTGACGATGTCCTCCACATACACCTTGATGGGATCGTTGACATCATCCGGGCGCAGCAGGCCGGGACTACCGTATTTGGCCTGAAAATAACCAAAGATGTATTTGGGCGGCATGACCGCGCGGTCATTCAACGTCACGTCTTTTGCCGCCGGCGCATTCAGTTCGCCTTTCCCCATCAGGTAGGTGAAGGCATCCATTACTCCCGCCCCCTGTTCCGCGAACATATAATGGCAGTCGAATTCGCCGTGCTGAACGCCAGCTTCTACCGCATTTTTGTCGCGAGACGGGTTTTTGAGGGAGAAGTAGCTCTGGCCGGTATTATCCAGGAACACGCCAAGAAACTGCTGGTGGCCCTCCACCACGGCGCGCTCGATATAAAAAGGCGCGTTCAGATAAAGCGGGATGCTGGCGTTGGCTTTGAACGCGTCTTTGTACTTCGTCTTATTTGAGAAGACTTCCGGTTGGTTGTACCAGAGGTTGTCGTAGTTGTAGCAGGTGATCTGCGAGCCGGTGTGATCCAGCAGCGAATAGCCGCTGTAGCTATAGCAATCCTCAACAGCGTGCCCGACGGTCGCATGGCTTTTGCCGGTCAGATTGTAATTAACTATCTCGCCCAGACCGAAGTAGTGAGTCGCCGCCTCGGCTTTACGCTTCATGTTGGCGACGGTGCCCACGCCGGGTTTGGCATGGCAGAGCGGGCCGGATGAAATGTCAGTGATGGCGCCATCAGACAGGCGTTTGATCTGGATCGACAGGAGGTCGTTGTTGTCACGTAAGAACTGAATCTGGATAGATTTCAGTTGGATGCTCACGCCATCGCGATTCCAGCGCAGCAGCGGGTGGTATCCGGCCGTCTGCTCGTGTCGACGTATCTGATCCAGCCGTTCTACTATGATCGGTCCATAGACTTTGTTCGGGTAGTCGTCGATGCTCTCGGCGGAAGGGGAAAACCGAACCCGGAAGGCATCTTTCTCACAAGATGTGACCTGCAATACGAGATACACGTCCCGCTCGGCGGTCGCCGCGCCGGATTTCGGTTTGGCCTTGGCATTGATATAAATCGTCCAGTCCGCGTCGAAACCGTTGGGGGAATGGGGTTTGCCATCCCAGTAGACTGAATAAAGCTCAATGTCGTCGCCAACGGACCAATCGTCCACGGGGACATAGTCATAGGTGTTATAAGCACGCCACGACGTGGGAAGTTCTCTGTTTTTCATCATTACGCTGTCCTTGATAGTCGATTAGTGCTTGTCTGCTGAACGGTGAAATTCAAAGGCAATCCACACGCTATCGGTGTCGGCGTAATACTGATGGGGCGGGTAGAAGAAGCAGGGATCGTCCATGCTGGCATTTTTAGCGATGTCCGACACGCCTTTCCAGGCGTCGTATTCCGTGACGATCGGCATCGGCAGATGCGTGTTCCCGGGCGCGAGTCTAAATTCTTCGTAGAGTTCAGGGAAGGCTTTACCTGTATCAAACGGCGATGCAACGCCGCCTTCCGGCAGTACGGCCCGTTTGCCGGCAATCGCGGCACGGGCTTTGTCGATGTCGGTGAACTTCTGCATACGGCCACAGCCAATCAGTTGGGTATGGACCTCGAACAGATTGCTGCCATGCGCCGCGTGGATCCCAGCATCGGAACCGGCCGGCAGCCACCACAGATTGACATACAGTTCGTAAGGCAACGCCTTGCTGCCCGCAGGCGCAGGTAAACCGGTCAATTGCCACGGATTCACCTGGATTTTGTGGTTCAGATGAAGCTGATTAGAGATCCACAGCGGAAGCGCAGGGGTGCCGGCTGGGAAAGCGTATTTCGCCCACTGGGTATCGCGTGAAAAAATATCCGATTCGACATTGCGCGTATTGCGGACCTGGATCAGCGAGATGACCCCGTTTGCAGAGGCGTCAGCCGTCGTGATGACCGCTCCTGCACGGATGATGATGCTTTGTAGCGAGGGAACGGCATGACGCAGCGGGGTGTCATGATGCAAATCGCTGTTGACGTGCGCTGTCGCAGCGACATAGACCGGCTGAGTGCCCAGATTGGTAAGAATGACGTCGGTGTTATCTTGATGGGCGAAAAGCCCGGCGGTGTCGAATT
Organism: Lonsdalea britannica; assembly: GCF_003515985.1. Taxonomy (GTDB): domain Bacteria; phylum Pseudomonadota; class Gammaproteobacteria; order Enterobacterales; family Enterobacteriaceae; genus Lonsdalea; species Lonsdalea britannica. The sequence goes on along the minus strand of NZ_CP023009.1, from coordinate 3,547,730 downwards.
CGTGCAGCTGACTGACCATTACGCCGAACAGTAGTCCGCCGTTGAAAGGGTATTCCGTCACCACATTTTCGGCAGCGCGAGGCGTAATAGTGACGGTTTTCGGCGCCGCGGGGTTCGCGCCGGGAGCCAATGTCGGATCGGCGGCGACACAGGAGGACGCTATCACGCCAGGAGGGCATTTTCCCGGTGCGGTGGCATTCGCTACGGCCTCTTTCGCCATCGTCTTATGCGCGGTGCCGGCCAGTGCAACCGTTCCGGCGGCGACGCAGCTACCATACAGCAGGAATTTACGCCTGGAAAGCGTACGTTGTTTCTCCTCCTGTTGAGATAAAGGGCATGCCTCTGCCGATGTCTTCTTCATCTGAGTTTTCATTGTGACCTCTAAGTATTTATGAATTAACAATTCTGTTATCTGTCATTAAAATGACGGCCACCCAAATACCTCATTTGAGAATGCCTAAATTGGCATCGTGAAATGCAAAATATTTTGGCGGTGATATTTGATTTATGTTGTCATCAATTTATCGGTTGTGATCTCGGAAGCCGGGAAGAACACAATCGATAAAAAAATGTAAATACCTCTTCGCCATTATTTTAAAATTTGTATTTTCTCCCGATGACAGTCGCACACGAGTTATTTTCCATCGTTACTGATGGATTAATTTCGTACAAATCTTAAGTTATTGTCACGAGAAAATCACAAGTATGAACGCAGAAGATGCTTACCTGTCATCACTTGATTTATCGGCGGTATAGTCTAACCCGGACAAACTTTGCCAACTGATATACCGCAATGTGGATTTCTCAAAATACATATTATTCGCTAGCTCAGTATTTTATGCGTATCCTTCTAATTATTATAAAATTTTCTGTTCAAAACAAAGGCGTAATTGCAACGTTTATAACCTATTACACAGCAGGCAATTTATTAGGGAGAAATGCTTATTTATGCTGTTCGCGATAAATATCCGGCGCATTCTTAAATCCCAATTCTCCATTTACGAACATTTTATCAAGCCTGTGTTTTAACATACTGTCCTTAATCAAAATTAGAGGGTGTTTTGAATAAAATCATATTTTATTTTACTTGCTAATTTGAATACACCTTGTGGCGTCAGCATCCGTTTGTTGATAGGCAATGAATATCACGCCATTTATATTTTCTATCCTGAGCTTAAACAAAGTGTGATTATGCTGTCATCACCGATGTGTTATTTAATTACGGTTGAACATGTTGAATAGGAAATAGTCAGCTCAAAATAATTGGCTTTTTAATAAAGCATGCTATTGAAGAAGTTTATTTGGCCTCGCATTCTCTCCCTATATTCATCAGCCGATACTTTTGATGTTTTTTTGCTCTACTAGAGCGTGGTCATGTCTGGTGACGGGTAGTGCTATATATAAGAAGGAAAGAGGCGAGAATGAACAACATCGACTAGTTGGCTAACACGAGCATCACGAACGCGAATCATCCTGATGACATTTCAGGCGATGAAACGCCAAGCTAGCGCTGTTGAGAGGGACAGCCAAACCTGATGACTCTCTGGGATGGGGAGTTAAGGTGCGAGATATCGTCTACTCTTAAGGTCGCACTTTATGACAAGTTGGTCAGCTTGTGTCTACCTCTCCATAGCGACAGCATGGGGTGATGCGGGGTAACGCCCTTGTGGGAAGCAATGGTCAGGAGTATTACCGCTTCATCCGAATAAAAATCGAGCATTCCTTGCGGTGGTTACGGGCGGTATAATGCAAGGCGATCAACTTTTAGGCACTTGATATTTTGTGGGGTACAAAGGGCTTGCCATCCATTCCTAACCAGTCCATAATAGCGTCCATTCCTGGTTAGGGAATAAGAAAATCGATTCTAATCAAATGGTTAGAAGAGAAATGACAATCTGGTCCCCATTCAAAACTACATTATCGTTATCAGTGTAGGTAAGTTATTAAGGCGCGTTGGCAGAGTGGCCATGCAGCGGATTGCAAATCCGCCTACCTCGGTTCGACTCCGGGACGCGCCTCCAGTTTTGGCCCAGGTGGTGGAATCGGTAGACACAAGGGATTTAAAATCCCTCGGCGTTCGCGCTGTGCGGGTTCAAGTCCCGCCCTGGGCACCATTGAATAAAACCCATAATAATCAATCTCCTAGCAAAAAGTCATCGGCCGCCCTATGGCGGTTTTTTTGTGTCTGTAATAAATCTCAATAGCGAAAAGTGGCGACAGGTATTTTTTGAGCGCGCATTATTTCGTCTTCGAATAAGAAAAATAAACCGCGACAGGAAATTCTTTTATTCTGTGGTGCTGGTTAAATATTCAATGTGCTCTGATTTCCGCCTTTGGTATGTACGGGCACGGTATTTACACTTGCAGGAATCGCAATGGAGCGAATAAAGGTCTCCATCGTAATAAAGGTATGGCCGCAATTGATATTCGTGCATTGGTTGTAGCGCTCTTTCGTCTGCGGCGTAATTTCCTGACTGGAACGGGTGTGGGCTGCGCATCCACACAGCGGGCATTTCATCATCGGCTTTCCCTCTTTAAATTCAAATTATCAAGATTATTTCGCATTTTCGAATATTTGATCATTCAATCGATAGGTTGTCAATCTTCACCTCCAACTCCAGCGCGGTCGTAAACCCCTTCCCACTGAGCGAGAGCGTCACCGTTGCGATCGTCCACTCCACTGCGTCGATTTCCTGCTTAAAGCCACTGACTTTCGCTGGCAGTTCCGGGTACAGCTCGGCCCGTCCTCTTGCCAGCGTGATGGAGAATGAGGCGACGCCACCCTAGCGCAGCATCACGTTTTACAGCGGCGGAACCGGCGTGTCGTAGTAGTCGAGGGTCAGCATGTCTTTGGTGTTGGCCGCTTCATCAATTCAGCAGTCGCCGCCGAGCAGATAGCCGTGGGTGGTCATTTCACGCAGCTTAGCACGGATACTCTCGATAATGTCGCGGGCCCACATGTGCGCCTCGGCCATCGTGTCGGCCAGCACCCAGGTGGTGCGGGTGTAGGACTCGAAGGCGAACAGCGGATCGTCGCTGCAGGTGCGCGACCCCCAAAAGCGAAAGCCGTCTTTGCGGATCAGGGTGGTGACGTCATTGCTGATTCAGCAGGCCCGCATCGGTCTCCGGATCTTGCAGATCCCAGAAGACGTCGGCGGAAATGCCGGTCACGCCGTTGACGCCAACGTTAGACAGGGTTTTATGCCAGCCGGTTTGCTCTTCGATTTTGGCCCGCAGTCCCAGCGCGCTCGGTTGCCCATGCGATAAAGTCCGGCTAAATCAGCATCAGTTCGCGCTGAATGAATTGCGTGGTAGGCGATATGAGCTCTGGTATGGTGAAAGGCACAGTAATACCGCGCAGCTGTATCAGGGATGGCACAATCGAAGAGGCAAGGATGTGTTAGTGGAATTTATTGGGCGTGACGATTTATGTGCTGGATGCCGGAGACAGTCTGATTGACTGTCCGATTGATAGCTATGCGGTATTCAACGATGACGGCTGGATGGCGGTACATCGGCAGGCGGAGCAGGCGATCCCCCTGCATACCGATCCGCTGCCGAATATCAAGGCGGCGCTGAAAGAGGTGCCCAGCGTCGCGCTGTTTTTTGCCTAGAGGGGTTAATCGCAGGTGGGGTCTTGGGTACCATTCGGGGTGATATCTACAATAGAGTTCTGATTTTTCTCACATGTGAGATTATAAGAGTTGCTAAACCAAAAACGCATAATACCGCGCAGCCCCTTGATATTAACATTATGAAAAGAAGCGAAGCTACTGATCCGATAATCGGTAATGTCTAGGTAATGTTCGTCGGGGCCTGTGGGCGACTGATCCCACCAATGCGTTAACGGAATTTCACCGCTTATCGGTGTATCCACGCTACGTCGATAAAAACTTGCATAGTATCGATCTTCTTTTTTATCAAAGGGATGTTGTTCAAAATACTTCATTATCAAGTCAATCAAAGCCTGCTGCCCTTGAGGTGGATTGACGACGACAAAGCGTTCATCCTGACTTGGATAGATGGCCGCTGCCCCAAAGGTAAACTTCGCGGAAATGTCACCAATATAATTGATCCATACCGTCATGAAGACATGAAGACATGAAGCGCCAGCGTGCTGCCAATGTAAATCCATTTCCGCCGGAAGCGACGGCGTAGAAATACGATGATGCATATTGGGGCGATAAGCCAGATCAGCGGCAAAATGGTGGAGTAATACGTCCACAGAAACGTGCTGTCGTCGAACTGGAATAAACGGCCAATAATTAGCAATAAATAATTAATTATTAGTAAAATAAGCGTGAATTTCATAGCGTAATAGGGCTAATCACAGGTGGGGTCTTGGGTGCCATTTGATTGAATATCGACAATGTTAAATTCGTTTTTTTCGCAGCTATAATAATAGTCGCCATCAAACCAAATTCTCATAGTCCCAGGTAGTTCGCTTGTGTTGTGGCTATTAAAAGAAGCGAAAGCTGCCATTCTATAATCAATGGTGTCTAAGTTATCCTCATAAGGTCCAGTGGGTGATTGATCCCACCAATGCGCTAATGGAATTTTACCGCTAATGGGGGTATCCACGCTGCGGCGATAAAAACTGGCGTAATATCGATCCTCTTTTTTGTCAAAGGGATGTCGCTCAAAATAGCTCATGATCAAGTTAATTAGAGCCTGCTGCCCATGAGGAGGATTAACAACAATAAAGCGACCATTCTGGCCTGGATAAATGGTAGTTGTCCCGAAGGTAAACTTTGCGGAAATGTCACCAATATAATTGATCCATACTGTCATAAAGACATGAAGCGCCAGCGTGCTGCCAATGTAAATCCATTTCTGCCGGAAGCGACGGCACAGAAATACGATGATGCATATTGGGGCGATAAGCCAGATCAGCGGCAACATGGTGGAATAGTGCATCCATAGGAATGTACTGTTGTCGAACTGATATAAACGTCCAATGATGAGCAATAAATAATTCATCACCAGAAAGGCAAAGGTTAACTTCATAGCTCTCCCTTAATGGAGTAATCCATTTCCATCACGGTTATAAAGGGCTTATATCCAAAACGGTCCAAGTGTTGCAAAATAAACCAGGACCGAAATCCGCCTAATACACTATAAGATTTTATTGAACCATTCGACGGGTCAGGACCGATATCTGGAATATCCAAGCCGAAATGGTCGTAAAACGTTACGTGTACCTTTCCTTTATAGAAACGCCCACAACGATCGAATTCGACGATCTCCGCTTTAGCACCCCATACATCGTTAACCGTGATTGTCAGACCACCATTCCACCATCCCAGCCATTTGTCTTTTGTGGTATTGAATGCAGGAGGAAGAAGAGGTCTTTCGTTGTTTTTATCATCGATATAAACATATTTATCCATCCAATCAACCAGTTGCAGCGAGTTTATTTCACCATTGCTTTGCTTAATCGCTTTTTTCATGCCATCCAGTAATAGAGTCATAAACTTCTGTGTTTTCGGATGTGCGCGAGCGGCCTGGGTTAAGGCCGGATGCCTAAACTCGCCCCCTTCATTTTTTTCAAATTTGGCAATCATTGCGAGAATAACGTTTCTCAGATCCCCGGAAGAGAACAACGTTGCCGCCATCACCCTAAATTTTATAAAGTTGATGGTCGGTGAATCGAAGCCAAATAAATAACCGTCTTTTACGAAGAGAGGTAAATGGCCAAAGTTAGGTATGGCTCTGATTTCTTCTTCGGTCATATCGCCATAGGTCATATCCGCAGCCGGGCTGCCATCAGCGTTAAAACCGGGTTTACGCGGCGACTGATATACCAAAACGGGGACATGGATACGCGTCGCACTGGTGGTATCGGTCATTTCGGTGACTTTAAGCGTCGGCTCGGGTTCGGTTCGCGGTATGGCCGGGCGAGGCGCAAACCCCCAGCCCGCTTTTTGCGCCGGGGCGTTGACCTTGGCGCGGGCGTAGGCGTTTTGGACGGTGTTGGAAAAGTTTCGGTTGGCGTTGATGTCTAACGTGCCCGCATTTAACGAACAACAGGCGTGTTCCTTCGAGCCTAATACGACGGTTTTGGCATCCAGCGCGCTGCCTTTTTCAGGCGATAAGATACGCGTAAATTCGTCTGGAGTGAGTTCATCCAGACGCTTGGTGATCAGCATGTTTCGTTCCCTGTAAACAGATCCATTCCTGTGAAGCGCGGATATTCTATGCGCAACTTATTGTTATGTAAATGAACGATATCCCATGAAAAAACCGCCAAATCGGCGGTTTAATTGTCACTCTTAAACTACCTCCTATGGAGGTGGTCGTTCCTGTGGGGGCTTTGCCCGTAGGATGCTCATGCTAAATACTGCCCCAGTTTGTTACCAACAAATCAGGGGAGTAAATAGCATGAGCAGATACGAATCCGCTTAACACGTATTCTATCGCCGTCAGTATCATCTCGTTTGGACCCCGAATTACAGATATAAAATCGTTAAAGGTAATCTCGGGAAAGCGCTATATAGAAGCCTTTATGTTTGTTGCAGTATGATGAAATGCACGGTTGTAGAACTTAATGTGCAGAGAGATCATGTGCATTTGGTGGTAAGAACACCGCCTAGCCTGAGAGTTTCAGACCTAATGGGTTTTGTGAAAGGACGAACAGCGATAAGGCTGTTCGCAAAATTGCCCTATCTGAGAAAGAAAAATTTGTGAGGAAATCACTTCTGGCAAAGAAGGTATTTCGTGGACTCGGTAAGAGCGAACGAAGAGATTATATCGCAGATATGTCAGGTATCAGGACGAAGTAGCGAAAGAGGAAGGGGAAAGACAAATGCAACTGGGGTTGGAAGAATAGTGTTTAAGCCCCCTTTATAGAGGGCCGTGTCAAAGCCGCCTTCTATGAAGGCGGATTTTTACATCGGCCTGCTCATCTTTATTAACGGTTTGATGTCAGCAGCTCCGCATAAAAAATTTCCCCTCTAACGCTTTCGTATTTCTTCTGCATCGGTGAGCGCTGTCGTCAATATGAGCACCTTATCAGCAAGGTAGTGGAGTGACTTGTATGCACGGTAATGGCCAAATACTTACCATTTAACCCTCACAATTTCATCCCACTACGCCATTTAATTCATACGGTCTGCCTATTTATATGAAATCGGCGGCTCATGTCTCTGGCGCTTTAGATACGATGACCGCAGGCAAAGAGACTCGCTCCGCGTCGGGCGGTGAGGTTGACCACAAATCGCGAGCAAGCATCCCAAAAACCCTTGATACCAATATCCTGTCGTAACGGATCGCTCCCTAAGCGATGCAACGTGAGCGGCTACTTCCATGACCTACGTCTTCAACAACCGCGTTAATGTACCTCTCGAACGCGCCGTAAACATCTTCGCAATTACCTTGGGTCTGTGTTTTCTGATCGTAGGCACGTCGCCATTTCATCGCCCAAATCGCTCTGTAGGAACAGAAAACAGGTCCATTTAAGAGTGTAACTATTGTGTATTATTCATTTTAATTAATGTGATAAATTATTTCAGGATGAATATTGAACATGAGTAATGATCCTTGTAACTTACTAAGACCATTTTATGGGTCTCGCTAATGAGGTAGTCCAATACGGTCGCCTAAATAAATGAAGACAGGCAACGCCGTAAAATGCAAAACAGCAGTGGTTAATGGTTTACGTGGCTTTTCCCTAAGCGCTTCAGTGTAAATAATTCAAGTGAGTTATCTGATAGGAGTTTCGTTTATGAGAAAAAATCATCTGTCATCGGTTCTGGCTATCGTTGTTCTTGTCACGCTGTTATCGGGATGTGCCCACGTGGGGATGGAACTCTATGGCAGATTAAAACCCGCGCCTTCTGCTGATGAAGTTAAGGAGGGCTTCACCAAGTCAATGAATATTTCTCCAGACCAAGTGACCATTAGCAATATCAAAGGAAAAGAAGGGAACGGAACGGGTCTGACAGGCTCTGCTTCTAAAGACTATACGTTTGATGCAACAATAAATGGCAAAACTAAAAACTGCTCTTTTAAACAATTGATAAATGATGATATTCATTTCACTGGGTGCACGGTAAAAAATGCCGCAGTGAGTAGTTGGTAATATCCCCAGCGTCAATAGGTGCTTAATATGCGGCAGTCGGCATGTTAACCGTGAAGATCAAATGCTCCAGCCAAAAATGACGTCTGCTTATATCGCATTGTTAGCCTGTGACAGACTTTAGCGATCACTCACAGTGTGTCATCATCAGAAAGCCCGCGTAAGGAAACTTAAGCGGGCTTTTTGTTTTTAGCAGGTCGGCTTAAATTTAAATACGGTCTCAATGTCATTAGGTTAGCGTTAGCCTCTTCCCGATAGATTCTCGATCCCCGTCGTTGCCTTTCGCAAGATTCATTCAATAATGCGGCGGTTGTGGGGCGGTTATTGTGAAATGCTTATTTTTAATGGCGAATGCTGACAAACATTTTGGGATATTACACAGGACATACTTTATTTTACGTAACCAGCCGCATCGGTTGACGCTAGGTTGTGGACTGATTTTTTCGAAGAAGCCTGTCGCTCATTACAGCTGAAATAATGGATTGGACGCTAGAAAGAATCTGAACGCGTGACGAGAAGCATAATGAATACCCACAGAGAAATTCGTATCACGCCATCATAAAGCCTGGCTCAGATGCCGCGGGAGAAAAGTTAACTGAGCTTTGCTGTGGCAATGCATTGGATAACGGGGTGAGGATCATACCGTTTTTTATCGACATCAACGCTCAGCTAACCTTGCGTTTTTGCGGTATCGCATTTCCCCGTCGTTTTCACGAGGATCGCAGGCCGACATCGCGAGCTTTCATGATAGGGTATGGAGCTAACGAATTCACCGGGTTGAGAGTTGAAATGGAAATTACGCTAATGAGGCATGGGCAGCCAACCATCACGCGTTTTCGTGGGAGTGAAAAGATAAAGGCCGCGGAGATGCATGCCTGGATAGCGGGTTATGATGCGTCAGACGTCACAGGACATCCTCCTCAGGAAGCCAAATCGGTCTGCGACGAACGTGATTTTATCCTCAGTAGTCCATTGCAACGCGCGCGTTCATCACTTTTCGAACTCGATGCTCATCCTGATCTGATTCTCGACAATTTACGTGAGGCGCCTTTGCCGCTTGTCGCGCTCCCGTGGCTAAAGCTATCTCCTCATACCTGGCTTATCGTGTTTCGTCTCTTTTGGTTTCTGGGGCTGAGCCACGGTCTTGAGTCCAGGTCTGCGGTTCAACAACGGGCAAAACAGGCGACCTGCGATCTTATTGCAGCCGCTAAGCAACGTGACCGAATCTTCAGCATGGGACATGGCTTGATGAACAGGCTCATTTCGCGCGAGCTAGAGCGACAGGGTTGGAAAAAAACGCAGGGTGAAGGATCTGGCTATTGGGGATGGGTAACGTATGTGTCTCCGGCAGATTAATGCCGGGTCTGCCGGATAGGTTAATCTTTAACGTTCCTGGCCAATATGTAGCGCTGCTATTAGTGAGACCAGATCAAGCGGTTAATTGATATCCGATGGCGACTGAATTATTTGGCGATAAATATTTTTTACTTATACCTCTGGTTTTGATGGATTTGTACCCTTAACGTTTTCTGATTGCTAATTGATTGCGTTATAGGTTATATATGACGACTCTTAATGAGTCGCTTTTTTTTATTTAGGATGAAATTATTGAGTTTCTAAAAATTAATTCAATTGGCGGTGATTAAGAAATAATTGACAGTAGGAAGAAGGCTAACAGTTTCCCTATTATCTTTGCTGGCAATGGCAGGTGTTAAATAAATCCTGCCCTCCCTATTTAGTGTTGCAGGATTTTATTCAGTAACACTGACCTATGCTTCTAACAAGGAAATTATATGGAAGGAAAATCACAGAAGTCAGTTGCGGAAACCCTTGTCAAATATTTAGAAAATGCCGGGGTAGACATCGCCTTTGGCGTTTCAGGCGCTTATATTTCCCCCGTGTGGAAGTCGCTGTCAGAGTCTTCTATCAGAACCGTTCATTGCCGACATGAAACAGGCGCGACGTTTTGTGCTTCTGAATACAGCTTATACCGTCACAAGCCTGCCGCCGTGTTCAGCACCGCAGGCCCCGGCATTATCAACGCATTAACGGCAGTGCGCGCAGCGAAGCTGGATGGCGCCAAAGTGATATTTATTGCACCGATCACCACGCCACATCATGATGGGCTGTGGGGATTGCAACAAACAACGGTAGAAGACGTCCTTGCCCTGCAAGGAGATCACATCTCGGGATACTTCGATCACGTTGTTTGCATCGATGAACAAGAAAAAATGAGTGACGCGATTAACGCCATCAACCATTTTAAAGACTCCCAAGGTCATGTGCTGGGAATATTTATTATTCCTCGTATTCAGAAGTCAGAAATTGTACAGCAACAATACAGTGAAAATACGCAATATCTCGCCTCTCCAATTACCCGAGAAGATGATGACTCTTTGGCCGCTCAGCAGCAAAAAATAGCGGAAGTGCTTGCTGAGGGTAATGCCATTATTTGGAATGGTTTTGGTTGTCTCCATGCGTCGGATGTATTAACGCAGCTCGCGATTAAAACACAGACGGCGGTTATGTCTACGCCCCGAGGGAAAGGTATTTTCCCTGAGGACCATCCGTTATATATAGGGACTACAGGTTTGGGTTGCGATGAACCCACGCTAACCTCAGCGATAAATAACCCCTCGTTGAAATCAATGGTTATTCTGGGAACTCGCTTAGGGGAGTCCAGTTCGCATTATCTTCAGAAAAAAATAAAAGACATTAAGGTCTATTACGTCAGTCTGGAAAATGCGGATATTAAAAATAACCTTCCTCCCAAAACCGAAGTTATCAATGCCGAGCTCTCCACATTTTTAGAGGGGGTCTACCAGAAAATAAAAAACCTGCCTCTTGCTCAACAGTCACCTTTTATTCAACCGCCTGAATCGTCTCAACGCCAGGTTCCGCTCAAGACCAATGACGGCTTAGTCAATCCAGAGGAGGTGATGGACGTCATACAGAAGGTGGCGATTGATGAATACGACTGTCTGGTGGCTGCCGATGCCGGAAACTCGCACGTATGGACTAACCGATTTTTGAAGTTTAGAAAGCCCAATCGTTATCGAGTCAACTCAGCGTTGGGAACCATGGGGCATTATGCCTGCGGCATCGTCGGGCTGGCGATGACGGGTAAAGTGACCGTCGGCATTATCGGCGATGGTTCCATGCTGATGAATAATGAAATCAGCACCGCTGTCCATCACCAGGTTCCGGCTATTTGGTTAGTATTGAACGATGGCGGCTATAACATGTGCCGGCAGGGTTTAAATTCGGTCGGTTATCCTGCGCTGGATTGTACCATTCCGCAGGTGGACTTCGCGTTGTATGCTCACGCGTTGGGCGCTCATGGTGCTAGCGTGACCAGCCGCGCCGAGTTGGAGTCCACACTACGCACCGCGATTACAAATGCGGTTCCGATGGTCATCGATGTCCGGCTTGACAGGGAAGTGCTACCGCCGGTATTCGGACGCAATAAGACCGTCAAATCACTCTAAACAATGCCATATCATCGTGCATTAGCGCACGGCAAGTCGATCAGCGTATTACCTCATATGTGAGGTAATACGCGTTCAATGAGCATCCTGATTGCCGCAACCGCACTCCCTTATTCCAGACTGACCACCACCACTGATTTTGCAGGGATAGACAGATTCAGTTCCGACCCGTCGATCTTGCCGCCCTGATAAGGGACGGGATGAATGGCTTCAGCTTGACCGGGAACGTTATGCGCATCCGAGGTTGTGCTGGTCAGCACTTCTCCCGCCACCGTTTTCACCTTCAGCGTACCCAGTTTAACGGCCAGATCGTAGCCCGCATGCTGGTTCATATTCGCGACCCCAATATACATTTTGCCGTCTTTTCCTTTGGCGGCTGAGACATTAAGGGCCGGGAATTTGTGCCCGTCGTAGGTCAGTTGAGGCGCTTTTACCGTCAGCGGGATCGCCGTCGAATCCTGGAACGGCACGTACATCTTATAGGCATAGTAGGTCGGCGTTAATGCGATCTTATCGCCTTCCGTCAGGATCATCGCCTGCAGCACGTTAATGGTCTGCGCGATGTTGGTCATCCGTACGCGATCGGTATGTTGATGGAAAATGTTGAAGTTGGCGGCCGCCAAAATACCGTCCCGCAGCGTATTCTGCTGGAACAGATGGCCATGATAGGTGCCGGGTTCGACGTTATACCAAGTGCCCCATTCGTCGACGAACAGACCGATGCGTTTCTCAGGGTCGTTCTTATCCATGACGGCGATATGCTGGCGCAGCACGTCATCCATACGCAGCGTCTGTTGGAAAATGGCGTTCCACTGTGCGTCGGGGAAACCGGTGGCGGATGCCTGATTGCGATTCTTCCAGTCGCCGGTGAGCACGGTATAGAAGTGCAGGGAAATGGCGTCCAGATGTGCGTTGGCGTTTTTCATAACGACGTCGGTCCAATTCGTGTCGTCGTTATTCGCGCCGGAGCCGACGCGCACCGCCGTGTTGTCGTTATCGTTGTGGAAATTGGTGCCGTTTTTATGGAACAGCGCGCCCCAGCGGCGTAATTCGTTCGCATAGTATTCCGGCGTCATATTACCGCCGCAGCCCCAGCTTTCATTACCGATGCCGATAAAAGGCACTTTGAAGGGCGCATCGCGGCCGTTGGCGCGTCGCTCGTTCGCCAGACTGTCGCGATCTTTGGACGTCAGATATTCGATCCACTCGCGCATCTCCGTCGGCGTAGACGAAGCCACGTTGACGGAAACATAGGCATCCGCGCCAATCTGTTCGGCAAAGTCGAAAAACTCGTGCGTGCCGAACGCGTTAGACTCGAGCGCGCCTCCCCACCAGTTGTTTTTACGCACCGGGCGTTTGTCGCGCGGACCGATGCCGTCGCGCCAGTGATATTCATCCGCAAAACAGCCCCCGGCCAACGTACGACCGGCACGTGGAGGGCTTTTAGCGCGGCGACCACGTCGTTTCTGATGCCGCGCGTGTTGGGGATAGGGGAGTCGGGACCGACCCAGATACCGTCGTAAATACCCCGTCCCAAATGTTCGGAAAACTGGCCGTAGATATAGCGAGAAATGGGCGGGCCGGGATGGTCGGCCTGTAACGTGGCCTCTACCCGGTGGTGGTCGGCGGCGGACGTTGAGCCGAAGGGCAAGGCCAGCGCGGCCAACGTCATACCCATTATTCCTGTGCAGCGGTTTTTTTTCATAGACACCTCGGTGATGGCGCAAAAAAAAAACCTGAACGGCCTCTCGTAAGAGAACCTTTCAGGTTTTGCCTGGCCGGCGGCCAGTGACAATCCAACAGTGATGTGAGCTCAGGCTACCGAAATCGCCGTGCTGCGGCTGTTAGGCGGGTCACACTTCCACCGTTTGCGCTATCGGGTCGGATTAGGCGCTCCGTCAGCGGCGGTTGAAGTTCATCTGCGGCGTCAGAAAAGCGCTGCGAAACCACAGCCGGAAGGCATTCATTGACGGAGTAAATATCGCGTCTTTTCGCCAGGCCAGCCCGACATTCATGGGGTGCAGATTGTCGGTTAGCGCGCGGGTTTCGATGCGTTTTCCTTCCAGCGACCAGGGGCGATAAACCAGATCGGACAGGATGGCGACGCCGAGTCCATCGGCCACCATGCTGCGCACGGCTTCGACGGAACTGGTCCGCAGCATCACGCGGGGACGCTGCCCGCTTTCTTCCCAGTAGCGCATGGCGCTGTGGTCGGCTTCATCCACGGTCAGCATGATAAACGGCTCTTTGGCGACGTCCTTCAGCGTGAGATGCGGCTTCTCGCACAGCGGATGGCGACTGGGTAGCCAGAGTCGACGCTCGGAGTTAAACAGCGTTTCCGAGGTGATGCCAGGTAGCGTCAGGTTTGCGGTCAGCACCAGCGCGATATCCAGCGTTCCATCGAGCAGCCCGCGTTCGATGTCGATACGCTCCCGTTCGAAGAGATGGATATCCAGATGGGGAGCGCGGAAGAGAGCCGCTGCAAATGGTAGGGAAGGAAATAGCCCATCACCGTATAGGAGGCGGCCAGATTCAGCTGGCCGCAGATCTGATCATCCGCTGAAGGAACATGTAACGCATCGTCCACGCTGCGCAGAATGGAGTAGGCGTGGTGCAGGAAATGAGTCCCGGTCTCCGTCAGCGTCATGCCGCGCACCGAACGCCGGAATAGCGGCTTTCCCAATAAACTTTCCAGCTCCTGAATCGCGCTGGTGACGCCCGACTGCGAGATATTTAGGTGAATGGCGGCCTGCGAGATCTGCCCCATTTCCGCCGTGGCGACAAAGTATCGAATCTGGCGTAGCGTCAACATGCTCTTCTCCGGTGTAGAGGGCTTAAATCAGTCCGGCGTCGTCACCGGGATAAGGTCTTATCCTGCGATCTCTTTTTTCGATGGCTTGCTATCAGAAAATACTGCTATTCGGCTGTAAAAAACTTCCCCTATATTATTTTTAAATCAATGAGCTACCAATAATAAATTATTATGATAAAACACATCGACCTCAATTCTGATATGGGCGAAGACTTCGGAACCTGGGTAATTAACGGCAATATTGATCGCGAAATTATGCCACTCATAAGTTCTGCCAATATTGCGACCGGGTTTCATGCCGGCGACCCTACCGTCATGCGTAAAACTATCGAGCTGGCGAAATATTATGGCGTCGAGATTGGCGCGCATCCTGGCTATCGCGATTTAATGGGTTTTGGCCGTCGTTATATTGCTATGCAACCGGATGAATTAGTTAACGATATCGTTTATCAGCTGGGGGCTTTGCGGGAATTGGCGCGGTTATATCACGTGGAGTTACAGCATATTAAACCGCACGGCGCCCTCTATATGCATCTGGCGAAAGAAGAAGCCTCGGCGCAGTGTTTTGTTGAAGCCCTGCATCGGATCGCGCCGGATTTACTGCTGTACTGCATGTATGGCACCGCCGTATGGCGAGCAGCCCAGTCCCTACAACATCCTGTAATCTGCGAATTTTATGCGGATCGTGACTATGACCGGAGTGGTTCTATCGTCTTCACCCGTCGGATCGGTGCGCTGAACCCGGACGACGTTGCGCAGAAGGTGCTGCGCGCCTGTCGGGACGGCGTTGTTTGCACCGTGGAGGGAGAAGATATTCCCATCGTTTTCGATTCGGTCTGCATGCATAGCGATACACCGGGCGCGCAGGAATTGTTAAAGGCGACCTGCGAATTATTAAAAGCCGCCTCCATTGCCATTACCGCACCCGAAAAGAAACCGGTGTTTTAAAAATAATAATGCCGTATCAGGAGTGATTATCGATGAAAGAATATGTGGTTTATTCTCCTTTGCCAGGCGTTTTTTATCGGCAACCTGCACCCGAGATGCCGCCCTTTATGGAAGAGGGTGAGAATGTTCAGGAAGATACGGTTATTGGTCTAATTGAAGTTATGAAGCAATTTACCGAAATGGTCGCCGGGCATTCAGGAACATTAATCGAATTCAAAGTGGAAAGTGGCGAACCGATCGAACCCGGACAGGTTATTGCCATTATTAAAAGCGATCGCTAAATAAACATTTTTATTATCGCTAAGCGTTTATTTTAATCACCGCGGAAGTGGAGATATTGATGCCGATAAATAAATTATTGATTGCCAACCGAGGGGAAATCGCCGTCAGGATTATCCGCGCCGCCCAGGCGTTGGGTATTCCGACGGTAGCGGCGTGCAGCGAGGCGGACGCCACCTCGTTGCCTGCTCAGCTGGCGGACGAATGCCGCATTATCGGCGCGGCGAGGGCCGACCAAAGCTACCTCAATGCGCAGGCGCTGCTACAGGCGGCGCGCGAGAGCGGCGCGGATGCGATCCATCCGGGCTATGGTTTCCTGTCAGAAAACGCGGACTTCGCCGCCGCCGTTAGCCAGGCTGGACTGATTTTCGTCGGGCCGACGGCGGCGGTGATCCGGTCGATGGGCGACAAGGCTGCCGCCCGGCGAACCGCGCAGGCCGCTGGCGTCCCGGTGGTGCCGGGCTCGGAGCAGGATATCACCACGCTCGACGACGCGTTGCTGGCGGCGGAGCGCATCGGCTATCCGCTGTTGATCAAAGCGGCGGCAGGGGGCGGCGGTCGCGGGATTCGCATCGTGTCATCGCCGGACGAGCTACAGGCGGCTTTTCCTCTGGCGCAGCAGGAAGCCAAGGCCGCCTTTGGCTCCGGCGCGGTGTATCTGGAGCGGTTTATCGAACACGCCCGCCATATTGAGGTTCAGATCCTCGGCGACGGCGAACAGGTAGTGCATCTGTTCGACCGGGAGTGTTCACTGCAACGGCGGCGGCAGAAAATTTTCGAGGAAGCGCCGTCTCCCGCCTTGACCGACGCGCAGCGTCAGGCGCTGTGCGACAGCGCGGTGAAGCTGGCGCAAAGTCTGTCTTATCAGGGGGCGGGCACGCTTGAATATCTCTTCGATTCGGCCACCGGCCAATTCTATTTCATTGAAATGAACACCCGTATTCAGGTCGAGCATCCGGTGACGGAAATGGTCACCGGCGTGGATTTGGTGCAGTGGATGCTGCGGATTGCCGGGGGGAAAAGCTAACCTTGCGGCAGGAGGCGATCGCGCTGAACGGGTCGGCCTGTGAAATGCGCATCAATGCGGAAGATCCGGCGCGCAACTTTTTCCCCTGTCCCGGTACGGTGTCGGAGGTCAACTGGCCGCAGGGCGAAGGCGTGCGGGTCGAAAGTCATTTGTTCTCGGGCTACCGTATTCCGCCGTATTACGACTCGTTAGTGGCGAAGCTGGTCGTTCACGGCGAGGATCGCGCGCAAGTGTTGTCCCGCGCCGCTGCCGCGCTGGCGGATCTGCGCATCACCGGCATCACGACCACCCGGTCGCTGCATCAGTGGCTGCTGACGGATGCGCGTTTGCAGGCGGGCGACTTTACCACGACGTCGCTGGAACGTTGGCTGACGGAACGGACTGCCGCAGACGCGTCGGCCGCTCAGGAGGTGTGACATGACGACAAAAGCCATTCGTTACAGCTTTGGCGGCGACGAACATTTGTTCGCGGAAATCGACGAAGCCATGTCGCTGGACGCGTTCTTTCGCGGCATGGCGATCACGCGCGCGCTGGAAGCGCAGGGGTTGCCGGGCGTGCTGGATATCTGTCTGGCGAACGCCTCGTTTCAGGTGCGCTTCAATCCCGACATCATCGCGCCTGAGGCGCTGTTGCAACAGGTGAAAAACGCCGAGGCGCAGGCCACCGCTGGCACCTCGCTGTCGACGCGCATCATCGAAATTCCCGTGCTTTATAACGACCCCTGGACGCATGAAACGCTGATGCGGTTTCGCGATCGTCATCAGGATCCGCAGGCGACCGATCTGGAGTATGCCGCCGCCATTAATGGTTACGCCGAGGTCGCGGACTTTATCGCCGCGCACAGCGGCACGCCGTGGTTTGTGTCGATGGTGGGATTCGTGGCGGGGCTGCCTTTCATGTTCCAGATGGTCGAAGAGACCAAACAGCTGGAAGTCCCTAAATATCTGCGGCCGCGGACCGACACGCCGCGCCAGTCGCTCGGTCACGGCGGCTGTTTCGGCTGTATTTATTCGGTGCGCGGCGCGGGCGGCTATCAGCTGTTCGGCGTCACGCCCGCGCCCATCTATGACCCCAGCCAGCGCCTCGACTACCTGCAAGCCTCGATGGTGTTCTTCCGCGCGGGCGACATCGTCCAGTTCCGGGCGATGGATCGCGCCGAGTATGACCGGGCCGTGGCGGAGGTGGAGGCGGGCACGTTCAGCCTGCGCATCCGGCCGGTGACGTTTGAACTGGAAAAATTCAGCGCGGATGCCGCTGGCTACACCCACAACCTGCGGGAGGTACTGTATGCCGATTAAGGTTATCAAACCCGGACTGGCGACCTCGGTTCAGGATACCGGGCGCGAGGGGTACTACCACCTCGGCATACCGCCTTCGGGCGGCCTGGACGACTATGCCTTACGCATGGCTAATCTGCTGGTGGGCAACGGCGAGTCCGCCGCCGTGCTGGAAATCACGTTGATCGGCCCTGAGCTGGCGTTCGGCAAAGAGGTGTTGGTGGCGGTTACGGGCGCGCGCATGACACCGCGGCTGGACGGCGCGGAAATGCCGCTGGACACCGCGTTTCGGGTCAAGCCCGGTCAGGTGCTGAAGTTCGATTTCGCCAAGGCGGGTTGTCGCAGCTATCTCGCGGTCGCGGGCGGTATCGACGTTCCGCTGGCGCTCGGCAGCCGCTCCACCTACACGCTGGGCGCGCTGGGCGGGTGGGAAGGACGGCGGCTACAGGAGGGCGACCGGCTGCCTATTGGTGAACCGACCGGCGTGGGGGCTGAAGGCGCGAAGGTGCCGGAGACCCTGTGCCCGCGCTTGGAAAAAGAGGTCACGTTGCGGCTGATGCGCGGCCTCTATATTCACCGCCTGACCGACGCCGCGGCGGAACAGTTTTTTGCCGATACCTGGCGGGTCGGCACCGAGGCGGACCGCATCGGCTATCGCCTGAAGGGCGGTCAACCGCTGGAGTACCTGCCACGCACGCCGCCTTTCGGCGCGGGCTCCGACCCGTCCAATATCGTTGACGCCTGCTATCCCATCGGCTCCGTACAGGTGCCGGGCGGGCTGGAACCCATCATCCTGCTGCGCGATGCGGTTTCCGGCGGCGGCTACATGACGCTGGGCACGGTCATCAGCGCCGATCTGGATCGGGTCGCGCAACTGCAACCGCATCATCAGGTACGTTTTGTGCCTGTCTCGTTGGAGGAGGCGCTCGCTGCCCGACAGCAATCCCAGCAGCGGCTGGCGCAGTTAAGAGTCTGGATCGGCCGACAAACGGCCTGATCCCGCCCGGCGGCCTTCGCCGGTTTAGGTCGCGTTACAGCATCGATCGTCCTGTCTCGGGCCATGCGGTATCTACCGTCCGCATGGCGATTCGTGCTGCCTGCGACTGGTTGTTCATCGCTATGACAGGGCCTTTTCCGATGTTTGTCGGTCAGGTGTAGCTTTCCCCTTTTGCAGTCAGGAGTACCCCTATGGCAGATCTTTCTGATGTAAAACTGACCGCCCCGGCGACGGCCTCGGGGACGGTTACCGACAACGAGCGCATGGGCAAACTCTCGCTCACTATGGCGTGGTGGGCGGTATGCAGCGCGCTGTTTTATATTGTGGTCGGCGCATCGCTCGCGCAGAGCTGGGGCGCGAAAAACGCCCTCATCGGCATGGTGTTGTCGGTCGTCAGCTATGGCGTGATCAATGGGATCATCAGCCGGTTCGCGATCAAAACCGGGCTGTCGGTTTCTCTGTTTTCGCAGGCGTTGTTCGGTCGGCTCGGGTCGTCGCTCGCCACGCTGATTTTCTTCTCGACGGCCATCTATTACGCCGTGTTCGAAGGGTCGGTCATCGCCTTCGCATTGAATCATCTGTTCCCGGCACTGCCTTACGCCGCGACCGCGCTGGTGGTCGTGCTGTACAGCGTGCCGCTGATTTTCGGCAGCGTGCAGCACTGGCTGGATAAATTTAACGGCGTCCTGCTACCGTTTTATTTGCTTGGCCTGCTGCTGACGGTGGCGGTGTCTATCCAGCAAAACGGCTATAACCCGCAATGGCTCGCGTTCGGCCCCGCCGATCCGCCGGCCTACGGCTGGTGGCACTGCTTTACCTACTATATGGGCGTGTGGATTTTGATGATGTATACCTTCGACTACGCCCGCTATGGCAAAGCGAAGGATGCGGATTACCACGCGGGCATAAACTTCGGCATGCCATTCTATTTGATCACCTTCTTGCTCAACGGCGTCGCGGGCATCTATCTGGTCAGCGGATTCTCTGAAAGCGACGGACTCAGCGAAACTGGCGTGGTGGTGGCGATCCTCAACCTGCTGGGACTGTGGGGACTGTTCTTCGTCTGGGTGACGCAAACCCGCATCAACACTGCCAACTATTTCCTCGCCACGGTGAATATGCAGGACTTTTTCCGGCTGCTGTTCCGCCTGCGATTCCGGCGCATGATCTGGGCCTGTCTGGTCGGGGCGGTGGTTTATGCGCTGATGCTGGCGGATGTGTTCAGCTATATCTTGCAGGCGTTGGCATGGCAGGGGGTCTTCGTGGTCGCCTGGGTAGGCGTAGCGCTGAGCTACATTTTGACGCCTGCGCGTCAGGCGCTCGGCATCCACTTTGACCGCAATATCAACCTCTCGGGGCTGCTTGCCTGGGGCGGGAGTGTCGCCGTCGGCATGGTGTTGATGTACGCGGAGGGGGCATGGTCATCCTGGTCTGCGCCCGCCACGTTTATCACCGCGTTTATGCTGTACCGTCTTCTGCCCGCCGCAACCCCGCGCGCAACAGCATAAGGTCACCGGCGCCGTCATCGACAGACGGCGGCGCTTTCTCTACCTTCACCGGTGGATATTCACGCGCCGATGTTACCCGCATCAACGATGTTTAATCAGGCACGTCCGCCGCATTCAGCTATCATAAATTCTTATTGTTAATCATCTGCTTGGCGGCTATCTCGCGGTGAAGAATGGCCTCACAGATCGTTTTTTTTCATCTATTCACGAAAAACTGACGGGAAATATCCCGAGATAAAACGCTTGAAAAATCGACAGTCGCCACGTATTCGACCGGTTGACCCGCTCATTGCCGCAGTATCTGTACTCAATCTCTTCCAATGCCAGTGATTTTGCGGCTATTTGCTGCATGTTCAGCACTTTTCCGCCGTATTGACTTGCCTCGGTCATCGTGCTTTTTTTGAACCAATTACCAATTGGAGTGAACCAATGAGCGACGGGAACCGCGTTAATAAAACGGAAAATTCACATTATGCACTCGAGCGATTGCGCGAACTCCTGCGCGTGAGCGCGTTGGAGCCCGACGGCAAACTGCCGACAGAACGGGCGCTCTCCGAGCTGTGGGGCGTGGGCCGACGCGAGGTACGGCGCGCGCTGGAGGTGGTGGAAGCGGAAGGGCTGATCTGGCGTAAGCAGGGCGCGGGCACGTTTCTCGGGCAAAAGCCGGACCAATGGGGCACCCATGCAGCCAACCTGATTGAAGGAACCAATTTCATGGAAATCATGGAGGTGCGGCTGCGTATTGAACCGCAGCTGGCGCAATTGGCCGCGCTGCGCGCCAAGCCGTCGGACATCGTACGTATGCGGGCGCTGCGCGACAAAATCTATGAGCGTACCGACGCCGACTGGCGCGAACTGTGGGATGGCTCCTTGCATCGACTGATTGCGCAAAGTGCAGGCAACCAGCTGTTCCTGTCGTTGTTCGATGTGGTGAACCGCGTGCGGCAGTACCCGGCCTGGCAGGCGCTCCGCGCGCTGGCCCGTAGCCACAATGCGTCGCTCACCGACTCGCACAGCGACCACACGGAAATCATTGACGCGATTGCCGCCCACGACCCGGTGAGGGCGGGCGAGGCCATGCGCCAACATCTGCTGAGGCTGGAGGAGCGGCTGATTCGCCACACCTCGTTGGGCCACTATGCCCCGGCCGATGCTGACGCCGATGTGCTCCGCCGCTAACGGTTTTCAGTAGGCCAGCGCCGTCTGACCTGCCTTTCATTGCGCCGAATCCCGGCGATGATTATCGACCAGAGGAAACATGACATGAACCGACTTATCAAACAGACCGGACTCTTGCTGGCCGGTGCGGTGATGGCGACGACGGCGCAGGCGGTGGAGTTACGCATCGGCCTGCAGGACGATCCGGACGTACTGGACCCGGCTCAGTCCCGCACGTTTGTCGGCCGCATTATTTACACCAGCCTGTGCGATCGGCTGGTGGACGTCGACAATCGTTTGTCGATTATTCCTCAGCTGGCGACGCAGTGGACGTGGGGCGACGGCGGTAAAACGTTGACGATGGATCTGCGCAAGGGCGTGGTGTTCCATGACGGGACGCCGTTTAACGCGGAAGCGGTGGTATACAACATTCATCGCTACATGACGATGCCGGAGTCCCGTCGCAAGAGCGAACTGGCCTCTGTGGCCAGCGTCGAAGCGAACGGGGACTATCAGGTGAAATTCACGCTGAAAAGCCCGGACGCCAGCCTGCTGGCCCAGCTGTCTGACCGCGCCGGCATGATGATCTCCCCGACGGCGGGCAAGCGTCTGGGGGCGAACTTCGGCTCGGACCCAGTGTGCTCCGGCGCGTTCAAGTTCGTGCAGCGCGTTCAGCAGGACCGCATCGTGCTGGAGAAGTTTCCCCGCTATTGGAATGCCGACAACATTTTTATCGATAAGGTCACCTTCCTCCCCATTCCGGACACGACCGTACGCTTAGCTAACCTGCAGTCCGGCGAGCTGGATCTGGCCGAGCGCATCTCGGCGTCGGACGTGGCCGCCGTGCAGCAGAACCCGAAGCTGAACTACGGCAAAGTCATCGGGCCGGGCTACATGGCGCTGTACGTCAACATCGGCAACGGGCCGGAGGCGAACAATCCGTTCGGCAAAGACAAGCGTCTGCGTCAGGCCTTCTCGCTGTCCCTCGACCGTGAGGCGATCAATCAGGTGGTCTTTGAAGGCACCGCGCTGGCCGGGAATCAGCCGTGGCCCTCCAGCAGCCCGTGGTACAACCAGAGCCTGCCGGTGCCGGCGCGAGACGTCGCCAAGGCCAAAGCGCTGATGAAGGCGGCGGGCTACGAGAAATTTGATATCGAACTCCAGCACGCCAACAACACGACGCAGACCCAGATGATGCAGGTGATCCAGTCAATGGCGGCCGAGGCCGGTTTCAACGTCAAACTGAAAGCCACCGAATTCGCCACGCTGCTGTCCGAGCAGACGGCGGGGAACTACGTCTTGTCGCGCTCCGACTGGTCGGGCCGCGCCGATCCGGACGGCAACATCCACCAGTTTGTGACCTGCAAAGGCGGTATCAACGACACCAAATACTGCAATCCGGCTGTGGACAAGCTGCTGAACGAAGCGCGCGAATCCACGGATAACGCGGTACGCAAAGCCCGCTACGACGCCGCGACCCAGATTTTGGATGACGATCTGCCGCTGATCTATCTCGGCCATCAGGCCTATTTGTATGCCTACTCCAAAAAGGTCGCCGGATTTACGCCGTCGGCCGACGGAATGATCCGTCTGACGGGCGTCAAAAAAAGCGACTAATCCGGCGTGTGTTCGTCGGGAGCAGAGCGGCCCCTTGGCGAACCCGGTCGAAGCACTCACTGAATAAGGAAACGCGCCAATGTACATCTATATCGGCAAGCGCCTGCTGGTGGCGATACCGACGCTCCTGATTATCTCCATTTTCGTTTTTTCGCTGCAAAAGCTGCTGCCGGGCGATCCGATCCTGGCGATGGCGGGGGAAGAGCGCGATCCTGCGGTGATGGAGCTGCTGCGTGAAAAATACCGCATGAACGACCCGGTGGTGTATCAGTACTTCTACTGGCTTGGGGACGTGGCGCAAGGCGATTTTGGCGTGTCGCTGCGCACCAATCAGCCGGTACTCGAACTGATCGGCGAAAAACTGCCGGTCACCCTGCAACTGGCGGTGATGGCGATGTTCTTCGCACTGATCATCGGTGTGCCGATCGGCATTCTGGCGGCGGTGAAGCAGAACACGACGCTGGATTATCTGGCTAACGTGGTCGCGCTCTCGGGGCTGTCGATCCCCAACTTCTGGCTCGGCATCATGCTGATTCTGCTGGTGTCCGTGCAGCTGGGCTGGCTGCCTGCCTCGGGCTATGAATCGTTGTTTTCCGACCCGCTGCGCTCGCTGCAAACGACCCTTATGCCTGCTTTTGTGCTCGGCACCGCGCTGGCGGCCACGCTGATGCGGCACACGCGATCGGCGATGCTGTCGGTCATGAAAGCGGACTATATCCGCACGGCGCGCGCCAAAGGGTTGTCCAACCGCGAGGTGGTGCTAAGCCATGCTTTTCGCAACGCGCTGTCGCCCATCATTACGCTGACGGCCCTGTTGTTCGGCGAACTGCTGGCGGGCGCGGTGCTGACCGAACAAATCTTCACCATTCCCGGCTTCGGGAAGCTGATCGTCGATGCGGTGTTCAACCGTGATTACGCGGTGGTGCAGGGCGTGGTCCTATGCACGGCGGTCGGCTTTATCGTCATGAACCTGCTGGCGGACGTCGCCGCCATGCTGTTGAATCCGCGAATGAGGAGCGCGCTATGAGCCTGACTGAACCTATCGTCGTCGCGCCGCAGGCTGCTGCCGGCAACCGCGCCTGGAAGAAGATGAAGCGCAATCGCAGTTCGATCGCCGGTCTGATCATCATCGTTTTTTTTGCGCTCTTGGCGGTGCTGGCGCCGCTGTTGCCGTTGGCGGATCCGCTGGCGACCAGCTGGAGCGCGATTCGTAAAGCGCCGTCGGCCGCGCACTGGTTGGGGACGGACGACATTGGGCGCGACGTGCTGTCGCGGATGGTCTGGGGTGCGCAGGCCTCGCTGATGGCGGGGGTAATCTCCGTCGCTATCGCCGTGTTGACCGGCGTGCCTTTTGGACTGATCTCCGGCTATTTCGGCGGCTGGGTCGATCAGGTGATTTCCCGCGTGACCGAAGCGTTTCTGGCGATGCCTTTCCTGATCATGGCGATTGCGCTGGCGGCCTTTCTCGGCCCGAGCCTGACCAATGCGATGATCGCCATCGGCTTGTCCGCGATGCCGATTTTTATTCGGCTCACGCGTTCGCAGGTGCTGGCGGTCAAAACCGAAGACTACATCGAAGGCGCGCGCTCTATCGGACTGGGCCACGGCGATATCCTGTTGCGCTACGTCCTGCCGAATATCCTGCCGCCGATTATCGTACAGGCGACGCTGACGGTGGCGACCGCGATTATCGCGGAAGCCAGTCTGTCTTTTCTCGGTCTCGGTCAACAGGCGCCCGCGCCTAGCTGGGGCTCGATGCTGAACGTCGCCAAAAACTTCCTGACTCAGGCGCCCTGGATGGCGATGTGGCCGGGGGCCGCCATTTTTCTGGTGGTGATTGGCTTTAACCTGCTGGGCGACGGCTTGCGTGATGCGCTCGACCCGCGTGAAAACTCATAACAGAAGGAAAGCGTCATGAATGCATTCACCACGCGTCCGGAGATTTTAGGCACCTTCGGCGTGGTCACCTCGACCCACTGGATCGCCTCCGCCGTTGGCATGAGCATATTGGAAAAGGGCGGCAACGCCTTTGACGCGGCCGTGGCGACCGGCTTTGTCTTGCAGGTGGTCGAGCCGCATCTGAACGGCCCCGGCGGCGACATGCCCGCCGTGATTTATTCGCGTAAAAAAGACAAGGTAGAGGTGATCTGCGCGCAGGGCACCGCGCCAGCGGCGGCGACGCTTGAGCACTATACCGCCGAAGGGCTCGACCTGATCCCCGGCGACGGTCTGCTGGCGACGGTGATCCCCGGCTCGTTCGACGGCTGGATGCTGATGCTGCGCGACTACGGCACGATGACCGTGCGCGAGGTACTGGAACCGGCCATTGGTTATCTGGAGAACGGTCATCCGCTGTTGCCGAGAGTGGCGGCGACCATCAGCGATCTGGCTGAGTTCTTCCGCACGGAGTGGCCGACGTCGTACGCCACGTGGCTGCCCGGCGGCACCGCGCCTGCCGCGCTGTCGAACTTCACCAACCCCGTCCTGGCCGAAACCTGGAAACGCATTATCCGGGAGTCCGAAGCCCGACCGGGGCGCGAGGCGGGTATCGATGCGGCGAGAGATGCCTTTTACCGCGGTTTTGTCGCCGAGGCTATCGCGGACTATCTGCAAACGGCCGAGGTGATGGACGCCAGCGGCCATCGCCATAAAGGCGTGCTGACCGCCGACGATATGGCGAACTGGCAGGCGACGATCGAAGCGCCCACCACGTATGACTACCACGGTTGGACCGTCGCCAAAACCGGGCCGTGGGGGCAGGGACCGGTGCTGTTACAGTCGCTGGCGCTGCTGAAAGGCATCGACATCGCCGCGATGGATCCGGCGGGTCCGGAATTCGTTCATACGGTCGTGGAGGCGATGAAGCTGGCGTATGCGGACCGCGAAGTCTATTACGGCGACCCCAATTTCGCCTCTGTGCCGATGCAGACCCTGCTGTCCGACGGCTATAACGAGGGGCGTCGCCAGCTGATCGCCGCCGAGGCCTCGCTGGCGTTGCGGCCGGGGTGCCTGCCGGGGTACACCCAACAGTACGATCTGACGCTGGACATGCTCGCCGCTCAGCGCGGCGTGGGCGCCGTGTATGAACCGACCATGTCGCACCTGACCGAAAAACGGGGAGACACGGTGCATATCGACGTCATCGATCGCGAGGGCAATATGGTGTCGGTCACGCCGTCCGGCGGCTGGCTGCAATCTTCGCCGGTCATTCCGGGTCTGGGCTTCTGTCTGAACTCCCGCGCGCAGATGTTCTGGTTAAAACCGGGCCTGCCGACATCGTTGGCGCCCGGCAAGCGCCCGCGCACCACGCTCACGCCGTCGATTGCCCTGTATGAGGGGCGGCCGACGCTGTCGTTTGGTACGCCGGGCGGCGACCAGCAGGATCAGTGGCAGCTGGCGTTTTTCCTACGCTATGCCCATTACGGATTGAACCTGCAGCAGGCGATCGACCTGCCGCTGTTCCATACCGCGCATTTCCCCGGCTCGTTCTATCCGCGCACCCGCCAGCCGGGTCACGTAATGATTGAAAGCAGCATCGGCGACGCCGCGCTGTCCGCACTCAGGGCGCGCGGACACGACATCGTGGCGTCCGATCCCTGGACGATTGGCCGCTTGACGGCCGCGCGTCGGGACGAAGATGGACTGCTGCGCGCCGCCGCTACGCCACGGCTGATGCAGGCGTATGCGATAGGCCGGTGATCAATGCCGCCCTGCGGTGTTGAACACCGCAGCTATTCAGGTCAAGACGGGAGGTGAAGACCACCGCCCGTCACGGGGAAAACTGAATCATGAATGAGCCAAAACCGCCGCGGGAATGCGTCCTTTCCGTGCAGAATCTCACTACGTCGTTTCGCGTGGACGGCGAATGGAAAACCGTCGTGCGCGGGATGTCCTTCGAGGTCCGAGCCGGTGAAACGGTCGCCGTCGTCGGCGAGAGCGGCTCCGGCAAAAGCGTGACCTCGCTGTCGGTGATGCGCCTGCTCGATCCACGTTCCAGCCGTATCGAAGGCCGTATTATGCTGAACGGGAAAGATATCCTGTCGCTCCCGGAGAAGGCGATGCGCGAGGTGCGCGGCAACGACGCCGCGATGATTTTTCAGGAACCGATGACGTCGCTCAATCCGGTGTTCACCATTGGGCGGCAAATTTCGGAGGTGCTGCGGCAGCATAAGGGGTTAGGCAAGGCGGCCGCGCGGGAAGAGACGCTGCGGCTGCTGGACAAGGTGCGCATTCCTAATCCCTCCGCCCGGTTCGACGACTACCCGCATCAGTTCTCCGGCGGTATGCGCCAGCGCGTGATGATTGCGATGGCGCTGGCCTCGAAGCCCAGGCTGTTGATTGCCGATGAGCCGACGACCGCGCTTGACGTTACCATTCAGGGTCAGATTCTGGATCTGATTAAAACCTTGCAGGAAGAAGAGGGAATGGCGGTGCTGTTCATCACGCACGATATGGGGGTGGTGGCGGAGATCGCCGACCGGACGCTGGTGATGTTTCGCGGGGAACAGGTGGAAACGGGCGATACCGCCGACGTCTTCCGTCACGGCAAACATCCCTACACGCGGGCGTTGCTCGCCGCAGTGCCGACTCTGGGGTCGATGGACGGGCAGCCGTGGCCGCTGCGTTTCCCGCGCATCGACATGCACAGCGGCGACGTCATCCCCGCGGGTAACGTGGCCAACACGGTGCAAAGCGGCAAGACGCCGGTGCTGTCCGTAAAAAATCTGGTCACGCGATTCGATCTTCGCTCCGGTTTGCTGGGGCGTTCGAGCGGCGCGGTGCATGCGGTGGAGAATGTCTCGTTCGACCTGTTTCAGGGCGAGACGCTGGCGCTGGTGGGCGAGTCCGGCTGCGGCAAGTCGACCACCGGGCGCTCCATCATTCGGCTGATTGAACCGCACAGCGGTGAGGTTCAGCTGGACGGATACGATGTGCTGAATCTTGACGTCGTTGGTTTGCGCACGATGCGCCGCAGTGCGCAGATGATTTTCCAGGATCCGTTTTCCAGCCTCAATCCGCGCATGACGGTGGGGGCGGCCGTCGCCGAGCCAATGATTAAACACCGGCTGGCCTCGCCGTCCGAGGCGCGGCAGAAGGTCGCCGAACTGCTGGACCGGGTGGGGCTGTCGCCGTCCATGATGGATCGCTTCCCGCACGAGTTTTCCGGTGGGCAGCGTCAGCGGGTGGCGATTGCCCGGGCGCTGGCGTTGAACCCCAAGGTGATCATCGCGGACGAAAGCGTCTCGGCGCTGGATGTGTCGATCAAGGCACAGGTGTGCAATCTGCTGCTCGATTTGCAGGCGCAGTTCAACATCGCGTTCCTGTTTATCTCTCACGATATGGCGGTGGTGGAGCGCGTCAGTCACCGGGTGGCGGTGATGCGTCTGGGCGAAATCGTCGAGATCGGCCCGCGCGAGGCGATCTTCGCCCGTCCCCAGCATCCCTATACGCAAAAGCTGATGGCGGCGGTGCCGGTGCCTGATCCCGCGCGGCGTGGTATGCGGCGTAATGCGGCCATCGAGGAGTTGAAAAGCCCGGTACGTCCTTTGGGCTATGTGCCGCCGCTGCGAGTGTATACCGAGGTTGGCCCCGGCCATCAGGTGATGGTGTCCGATGCTCCGTGACGCGTGGGTGAAAGCGTGAAAGGGCACCGTCGCTCGTCAGACGGCGGCCCGCGCGTGGGGTAGCCGTCTTGGCGATAACGCACGGTGGCGGGCGAACGAGGCGGGTTGCATCAATAAAAAAGGCCCGGTGAGGGGCCTTTGTGCTTGCCGCTTTGCAGCGGCGAAGGTGATCATCGCTAACAATTGATTACTTACGGCCGAGTAAAAATCCCAGCACAATCCCGGTCGCGGCAGCAATGGCGACGCCTGCCATCGGGTTGGATTTAACCTGGCTTTTAACAACATCAGCCGCATCGCGTGCGGCATAGCTGGCCTGGGAGGCATATTTTTTAGCCGCCCCTTTGAACTGATGCTCGTGTGAGTCAGTGGCCTCGCCGAAAGTTTCCTGAGCAGCGCCAGCCGCTTCGTTTACTTTATCTTCTGCTTTTCCGAACATACCAGCTCCTTAGCTAATGGCTAAATGTCTACCTAAGCGTAGCAAAGGCTGGCGGAAATGCTGGCTGGGAAAGGTCTTAATTAACATTTATCACGGTTTCGATGCGGGTCAATCAGACCCGCTCATCGGCGTTGCAGGAAATCACCGGGTCCGGCAGGGATGGTGCACGGTTGACGGAGACATTTTCAACACGCAGGGTCAACCATACTTGGCCTGGCGCCAGGTATGGGGAATATCCGGGAAATTATTTTGCTGCCAAACGGCATGTTGCCAATACTCTCGGGCGATTTCTTCCGCCAGTTGCTTATGTTCGTTGAGACTCATATGGAGGATGTCATCGACGCGTCGTCGCCGCTGACGCAGATAGCCAATGATACAACGGTAGCCGTCAATATCCGCGAGCGTGTCACGGTATTCGGGATTCGCCCATAATTGCACCATTTCCTCCAGCAGCGACTTCAGCCCGCCGTCTGGGTAAAACATCTCCCATACGCGTTTTGTGGCGCGTTTCAGAAAAACGTCGGCGGAAGGCATGGGTATCGGCTCGAAAGACCAGGTATAACTCTGGCCCCAAGTTGTGTGTTTGACCATCTCCTGCAATATGGATACCGACCCTCCCTCAAGGATAATCAGCGGATGTGTCGCGGAATAATGGTCAGTCAGTTGATGAAGCTGCTCGACGGCTTGTTGCGCGGAGATGATGTTTTGTGAAATCGGCCGTGAGTTCAGATAAACGCGCTTTGTGCCGCGCAATTCCTGTTCTGAAGGGCGTCCGCTGCCCATCGCTACATCAGGGCAACATTGTATACGATCCAGAACCAACACAGGCGCGCCGGTGCGTTCCGCCAATGCCACCGATCTCGCTGTTTTTCCGGTACTCGTCGGTCCCCAAATAAGGTGCAATCTCGTGCTCATCGTGTATTCCTCACTCATGATAGTTAGCACAGCAGGTGTGCTGATAACGATTAATGACTTGTTTAACGTGATTGAGCGCACCCGGTTTCCAGTTATCCGAAATAGAGAGGCAACTTTTATAACTCTTTTCGTGAATAGAAATAGGCGGTTCTCTGTTGCTATCGAGGGTATTTCCCTCGATTTTCATCGGGGATGAAATAATACGGTCAATAATTAATACGTGAATAAGGTGACGCTTGAACTCATTCATTCTGTGCGTTTTTTCGGTGGGAGAGAGGGGGGCTGATTGAGTTTTATGGGGAAAGATCAAAACGACATCGTGGGGTTCAAGATCATCGACGGGGCCATGATAATTAATGAGTAACCGTCGGTTGCCTGTTGATGATGTCAATATAGATGGGGGCGGCTCATCAGAGAGAAACAGAGTGGATAAATAATAATTTATGGATGTAAATGAAATATCTTCGAAACTCAATAACTCCATAACTGCTATTAATTCAAAATCGTTCGGATTGTTGATCGTGCTTGAATAACCTACAGGCGCTAACGTTTCCATAGAGTAGATGCAATCCTTTAAGGCAATAATGACTCACTGTATTAATCGATATCTATCTCATTACGCAGGTCACTGAGCAAGATAGACAATGGGCCGTTCTCCACACCTATTAATCAATAGGGAAGCGAAGTAGGCCAATAGAACAATGAAACTCGCACCGCTATGTTTTCCAACATCCGGTTGACGAGGCCCTTTGCCCGTTCTTGTGGCATCTCTGATCGTCCAGCCTATTCCTTGCTGCTTCGTGATCGGTGAATCACATGGAGTCCTCCCTGTTAGCGTCATGCATAAATGTTTAGTTTTATTAAACATATCAGGTCTTGACGAGCGATTCTATGTCTATACTCATTAGAAATTGTTATCTTCGGTATCCCAATCTAAGGAGTAAATAATGGACGTCACCAATGAAATCAGACCGTTTAAGACCATATCATGGGGCAGCATTATCGGGGGGGTGGTCACGGTGCTCGCCGTTTCCATGTTGTTGTCGACGTTAGGCACCAGCATGGGATTCGCGATTGTCGATCCCAACGCCGAAAATCCTGCTAATGGCGCGGGTATGGCCTTTGGTCTGTGGACCGCCGTTTCTATCGTCATCAGCCTGTTGGCTGGGGCTTTCGTCGCGGGGCGTCTGGCGGGTAATGACGGTATGATCCACGGTTTTCTGGTGTGGGCCACATCGCTGATTGTGGCGGCGATTCTGGGCACGATGCTGGTCGGGTCTGCCGTGCGCACCGCTGGAAACATGCTGGGCTCTATCGCCTCTGCCTCCGGCTCAGTGATTTCCGGCGCGGGCGATATGCTGGGTAAGGGTGCGTCAGGTCTGGGCGAAATGGGGAAATCCGCCTTCGATCAGTTCACCATCAACACGGATGTACAGAGCGATAAAGTGCAGGACAATGTTGCCGATGCGCTGAAAAAATCCAACATCCCGACGCTGCAGCCGGATTATCTGAAACAGCAGATGATGGAAGCCAAAAGTGATATCACTCAGGCGGTGAAACAGCTGGCTACGACCTCAAACAACAGCGATGCCGTGATTCAGGGTCTGACCGATAAACTGAAAGCGCGCGCAGACGCCATTTCCAAAGGCATCAACCGCGACGATCTGAAAAAAGCGCTGACCGAGAATACCTCGATGACGCCGCAGGAAGTGGATAAAACCATCGACAACATGATTCAGGCTCGCGATAAAGCGGCGCAGGAAGTGGACAAACGTCTGAGCCAGGCGCAGGACCAGATCAATCATGCCAAACAACAGTATGCTGAGTTCAAACAGCAGGCAGCAGACAAGGCTGCGCAGGCGGCCAGTATGATGGCTAAAGCCGCGCTGTGGTCTTTCTTCGCGCTGCTGGTTGGTGCGATTGTCAGCGTTCTGGGTGGTCTGTGGGGCGTCAAAACTAACCTCAAATATTCCGCTCGTGCCTAAGACACGCGGGGAAGAGTAAAGGAAAGGCAAGGCAAGGCTCTCATTCTGTGTCTGTCCCTCTGCTCGCGCGGTTTCATTAAACGGGTATTATGGTAGGCAAAACCCATTGCCATCATCCCTGAAGGAGAAAGCGTGCGAGCAGCGATGAAAGAGAAAATTATCAGGACCTGTGAGGCCAAAATCACTACAAAAGGCAGCCATGTAGGGCTGTCTTTTTATGCGTTTTTTGCCAATAAGAATGATGATCCCGAACAACTCATGGAAGTTGCACACTGGTGGATTATGGAGATGAAGTTGGATCACTTCGAAAAGGCGGAAAAGATAAAATCGCTCGTCTCGGCCTTAGCGTCGGACTCGGGTGAAGTCAAGCGCCGGGGGAGCTGAGAGGGTGTGCGACCTATACTGAGATAGCCAGCTGAGACGTTTTTCTGTCGGCACGGTCATTCAACCGCTGCGATCCCCTAAATCGGTGAGTTAGCATAAGACCTGCACTAGCCACAAAGGCCCCAAAGGGCCTTTAATGTAATCGGTCAGGCGTCCGTTTCGTCTCGAATATCCGTCGATGGCCCGTTTTTCTGCACCGATTCAATCCCTTTCTTCGCACCTTGCTTAGACGCGTACATCTCACTGGTCGCGATAGTTTCGCCGTTAGAAGCAACCAGCTTGAAGTAGTAAGGCTGCTCGGTTTGCTTTGCGCTTTTCTTGATAACGAAATGACCCATTCATCCTCCTAAAAGTGTTCAGTGATATAGACCACTACTAACTATTGTTTGATTAGCTGCTTTTATCAATATTGATGGCCATTGTTTAGTGAAAATGATGTTTTTGGGGTGAGTTTATCAGCGGGGTTGGTTTTTCGCCTTTCACCTCCATATCTGTTTAAGCGCCAGGTCCGGGTGATGTGACCCGCGACGTGGGTCTGACCACAGGCGCCGCACATGGATCGTGGCACCGGCGAAGTGCGTGAGGATTTCGACCGTTGCCCACGCTTACCGTGGCCCGTTAACCATCCCGAAAAGGGACTGTGTCTAAGGGGGCCTGAGTAAACTGGCCTTCGATATACCGGCAGTTGGCATATTAACGCCGTGCGACTATGGTTACCTTGACTATCCTCGAATGGAGAGAGCGAATGGGATTTTGGAGAATTGTTTTCACGATTATTTTACCCCCGCTGGGTGTGCTATTAGGCAAAGGGCTGGGCGGGGCCTTTATCATCAATATTATCCTGACGCTGCTGGGGTATATCCCAGGCCTGATTCATGCTTTTTGGGTTCAGACGAAATCGGATGCGTAAGTGTTAAGTCCCTTAACGGCAGCATAATTCACCGGATGTGGCGTCGATGGCGCCACGTTCGCTTTTAGGCAGGCGGGTGCCTGCTACTTCCCTTTCGGTGATAAGGATTGTTGCCGTCTTCGCCACTATTTCCCCTTACTTTGATGCTTTCTCCCTCAGGGTGAGTGCGCGCTTTTTCGTCCACGGTGTCGCCGCCGCGTCAGTGAATGTAATGTTTTGTCTATTATCACTTTAACGAGGGTCTAAAACCTGTACCGGTGTTTTTTACTGTGGTTAACTTTGCGAGTTTTTCCCCTTTGTCGGGTCAGAGAGGCGTTATGGCGAATACCCAAGAGATGTCGGATACCTATCGCTTCCGGGCGCTATTGTTAGTCAATCAAAAGGCCCGCAATGGCGATACTTCGATCGACGCGATTGCGCAATGGCTGCGTGATAAGCACATCGACCCCGTCATCCCGAAAATGGACAAGCACAGCCGTTACTGGGATGTCATCCGCACCCATGCCGGTCATGTGGATATGGTGATTGTCGGCGGCGGAGACGGGACCCTGAATTCGACGGCGAACGCGCTGATGGAAACCGGTTTACCGCTCGGCATTCTGCCGTTGGGCACGGCGAACGATCTGGCGAGAACGCTGGGCATCCCCCGTGATATCAAACAGGCTATCGAGATCATCGCCCGCGGCGCCGTGCGCGCTATCGATTTGGGCGAAGTCAACGGCCACCCTTTCTTCAATGTCTCCAGCATCGGCTTTTCGGCCGCGATGGCGCGCGGTCTGTCGGCCAAATCGAAAAAACGCTGGGGAACGGTCGGCTATGCGCTGGCGGCTATCCGGCTGTTGAAACAGAGTCGGCCGTTCACCGTGGAAATTGACCACGACGGTCAGCGCGAACGAGTCAAAACGGTGCAGGTTTCCGTGGGGAACGGGCGTTTTTACGGCGGCGGAATGACGGTGGAGCAGAGTGCTAAACCGGATGATGGGCTGTTCGACGTGTACAGCCTTGAAATCGATCACTGGTGGGAGATGATTGCGCTGATCCCGTTCCTGCGTCGCGGGACTCACGGCCGCTGGCGCAAAGTTCGCGCCTTTTCCACCACGGCGCTGACGTTGCAGACGTCGCGTCCTCACGATATCAACGCCGATGGTGAGATCATCGGCACCACGCCCGCCAGATTCCGTATCCGCCGGAGCGCGGTGCGGGTTTTCGCGCCGGAGCCAACGTCAACTCCCACCCCCGCGGCCGCGAAGTGACGCACAACGCATAAAAACAGGGACTGCCGCCGAACGGGAGCCCCTGATAGAGGTAAGGCGGGCGTCGGTTAGCCGTGCAGACGGCGGGTGATGTCCGCGACCCGGGCGCCATACAGCTTGGCGGTTTCCAAATCGCCCGTCGGGATGGCGTCCGCCCCGGCATCCGCAGGGGACTGGACCAACACGCCGACGGAGCCGCCGAGGTTGTTGATGTCTCTGCGCGTCGATGCCTGGGTATTGGCGGGCAGCAGTCCCAGACTGACCCAGATACCGCCATGTTGCGCGGCCAGGGTTTGCAGATAGATGAGGGTGACCTGCTTGTCCCCGTTCAGGCTGGCGCTATTGGTGATGCCGCCAAACACTTTGTCCTGCCAGCCGCGCTCAGCCCAGACTTTGGACGACGCGTCCGCAAATTTCTTGAACTGCCAGGCGACCGAACCCATGTAAGTGGGGGAGCCGAAAATAATGCCGTCGGCATTGGCCAGCGTCTGCCAGTCCGCTTCTTCAATGTCCCCGTTGTTGTCGATGGGAATCAATGTCGCTCCGGCGCTTTCCGCCACCACTTCCGCAACCTGCTTGGTGTGACCGTAGCCGGAAAAATAAACCACAGCGATCTTACTCATGTGTATGCCTCTCTGTTTCAATGATTTGGAATCAGAACGCGCACAGGTCTTGTATACGCAGGGTGTTCAAAATGAACTTATTGATACTAGTCCCCCCTCAGGGACAACACAATCGATGGGTGTTTGCCCCCGGCGTGCGGCGATTCGCGGGAGAACAGTGAACATTGTCGAGTCGAAAAAGGTCGCGGGCCTGAACGCCCGCGACGCGCAGATCCGTTATTTGAAGATACGGAAACGTTGGTCATCCGGGATGAAGGTTTTGTCGCCCGCAGGTTGTTCAATCGCGCCGAACGGCATCTCGGCACGCAGTTTCCAGCTTTCCGGCAGGGACCAGGTCGCTTTGATATCGTCATCAATCAGCGGGTTATAATGTTGCAGCGATGCGCCGATGTGTTCCTGCGCCAGCGCCGACCATACGGCAAATTGCGCGATGCCGGTCGAGTGTTCCGACCAGACCGGGAAGTTATCCGCATAAGTGGCGAATTTCTTCTGCAACTCCTTCACCACCTCTGTGTCTTCGAAAAACAAGACGGTACCGGCACCGGCGGCAAAGGAGGCCAGTTTTTTCTCGGTCGGTTCGAAGGATTCGGTAGGCACGATCTTTTGCAGCTGCCGTCGGGTGATGTCCCACACCTTGCGATGCTGCTCGCCAAACAGAATCACCACTCGAGAGGTCTGCGAGTTAAAGGCGGATGGGCTGAGTTTGACGGCGTCCATGATGAGGTGCGTGACCTGATCTTCTGACAAGGGCAGCGTATGGCCGAGAGCATAAATGGAGCGGCGGGCCTTGATGGCCTCAAGAAATGCATTACTCATAGGTAGATCCTCTCTGCAAGGGACAAGTTCCCTTAATCTCTCTGGTGTCGCTGAATCTCGGCTTCAATGTGGGTCAGCGGCGGTGGGATAGATACCTGACTAAGGATAGAAGATGTGCGCGGCTTATGTGGGGGCCGACGGCGAAATTTTACGGTTCCGTGGGGGATGACGGTGACGTGCCACAGACTTCGCAGGCCGGATCTTTGGGCAAGGCCAGTTCGCGGAACTGCATCGTCATGGCATCCACCATCAGCATCTTTCCGGCGTGGACGGTGCCAAAATGGGTCAGCAGCTTCAGGGTTTCCATCGCCTGAAGTGAACCGATGATGCCGACCAGCGGGGCCATCACGCCGCTTTCCACACAGGTCGGCGCGTTGTCGCCGAATAACCGACTGAGACAACGATAACAGGGCGCGTCCGGCTGGTAGGTAAATACGCTGAGCTGTCCTTCCATACGAATGGCTGCGCCGGAGACGAGCGGTTTTTTCAGCCCGAAACAGAGCTTATTCAGCTGGTGGCGGGCGGCCAGATTGTCGGTGCAGTCCACGACGACATCCTGTGCGGCGATACGCTCCTGTAGCGAGAGGTCATCCAATAGGGCCTCCACCGGCGTTACCGTGATATGCGGGTTAACACGGCGCAGTTCGACGGCGGCGGACGCGACTTTCGGCAAGCCGAGGCGGTCGTCGCGATGCAGGATCTGGCGTTGCAGATTCGACAGCGAGACGGTATCGAAGTCCAGCAGCGTGAGATGACCCACGCCCGCGGCGGCCAGATACTGCGCCGCCGCGCAGCCCAAACCGCCGAGACCGACGATCAGCACGCGTGCGTCTTTTAGCGTCTCCTGCCCGTCGAAGTCGAAGTCTCGCAGGACAATCTGCCGGTTATAGCGCAGCGCTTCGGCATCCGTCAGCGTCGCCATCACAGGTCTCCCAACAGACGGCTGAACGGTTCGATCTCCACCCATTCGCCAGCGGCGACAGAGCCGCGCTCGGCGTCGAGCACGATGAAGCAGTTGCCCTGACTAAACGAGCTGAACACATGCGACCCCTGATGACCGGTGCTGCGCACCTCAATGTCGCCGTCCGCGTTGCGTGAGAAAATACCGCGCTGGAAATCGAGACGTCCGGGCGTTTTTTTCAGTGGGGTCGCGGTTTTCACCCGCATACGGGCAGGCAATCGCCACTGCGAATAGCCGGACAACTTCGCCAGCAGCGGCTGCACCAGCTGATAAAACGTCACGGCGGCGGAGACCGGATTCCCCGGCAGACCGCAGAACCAGGCGTGGGGGAGCTTGCCGAAGGCAAACGGCTTGCCCGGTTTAATCGCCAGCTTCCAGAAATGGATGTCGCCTAGCTCATCCAGCATCGACTTGGTGTAGTCGGCTTCCCCGACGGAGACGCCGCCGCTGCTAATAACGACGTCCGCGCAGGCATCGGCTTCGGTAAAGGCCTGACGCAGCGCCGCCGGGTCGTCAGGGATAATCCCGAGATCGACCACCTCATAGCCTAACTCTTCCAGCATCAATCGGACCGCAAAGCGGTTGGTGTCGTAGATCTGCCCCGGCTGCAGCGGCTGCCCCACGGGCTGTAGCTCGTCACCGGTCGAAAACACGGCGACGCGCAGACGACGATAGGCGTTTACCTCCGCGATCCCCAGCGAGGCCAACAGCGGTAGCTCGGCCGTACCGAGCCGCGTCCCGGCTTTCAGAACGGACTCCTGCTCGCGAATATCTTCACCGGCACGGCGAATATTTTGCCCCGGCTCAATCGGGTGTAAAAACTGAACGCCAGCTGCGGAGACCGTCGTGTGCTCCTGCATGACCACCGCCGTCGCTTCGGCTGGGAGGGGCGCGCCGGTCATAATGCGAATACAGCTGCCCGCGGGCCAGGTGCCCTCGAACGGCGCGCCAGCGAATGCTTTGCCCGCCAGCGGCAGCGGGTGGCTGACGTCTTCATCGCCGCGCACGGCGTAGCCGTCCATCGCGGAGTTATCAAACGGGGGCACATTAATGGGGGAGGTCAGCGGCGTCGCTGTGATGCGGCCAGCGGCCTGATAAATCGATACCGTTTCGGTATCCGCAATCGGTGCGATCTGCGCCAGCATTTGCTGCAACGCCTGATCGAGAGAAAGAAGGCCGGATGTGCTCATGAATGCTCCACAAAGGGGTCCGCCGCAGGCTGGCTCGCAGGCGAAAACAGGGTTCCTATGCCATCATTATGTCAGAGAACGCCTAAGGGGAGAACGTCGAACGTGGGCGACAAGCGTGCGCCACCTGGCAAGTTGAAAAGGTGAACAAGGGTGTTTTTTTGACCTTATAGCGCGAGATTATGTGTAGTAACTTTTTGTTATAAAAGATCTTTTTATCAACTCGCCGATGGATTTGTTCTTTACATTGACGCCAGCGCTAAATATAGTCGAAACCCGATGAGGATCCCGTAACTACAGCGGCGGGAAGCGAGTTTTATGGGAGATTCACCGTACATGACCCTGTCGTCTCAGATAGACCGATTACCGACCTCCGGGGCAGGCAGCGCACGGACGCTGCCCCCACACCGCGTACTCGACGTTCGCGGACTGGGCGTCAATTTTATGCAGCATCAGAACCGGATTGATGCGGTTCAAGACTTATCCTTCACCGTCGATCGCGGCGAAACGCTGGCGATCGTCGGAGAATCCGGCTCCGGCAAGTCGGTCACCTCACTGGCGCTGATGCGTCTCATTGAGCAGGCGGGCGGCGCGTTTTCCAGCGGCGAATTGCTCTTCCGCCGTCGCGGTGGTGAGGTCGTCGATCTCCGTCACCTTTCATCTTCCCAGATGCGCCATATTCGCGGCGCAGATATGGCGATGATCTTTCAGGAACCGATGACGTCTCTGAATCCGGTCTTTCCCGTGGGCGAACAGATCGCCGAATCGGTGCGACTGCATCAGGGGCTGGATCACGCCAGCGCCCGACGCGAGGCGCTGCATATGCTGGAACGGGTGCGGATCCCCGAAGCCGCCAATGTCATGAAGCGTTTTCCGCATCAGCTCTCCGGCGGTATGCGCCAGCGTGTGATGATCGCGATGGCGCTCTCTTGTCGTCCGAAGCTGCTGATCGCGGATGAACCGACGACGGCGCTGGACGTGACGATTCAGGCGCAAATTCTACAGTTGATTCGTACGCTGCAGCGCGAGATGGAGATGGGGGTGATCTTCATCACTCACGATATGGGCGTGGTGGCTGAAATGGCGGACCGGGTGCTGGTGATGCACCGCGGCGTCTGCGTGGAGTCCGGCGCCGTCGATGCACTGTTCTCCGCGCCGCAAGAGCCGTATACGCAGGCGCTGCTGGCCGCGGTCCCGAGGCTGGGGGCCATGAGCGGGCAGCCTTTTCCTCTGCCTTTCGTGTTGCCGGGTCAACCGCAGGATGTCGACGCGGTGCCACAGAACACCATTCCCGTTGGCGCATCACCAGTCTTGCAGGTTGAAAATCTGGTGACGCGTTTTCCGCTTCGTTCAGGCATCTTGAACCGGATCACCCGTCAGGTGCATGCCGTGGAGCACGTCAGCTTCGACCTCTACCCGGGCGAGACGCTGGCGCTGGTCGGCGAGTCCGGCTGCGGTAAATCAACCACCGGTCGCTCACTGCTGCGGCTGGTCGACAGTCAGGATGGTGTGATCACCTTTAATGGGCGACGGATTAATCAACTGAAAGGGGCCACGCTGCAGCATCTGCGGCGGGACATTCAGTTTATATTCCAGGATCCTTATGCGTCGCTGGACCCGCGCCAGACGGTGGGGTATTCCATTATGGAGCCGCTGTTGGTGCACAAGGTCGCTGGACGGGCGGAGGCGGAACAACGCGCCGCCGCGCTGCTGGAGCGTGTGGGCCTGTTGCCAGAGCACGCGCAGCGCTATCCGCATGAGTTTTCCGGCGGTCAGCGGCAGCGTATCTGCATCGCAAGGGCGCTGGCGCTCAATCCCAAGGTGGTAATCGCCGATGAGTCCGTCTCGGCGCTGGACGTCTCCATTCAGGCGCAAATCGTCAATTTGATGTTGGATATTCAGCGTGAATTCGGCACCGCATTTTTGTTTATTTCCCACGACATGGCGGTGGTAGAGCGCATCAGCCATCGTGTCGCGGTGATGTACATGGGACAGATTGTCGAGATTGGCACGCGACGCGACGTATTCGAAAACCCGCAGCACCCCTACACACGCAAGCTGATGGCGGCGGTGCCCAGTCCCGATCCTTCCCGGCGTCATCAGGATCTGGCGCTACCGGTTGACGAAATACCCAGCCCGATCCGGGCATTGGGCGATGAGCCCGCGACTGCTCCGCTGGTGCAGGTGGGAGAGCGACACTTCGTCGCCCGCCACCGCATCGCCGGCGCCTACTGATAGGGAACACAAGGAGAATGCACAACATGAAAACAGTTAAGACGCCTCACTGGCTGTTGGCCGTGGGCATCGCGGCTTCGATGACCGCAGCGCCGGTATGGGCGGCGAAGGATGCGGTGATCGCCGTCGCCTCCAACTTCACGACGCTCGATCCTTATGACGCTAACGACACGCTGTCTCAGACGGTGGCTAAATCGTTCTATCAGGGGCTGTTCGGCTTTGATAAGGACATGAAGCTGACGAACGTGCTGGCGGAAAGCTACCAGGCCAGCCCCGACGGCACCGTGTATACCATCAAATTACGGCCGGGCGTGAAATTCCACGACGGCACCGATTTCAACGCTGAAGCGGTGAAAATCAACTTCGATCGCGCCAGCAACCCGAACAACCACCTCAAGCGTTACAACCTGTTTAAGTCTATCGCCAGCACGGAGGTGGTCGATCCGCTGACGGTGAAAATTACGTTGAAAACGCCGTTCTCCGCGTTCGTCAACAATCTGGCGCATCCGGCGGCGGTCATCATCTCACCGGCGGCGCTGAAACAGTACGGCAAAGAGATCGGCTTCCACCCGGTCGGAACAGGGCCTTATCGCTTTGTGACCTGGAATCAGACCGACTTTGTGAAGGTGGAAAAATTCGCCGGTTACTGGCAGTCCGGCCTGCCTAAGTTGGACAGCATCACCTGGCGTCCGATCGTCGATAACAATACGCGCGCGGCGCTGTTGAAGACCGGCGAGGCGCAGTTCGCTTATCCGATCCCATTCGAGCAGGCCAAGCTGCTGGAAAACGACAAGGCTATCTCGCTGGTGGCGTCGCCGTCGATCCTGCATCGCTACATCAGCTTCAATGTGACGCAGAAGCCGTTCGACAACCCGAAGGTCCGTCAGGCGATCAACTACGCCATCAACAAGGATGCGCTCATTAAGGTCGCGTTCTCGGGCTACGCGGTGCCGTCCGAAGGTCCGCTGCCCGCCGGTATTGACTACGCGGTGCAGTACAAGCCGTGGCCGTACGATCCGGCCAAAGCGCGCGAGTTGCTCAAAGAAGCCGGTTATCCGAACGGTTTCACCACCACGTTATGGTCTTCACATAACCACAGCACAGCGCAGAAAGTGTTGCAGTTCACCCAGCAGCAGCTGGCGCAGGTAGGCATCAAGGTGCAGGTAACGGCGATGGACGCCGGACAGCGCGCTGCTGAAGTCGAAGGCAAAGGCGTGAAGGAGAGCGGGGTAAGAATGTTCTATACCGGCTGGTCCGCTTCCACTGGTGAAGCCGACTGGGCGCTAAGCCCGCTGTTCTCGACCGCCGCCTGGCCTCCCGCGCAGTTTAATACGGCGTTCTACAGCAATCCGGCGGTGGACGCCGATCTGGCGAATGCGTTGAAAACGACGGATCGCGCCGAGAAGCAAAAACTCTACGCCGATGCACAGGACAAAATTTGGGCGGATGCGCCCTGGGCGTTCCTGGTGACGGAAAAACTGGTGTCAGCCAATAGCAAGAAACTGACCGGCTTCTACATGATGCCGGACACGTCGTTCAGCTTTGATAATGCCGACCTGACTGAGTAACCAACCTGAGCCGCCGGCTTCCGTCCGGCGGCTTTTCCGTCCGGCGTATGGGCCGGTCGGCGAAATACCGTATGTGGAAAGGCGTCAATGCTGAATTATTTTCTCAAACGTTTACTGGGACTGATCCCAACCTTATTCATCGTCATGGTGCTGGTGTTCCTGTTTGTTCACCTGCTGCCGGGCGATCCCGCGCGTCTGGTGGCCGGACAAGATGCGGATGCCGAAGTGGTGCAGATGGTACGTCAGGAGCTGGGGCTAGACCGGCCGCTACCGCAGCAGTTTTTGCATTTCATGGGGAATGTCTTGCAGGGCGATTTTGGCCATTCAATGGTCTCCAAACGGCCGGTGACCGAAGAGATCGCCACTCGTTTCATGCCCACGTTTTGGCTGACGGTATGCAGCATGGTCTGGGCCACGCTGTTTGGCATGAGCATGGGGATCGTTTCGGCCGTGTGGCGCAACCGCTGGCCGGATCGGGTCGGCATGACGCTGGCGGTGTCGGGCCTCTCTTTTCCTGCCTTCGCGCTGGGTATGCTGCTAATGCAGGT
This sequence comes from Lonsdalea britannica, assembly GCF_003515985.1. Taxonomy (GTDB): domain Bacteria; phylum Pseudomonadota; class Gammaproteobacteria; order Enterobacterales; family Enterobacteriaceae; genus Lonsdalea; species Lonsdalea britannica. The sequence goes on along the minus strand of NZ_CP023009.1, from coordinate 3,505,096 downwards.
TTTTTCGGTGCAATTGGGCTGGTTGCCGACCGTTGGGGCCGACAGCTGGCGGCACTATATTCTGCCGTCCATCACGCTGGGTGCGGCGGTGGCGGCGGTGATGGCCCGCTTTAGCCGCGCGTCTTTCGTCGAGGTGATGCAGGAAGACTATATGCGCACCGCCCGCGCCAAAGGGGTGAGGGAGTCGCTGGTCATCGTTAAGCACGGGCTGCGCAATGCGCTGATCCCGGTGGTGACGATGATGGGGTTGCAGTTCGGCTTCTTGCTGGGCGGCTCTATTGTGGTGGAAAAAGTGTTCAACTGGCCGGGGCTGGGCCGCTTGCTCGTGGACGCCGTGGAAATGCGCGATTACCCCGTGATTCAGGCGGAGGTGCTGCTGTTTTCGCTGGAGTTTATTCTCATCAATCTGTTGGTGGATATGTTGTATGCGGCCATCAATCCGTCTATTCGTTATCAGTGAGGAACACGATGAAAAACTGGCGACGTAATGCCGCGATGGCGGCGATGCCGACGGCGACGGCGCGGACAAATCGGACGCCGCTGCGGGAGTTCTGGCGGCGCTTCTGCCAACAGCGGGTCGCGCTGGTCGCGGGCCTGTTTGTCGTGCTGCTGGTGCTGGTGGCGGTATTTGCCCCGTATCTGGCGCCTTTCGACGCGGAAAACTACTTCGACTACGACCGCCTGAATGAGGGGCCGTCGGCGCTGCACTGGCTGGGCGTGGATTCGTTGGGGCGGGATATTTTCAGCCGCATCCTGCTGGGCGCGCGGATATCGTTGGTTTCCGGCGTGTGTTCCGTTTTGATTGGTATGGCGATCGGCACGGCGCTGGGGCTCTTGGCTGGCTACTACGAAGGGATGTGGGACCGCATCATTATGCGTATCTGCGACGTGTTGTTCGCGTTTCCGGGGATCCTGCTGGCGATTGCCGTCGTGGCGATTATGGGCAGCGGCATGGCCAACGTGGTGGTGGCGGTAGCGATTTTCAGCATTCCGGCCTTTGCCCGTCTGGTCCGCAGTAACACGCTGGTATTGAAACATCAGACATTTATTGAATCGGCGCGCAGCATTGGGGCATCCGACTGGACCATCGTGCTGCGCCATATTCTGCCTGGCACCGTGTCATCCATCGTGGTGTATTTCACCATGCGCATCGGGATGTCGATTATCACCGCCGCAAGCCTGTCGTTTCTGGGGCTGGGCGCGCAGCCGCCGATGCCGGAGTGGGGCGCGATGCTCAACGAGGCGCGTTCGGATATGGTATTGGCGCCGCACGTGGCGATTTTCCCCAGCCTGGCGATCTTTCTGACGGTGCTGGCTTTCAACCTGTTGGGCGATGGACTGCGCGATGCGCTGGATCACAAGCTCAAGTCCTAGTCGTCTTTTCACCGGTCTGCCTCAGACTGGCTCGTAGGAAAACAAAAACGCCGCGTCGAACAGGACGCGGCGTTTTTCATACATAAAGTCCGCGCGGCGAAGGCGACGCGGACGGACGACATCAGAACGAGGTACGTTTGTAGGTACGGTACTGCGGCTGCCAGAAGTTGTGCTCGATCGCCTTGATCAGCGCTTCTTCAGAGGTGACTTCCGCGACGCCATCTTCTTGCGCCATTTTGGCGACTTCCAGCGCAATGTGGTGCGACACTTCCTGAATTTTCTCGATCTCTGGCAGCAGGCCGCCTTTACCGTCGTTCGCCAGCGGCGAACAGTCGGCCAGCGCGCGACTGGCCGCCATCAGCATACCGTCGGTGATGCGACGCGCGCCGCAGGCCAGTACGCCCAGACCGATCCCTGGGAAGATATAGGAGTTGTTGCACTGGGCAATCGGGTAAATCTCGCCTTTATGCGTCACCGGCGCGAACGGGCTACCGGTCGCAACCAGCGCGGTGCCGTCGGTCCAGTTAAAGATATCTTCCGGACGCGCTTCCACGCGTGACGTCGGGTTAGACAGCGGCATGATGATAGGACGGGCGCAGTTGCTGTTCATTTCACGGATGATCTCTTCCGTAAACAGACCCGGCTGGCCGGAGACGCCGATGAGCACGGTCGGCTTGGCGTTCTGCATCACTTCCAGCAGAGAAATGGCATCGCTGCTGACGTCCCAATGCGCGATTCTCTCGCTCTTCTGTACCAGCGGGCTTTGGAAGTTAAGCAGGTTCGGCAGTTTGTCGGTCAGCAGACCGAAACGGTCGACCATGAAGACGCGAGAGCGGGCTTCTTCATCGGTCAGTCCTTCGGCCACCATCTGGGCGATGATCTGTTCGGCGATACCACACCCGGCGGAACCGGCCCCGAGGAAGGCGACGGTCTGGTCACGCAGCTGGCTGCCGGCGGCGCGGCTGGCGGCAATCAGGCTGCCCAGCGCCACGGCGGCGGTGCCCTGAATGTCGTCGTTAAAGCTACAGATTTCGTCGCGATAGCGGTTCAGCAGCGGCATGGCATTGCCCTGCGCGAAGTCTTCGAATTGCAGCAGAACGTTCGGCCAGCGGCGTTTTACCGCCTGAATGAATTCGTCCACAAAGGCGTAGTATTCGTCGCCGGAAATGCGCGGGTGACGCCAGCCCATGTACAGCGGGTCGTTCAGCAGCTGCTGGTTGTTGGTTCCGGCGTCCAATACCACCGGCAGGGTGTAAGCCGGGCTGATGCCGCCGCAGGCGGTGTACAGCGACAGCTTGCCGATAGGAATGCCCATACCGCCGATGCCCTGATCGCCGAGGCCCAGAATACGCTCGCCGTCGGTCACCACGATGACTTTGACGTTTTGTTTGGTGGCGTTCTGGAGCATATCGTCGATGTGTTCACGGTTCGGGTAGGAGATGAACAGGCCGCGCGCGCGACGATAGATATCGGAGAAGTGTTCGCAAGCTTCGCCGACGGTCGGGGTATAGATGATGGGCATCATTTCGCTCAGATGCCCTTGCAGCAGTCGGTAGAACAGGGTTTCGTTGGTATCCTGAATATTGCGCAGATACACGTGTTTTTCGATATCGTTCTTGAAACCTTCATATTGGCGCCAGGCGCGTTCGGCCTGTTCCTCTATGGTTTCAACCGCTTCCGGCAGCAGACCGGTCAGGTTGAAGTGCGATCGCTCTTCTTCGGTGAAGGCGCTGCCTTTGTTCAGTAACGGAAATTCGAGAAGGATAGGGCCAGCATAAGGTATGTAGAGGGGGCGTTTGCTTTCGTATTCTAATTCCATGACTTTTAGCTCTTTTTTTTAGGGGTAACAGAAATGGGTTCTGGTGCAGCTACGAAACGAAGTGTCTTTAAAATCTTAAAGAACCCAGTGAATATGTACAGGCAATGTTAATTAAAATAATTACATATGGCTTGCATTCAACTAAAAAGTGAGCAAGCTCACACCCTGTTTGGCATTGGGCAACAATCACGCAATAACAACGTACCGTAAATCAACATCTCCCAATGCCCCCAGCATCGACTGTGTCGCGCTCCATTGACTGATGACGGCCTGCTTCTGCTCGACCAGCACCGCATGCCGTAAATCGCTGATTTTTTCCCCTGACAGATTCATCAGATTCAGCGCCGCCTGTAGCGGCGGGAGGCTGGGGTTGAAGGCCGCATTTTCCGCGTAGCAGCCGGTGTAAATCGCCCCGGAGTGAGTTTGCAAGGCGACGCCGCTATAGGCTTCGGTATAGGGCGCGTGACTCCGATTGGCCGCCGCCAGCGCGGCCTGCACCAACGTATCCTCGCTGTAGACTCTCAACCCATGATGAACCTGGTCCATCAGCAGCGTGGCGACATTCAGATCGCGCGGGCCGAAGGCGTCGGGCAGATAATGGGAGAGGGACTGAGGCGTGCGTTCGGGCAAGCTGATAGTGAGCGTCGTCGCCGAGTTCAGTTCGTTGATGAACTGGCGACAGTGCCCGCAGGGTGAATAGTTGACGGTCAGCGTACGCAGCGCGCGTTCATGACGCAGCCAGGCATGAGTGATGGCGCTTTGCTCCGCATGCACGCTTTGTTGCAAGGGCAGGCCGGGGAACTCCATGTTGGCGCCGAAGTAGAGGTTGCCGCTGGCGCCCTGAGCGACCGCACCGACCTGAAAATGCGAGATGGGCGCATGGGCGCAGGCCGCTGCCAGCGGAAGCAGCATCAGCGCGAGCTGAGCCTCATCGACCTGACCGGCGAGACAAAGGCGTCCAACGTCAGCGGCAGACAGCCAGGCGGCGAAATCTCCCCGATTGAGTATTGGGGTGAGTACCGCCTTTATTGCCTCGGGCAGCGGGTTGAGTGCGGCGTGAAACCGTGATTGCATTGACGTCCCCCTTTTCATTGTTCTTTTTTCAAGCATAGCGGACAGCCGAAGTTGAATCGCTTAAATGTGATCTTTAGCACAATGACATGAAATCGAATGAAAAGTTGAGCGCCATTTTTGATCAAAATATGACATGCGCGAGCGCTCATCCGTGCAAGGCGGAGAGCGCTCCTGTCCTTAGTGCGCCATCAGCAGCAATAGCGGGAAGACGAACGGCGCGAGCAGCGACGTCATAATGCCGCAGATCACCAATGCCAGCGAACTGAACGCGCCTTCCTGAAAGTCGACTTCCGCGCAGCGGGCGGTGCCCAGCGCGTGGGACGCGGTGCCCATCGACAGCCCGCGCGCCGACTTCACTGTAATCTTCAGGCGGTTGAGCAGCGCATGGCCCATCACCGCGCCGAGAATGCCGACGAAGATCACGCAGACGGCGCTGATCGCGGGGATGCCGCCTATCGAGCTGGCGACCGCCATCGCGATGGGGGTGGTCACGGATTTGGGCAGGACCGACGCGGCGATTTCCGGCGTCGCGCCCAGCCACAACGCCACCAGCGTGCCGCTGACGATAGCGGTCAGGCTGCCGACAAAGCAGACTGTGATAATGGATTTCCACCGGGCGCGAATTTGATGAATTTGTTCATACAGCGGGAACGCCAGCGCAACCACGGCGGGCTGCAACAGGTTGTTCAGCACCTCGCTGCCTTTGAAATAGTGTTCGTAGGGGATACGCAGCAGCAGCAGAACGGGAATGATGATGAGCATGGACACCAGCAACGGATTCAGCAGCGGCATGTTCAGTTTTATCGCCACCCGGCGCGCGCCGAAAAACACCAGCAGCGTCAGCGGCAAGGACCACCATAAATAGGTCAGCATTGCTCTTTTTCCTTAGTTGCCTGCGTCGCTCCCGGCAGCGTTCTTTCCCTGTGCATGATCTGAGTGCAGTAACCGACCACCACCATCACAACCAGCGTACTGATCAAACACGAGACGACGATAGGACCAAACTGGCTGCGCAACAGATCGAAATAGCTCATCACGCCGACGCCAATGGGGACGAACAGCAAAGCCATATAGCGGATCAGCAGGTGACAACCGGGTCGGACCCAGTCGGCGGGAAGGATTTGCGAAGAGAGCAGGGCGAAAAGGATCAGCATGCCAATGATGCTGCCGGGGATAGTGATAGGCAGTAACGCGGATATCGTATTGCCTGCGTAAAGGCACAGGTAAATCAATACGAAAGCGCGTAAATACTGCCAGCAGAGTGTGATCGTATTACGCATGGGAGGATTCCTGATTAACTGAGGGGATTTATGATAGCGCTAACCGAAAGCCGGTGCTACGGGTTGCGCAGCACCGTTTCCCACAATGTAGAAACCGCTGTATTTTCACCAAGAAAAGCGGATTTAGTCGAACAATTCACTCTGCGATAAGGCTTCGGCGATGGCATCCGTCAGTCGGGATAACGCCTCTGCTGAAATAATATACGGCGGCATGAGATAGATCAGTTTACCGAAGGGGCGTATCCAGACACCTTTGTTAACAAAAAAGCGCTGCAGCCGCGCCATATTCACCGGCGCGACGGTTTCCACCACGCCGATGGCGCCGAGCACGCGGACGTCGGCCACGCGCGGAGAGGCTAGCAGCGGTAGTAGCGCGGCGCGCAGCTGCGCTTCGATGGCGGGCACCTGGGACGACCAGTTCCCTTCCTCTAGCAGCGCCAGGCTGGCGTTAGCGGCGGCGCAGGCAAGCGGGTTGCCCATAAAAGTGGGACCGTGCATGAAGCAGCCCGCGTCGCCGTCGCTGATGGTGTCGGCGATATGCCGGGTGGCGAGCGTCGCCGACAGCGTCATATAGCCGCCGGTCAGCGCCTTACCGAGACAAAGAATGTCCGGCGTGATGCCCGCATGTTCGCAGGCGAACAGCTTGCCGGTGCGGCCGAAGCCGGTGGCGATCTCATCGGCGATCAGCGGAATTCCGTACTGGTCACACAGCTGGCGTACCCGACGCAGATATTCGGGATGGTAGAACCGCATGCCGCCTGCGCCCTGCACGATAGGCTCCAGAATGACGGCTGCGATGCTGTCCGTCTGCTTTTCGATGAGCGCGACCAGTGAATCGGCATCCTCTTCTTGCCAGATATCGTCAAAACGACACTGCGGGGCATCGGCGAACAGGTGCGGCGGCAGATACCCCTGATAGAGGCTGTGCATCGAATTTTGCGGATCGCACACCGACATCGCGCCCAGCGTATCGCCGTGATAGCCGTGACGCAGCGTGACAAACTGGCGACGCGACTGTCCCTGCGCCTGCCAATACTGCAACGCCATCTTCATGGCGACCTCGACCGCCACCGAACCGGAATCCGCCAGAAACACGCACTCCAGCGCGTCCGGCGTCATCGCCACCAGCCGACGACACAGGTCGATGGCGGGCGCATGGGTGATGCCGCCGAACATGACGTGGGACATGTGGCCCAGCTGTTCCGTGACGGCCTGATTGATGCGGGGATGGTTATAGCCGTGGATCGCGGCCCACCAGGAGGACATGCCGTCCACCAGCGTGCGGCCATCCTCCAACTGGAGTTCGACACCGTGCGCGGCGCTCACCGGATAGCAGGGCAGGGGGTGGGTCATGGACGTGTAAGGGTGCCAGATATGGCGTTGGTCAAACTGGAGATCGTCTGGAGTGATCATAACTTGTCAACTAAATCTGTTTCAATTTGGTTGACAGTATATCCGCATAAATTACACTGACGAAATCTTTTTCACCCGGAGTTGTAGTGATGTCAGAACGTGTTCAATGGACGTTGGAACAGGCGCAAGACCTGTTTAATAAGCCCTTTCTGGAGCTGATGTATGAGGCGCAGACCGTTCACCGGCAGCATTTCGATCCGCGCCAGGTTCAGGTCAGCACGCTGCTGTCGATCAAGACCGGCGCCTGCCCCGAAGACTGCAAATATTGCCCCCAGAGTTCCCGTTATCGCACCGGCATCGAAACCGAACGTCTGATGCAGGTGGAGCAGGTGATGACCTCGGCCCGTCAGGCCAAGGCGGCGGGCTCGACCCGTTTCTGTATGGGGGCCGCCTGGAAAAACCCGCATGAGCGCGACATGCCCTATCTGGAAGAGATGGTGCGCGGCGTGAAAGAGCTGGGCATGGAAACCTGCATGACGCTGGGGACGTTGCAGGGCGATCAGGCGGAGCGACTGGCGGAAGCGGGGCTGGATTTTTACAACCATAACCTCGACACCTCGCCGGAATTCTACGGCAGCATCATCACGACCCGGACTTATCAGGAGCGTCTGGATACGCTCGGCAAAGTGCGCGAAGCGGGGATCAAAGTCTGTTCCGGCGGGATCATCGGTCTGGGCGAAACGGTACGCGACCGCGCCGGTCTGCTGGTGCAGCTGGCTAATCTGCCGACACCGCCGGAAAGTGTGCCGATCAACATGCTGGTCAAAGTCAAAGGCACGCCGCTGGCGGAAAACGATGATGTCGATCCGTTTGATTTCGTCCGCACCATCGCCGTCGCCCGCATCATGATGCCGACATCGCACGTCCGTCTGTCCGCCGGGCGCGAGCAGATGAGCGAGCAGACGCAGGCCATGTGCTTCATGGCCGGGGCGAACTCGATTTTCTACGGCTGCAAACTGTTGACCACCCCGAACCCGAAAGAAGACAAAGATTTGCAGCTGTTCCGCAAGCTGGGACTGAACCCGCAGCAGACCAGCACCGAGTACGGCGACAATCAGCAGCAACAGCATCTGACCGAGCAGTTGATGAACGCCGACACCGAGCAGTTCTACAACGCGGCGGTCTGAATGGGCTGGCAGCAACGAATCGAACGAGCGCTGACGCAGCGGCGCGAGGAGGGAGCCTACCGCCAGCGTCAGGTGAATGAATGCGGCGGCGGGCGTTGGCTGGAACGCAATGGTCACGGCTACCTTAATTTTTCCAGTAACGATTATCTCGGCATCAGCCAGCATCCCGCGATAGTGCGCGCGTGGCAGCAGGGCGCTGAGCGTTTTGGCGTAGGCAGCGGCGGTTCGGGACATGTGACCGGCTACAGCGTCGCGCACGAAGCGCTGGAGCAGCAGCTGGCGGACTGGCTCGGCTACGATCGCGCGCTGTTGTTTATCTCCGGCTATGCCGCCAATCAGGCCGTGATCGCCGCGCTGGCGGAAGCCGGGGATCGCATCCTGGCGGACAAGCTGAGCCATGCGTCGCTGCTGGAGGCCGCCGCGCTGTCGCCCGCGACGTTACGCCGCTTCCCGCACAATCAGCCGGAGGGGCTGGAGCGTCTGTTGCGCTCGCCGTGCGACGGCCAGACGCTGGCGGTGACGGAAGGCATCTTCAGCATGGATGGGGATGCGGCGCCGCTGCCTGAACTGCAGGCGGCGAGCCGTCAGCACGGCGCGTGGCTGATGGTGGACGATGCGCATGGTATCGGCGTAGTGGGCGAGGAGGGGCGCGGCAGCTGCTGGAATCAGGGCATTCAGCCTGAGCTGCTAATCGTCACCTTCGGTAAAGCGTTCGGCGCCAGCGGCGCGGCGGTGCTGTGTCGCCACGACGTCGCGGAGTATCTGACGCAGTTCGCCCGCCACCTCATCTATAGCACCTCAATGCCGCCCGCTCAGGCCTGCGCGCTGAGTGCGGCGCTGGACGTCGTGCGTCATGGCGACGACCTGCGGCAGCGTCTGACGGACAACATCGCCCACTTTCGTCACGGTGCCGCCGGGTTGGCCTATCAACTGCAAACGTCCCAGAGCGCGATCCAACCGCTGATCGTCGGCGACAATCACCACACGCTGGCGCTGTCCCAGACGTTGCGCGATCAGGGGCTGTGGGTCGGCGCGATGCGGCCGCCGACGGTGCCGCCGGGCACCTCTCGTCTGCGTATCACCTTGACCGCGAGTCATACGCCGCAGGACATCGACCGGCTGCTGGAGGTGTTGCATGACGCAGGCTGAGTCCCCCCATAAGCGGGCGATCGCGCGGGCGTTTGGCCGCGCCGCCACCCACTACGACCGCTTTTCCGAGCTACAGCGCGATAGCGGGGAGCGGCTGATGTCGCTGCTGGATGGTCACGCCGGGGTGGAATTGCTGGACGCGGGCTGCGGGACGGGCTATTTCAGCCGCCGCTGGCAGGCGCAGTGCAAACGCGTTACCGCGCTGGACCTGTCGTCGCAGATGTTGGCGGAAGCGCGACAGCAGGCGTCGGCGACCCACTATGTCTTGGGCGACATCGAACATCTGCCGTTACCGACGGCGAGCGTGGACCTGTGCTTCAGCAATCTGGCGATCCAGTGGTGCGACGACCTGTCGCGCGGGCTGGGCGAGCTGCATCGCGTGACGCGTCCTGGCGGCGCTATCGCCTTCTGTACGCTGGCGCAAGGCACGCTGACGGAGCTGGAAAGCGCATGGCAACGTCTGGATGGATCGCGTCGGGTCAATCGTTTCTTGACGGTGCCGGAGATTGAAGCGGCCTGCCAGCCCTATCGCCATCGGTTGGTCAGCGCGCCGATCACCTGCTATTTCCCCGATGTGCTGAGCCTGATGCGCTCGCTGAAGGGCGTCGGCGCGACCTGGCTGCACGAAGGACGCTCTTCCCGAGCCATTAATCGGGAACGGCTGCGGGCGCTGGCGGAGGTCTATCCGCGTGAGCCGCAAGGTTACCCTCTGACTTATCAACGGATGTTGGGAGTGATTGAACATGACTAAGCGCTGGTTCGTGACCGGCACGGACACCGACGTGGGCAAAACGGTCGCCAGCGCCGCGCTGTTACAGGCGGCCGGACGCGACGGGTATCTCACCGCGGGTTACAAGCCTGTGGCCTCCGGCTGCGACATGACGCCTGACGGGCTGCGCAATCGAGATGCATTGTGGCTACAGGCCAACAGTCGGCTGACGATGGCCTATGACGAGGTCAACCCGCTGGCTTTCGCCGAGCCGACATCGCCGCATATCGTCAGCGCAGACGAAGGGCGCCCGATCGAATTCGACGCGCTCAGCGCGGGGCTACGCGCGTTGACGGCCCGTTCGGAGTGGGTGTTAGTGGAAGGCGCTGGCGGATGGTTCACGCCGCTTTCGCCGTATCAGACGTATGCGGACTGGGTCGTGCAGGAGCAACTGCCGGTCATTCTGGTCGTTGGCGTCAAGCTGGGCTGCATCAATCACGCCATGCTCACCGCGCAGGCTGTGCAACAGGCCGGGCTAACGCTGGCGGGATGGATAGCCAATGACGTCGCTCCGCCCGGCAACCGTCATCAGGCTTATTTGCAGTCGCTTCAGCAGCAGATTCCTGCGCCGATGCTGGGTGAAATTCCGCATTTGACCGATCCTGAGCCGGGGCAGAACTTGGGGCAGTATCTGAACCTGGCTGCGCTCAGCACGTAATCGGCGACGAAAAGACTAAAGGTGCTAAAAATTGATAGGAAAAAGCATCTTGAAAAAAACTTTTTCAGGGTGATTTTGGGTGGTTTTTTTGACGTTAATCAACACACAAGCGCCTTTTTTCGCCTCGCCGGATCATCATTACGTCAGAAAATAAAGTTTAAAAAAATGGTTGCATCCCCATACAGTGAGTTCGGGTCTCTATCTCCAACTCAGGACCACCGGGCTCTTGTGGGAGTTATCCACCATTTCTGTGGATAACCGTGTGTATGAGGATTAGAAAAACGCATCCAGACGAGAGCTGGCGCGGGTTTTGCTCAGGTTGACGGTATTCTCGGCTTTTTGGTCAATGTAATAAAAATCAATAGCTTAATTAAAATCAAGCGTCATTTCTCGCGCCGCTGGCGAGTTGTGTAAATTCCGGTCAACGTTCAATACATTTTAATGTCACTGCGGTGACAGCTGGGGATAAGATGCATTTTCGCGCTGGCTAAGGCCATCGCAATATGCTATCGCGGCACACAAAACTTGAGGCTGGGGTTATATCCAGTATCATGTGGCTGGCATTCAACCCGATCGCTTTCCATACTGAGGAAGTCGACTTCGTGACCGACCGTCGTTTCTTTCATCTTCTCCAATCAGGTAGCCCAGCTCATGAGTAAAGAATTTAAACTGCATTCCGCCTACAAACCTGCAGGCGACCAGCCGGAAGCCATTCGCAGGCTAAAGGAAGGTCTGGAAGACGGTCTGGCACACCAGACGCTGCTGGGCGTTACCGGTTCAGGCAAGACCTTCACGGTGGCTAACGTCATCGCCGACCTCAACCGGCCCACGATGGTGCTGGCGCCCAATAAAACCCTGGCGGCGCAGCTGTATGGCGAAATGAAAGAGTTCTTCCCGGAGAACGCGGTGGAATATTTCGTCTCCTACTACGACTACTACCAACCGGAAGCCTACGTACCGAGTTCTGACACTTTCATCGAGAAAGATGCCTCGGTGAACGAGCATATCGAACAGATGCGTCTTTCCGCGACCAAAGCGCTGCTGGAGCGTCGCGATGTCGTGGTGGTGGCCTCCGTCTCGGCAATCTATGGTCTGGGTGACAAGGCGCTGTATCTGAAAATGATATTGCACCTGTCTCAGGGCATGTTGATCGGGCAGCGGGATATCCTGCGTCGATTGGCGGAATTGCAGTATGCCCGTAACGATCAGGCTTTCCAGCGCGGTACCTTTCGGGTACGCGGCGATGTCATCGACATCTATCCGGCGGAATCGGACGACGTGGCGCTCCGCGTGGAGCTGTTTGACGACGAAGTGGAACGGCTGTCGCTGTTTGATTCCCTGACCGGGCAGATCATCAGCAACGTGCCGCGTTTTACCATCTATCCCAAGACGCACTACGTCACGCCGCGCGAGCGTATTCTGCAGGCGATGGAAGAGATTAAGGACGAGCTGGGCGACCGTCGCAAAATCCTGCTCGCCAATAACAAGCTGCTGGAAGAGCAGCGCATTATGCAGCGCACTACGTTCGATCTGGAGATGATGAACGAGCTGGGCTACTGCTCCGGCATCGAAAACTACTCCCGCTATCTGTCCGGTCGCGGCCCGGGCGAGCCGCCGCCGACGCTGTTCGACTACCTGCCGGCGGACGGCCTGCTGGTGATCGATGAATCCCACGTCACAATTCCGCAGCTGGGCGGGATGTATCGCGGCGACCGGGCGCGCAAGGAAACGCTGGTCGAGTACGGTTTCCGTCTGCCGTCGGCGCTGGACAACCGACCGATGAAGTTTGAGGAGTTTGAGGCGCTCGCGCCGCAGAGCATCTATGTGTCGGCGACGCCGGGCAAGTACGAACTGGAGAAGTCTGGCGGCGAAGTTATCGATCAAGTCGTGCGTCCCACCGGTTTATTGGACCCGATCATCGAAGTGCGGCCGGTGTCCACGCAGGTGGACGATCTGCTGTCGGAAATCCGCAAGCGCGTCGCCATCAACGAGCGCGTGCTGGTCACGACGCTGACCAAGCGGATGGCGGAAGACCTGACGGAATATCTGGAGGAGCACGGCGAGCGTGTCCGCTACCTGCACTCGGATATCGATACGGTTGAGCGGGTGGAAATCATCCGCGACCTGCGACTCGGCGAGTTCGACGTGCTGGTCGGGATCAACCTGTTGCGAGAAGGGTTGGATATGCCGGAGGTCTCGCTGGTGGCGATCCTGGATGCGGATAAAGAAGGCTTCCTGCGTTCCGAGCGCTCATTAATTCAGACCATCGGACGTGCCGCGCGTAACCTGAACGGTAAAGCCATTCTTTACGGCGACAAGATCACCCCGTCGATGGAGCGTGCGATCTCGGAAACGCAGCGTCGTAGAGAGAAACAGCAGGAGCACAACGAACAGCACGGCATCGTGCCGCAGAAGCTCAACAAGAAAATCGGCGATATTCTGCAAATCGGCCAGTCGCCGAACCACAAGGGCAAGGGCCGTGGCCGTCAGGCCGCCGAGCCGGATGCGAGTTACGCACTGCTGACCCCGAAGGCGCTGGAGCAAAAGATCGCCCAGTTGGAAGCGCAAATGTTGAAACATGCGCAGAATCTGGAATTCGAGGACGCCGCCAACCTGCGCGACGAGGTTCAGGCGCTGCGGGCGCAGTTTATCGCCGCCTCGTAATGGCGGCATGATGACCTAGACGATCAAAAGGACCCGCGATGGATACGTTAACGTCAGGTATCGATGTGCTGTTTATCGCGGGCTTTGGCCCGATCACGACGTCGGCACCGGACAGCGCCGCGTTTTACGTCGATATGTTGCAGCTCCCTCTAAAACCCTATCCCGACAACCCGGACTATTTGCTCACCGATGCGCTGGATGGGGCGAAGCACTTTGCCCTCTGGCCGTTGGCGCAGGCCAGTGAGTCTTGCTTCGGCGACGAGCGTTGGCCGGAACAGTATCCGGTTCCCCAGAGCTGGCTGGAGTTCGAGGTGAGCGATCTCGCCGAGGCCACACAGCGCCTCAAACAGCAGGGCATTTCACTGCTGGTGGAAAACCGGCTGGAACCCTGGCAGCAACGGGTGACGCGATTCCTGAGTCCCGAGGGGATTTTAGTGGGACTCACCGTGACGCCGTGGCTGTGTCAGCCTGACGATACGCAACGCTAGCGCGGCGAGTCGTCCCGCATGCGCCGGGCGGCCTCCGCCTTCAGCGCGCTGCGGTCAATCTTATTGGTGCCCGCCAGCGGAAAACGGTCGAGCAGCCAGATGCGGCGGGGATGCAGGTAGGCCGCGCCGTGCGTCAGCGCAAACGCCTTGAGCGTCTCTTCGTCAGACTGCCGTCCCGGACGTAAAATCACCCAGGCGACCGGCTTGGCGCCCTTGATCTCATCGTCCACCGGCACCACGCAGGCTTGTTGTACGTCCGGGTGGCGTTCCAGCAGTTGCTCCACCTCGCTCGGGTAGATATTTTCCCCTCCGCAGACAAACATATCGTCGTGACGACCCACAAAGGTGTAGAACCCCGCCTCGTCGCGCCGAAATATGTCGCCGGTGCGGTAGAAGCCATCCGGCGTGAACGGTGGGGGAATGTCCGGCCGCTGGTGATAACCCTGCATCAGCGCGGGGCTGTTGATCTCCAGTACGCCGTAGTCCGACAGCGTTCCATGCGCATCTCTCAATCGCAGCTGCACTTCCGGATGCGGATAGCCGGTCGCCAGCGGGGGCGGTTCCAGCCCGTCGGGAGGCGGGCCGAAAACCACCGGACCGCCTTCGGTTGTTCCGTAGGCGTTGATGATGCGGGCGGTGGGCAGTAAACGACGAATTTGCGTCAGCAGGCTGGCGCTGACCGGCGCCGATCCCATTCGCACCACGCGCACGCAGGTCATGTCGCTGCTCGCCAACAGGGCTTTCTCGTGCAGCATCATGGCGATCATCGGCGGCACGGCGGTCAGCCAGCTACAGCGAAAGTCATGAATGGCGCGAATGTAGGCCGGGGCGGTGAACTGCGGCAGGATCACCGCGCTGACGCCGCTTGCCAGCGATAACAGGATCAACGCCAGCGCATTCATATGGTAAAACGGCGCGGCGATCAGCAGCCGTTCCCCCTCAAGTTCGCCTGCGTCGCGGCGCGTCTGGACGACCCACCGGTGGCTGTCGTGCGTCAGACGCACGCCTTTGGGCATCCCGCTGGAGCCGGAGGTATACAGCAGCAGCGCCAGATCCTGCGGACGCGCCTGATACGGCGTCAACGGTCCGGGGTCGGCAAACGCGTGCCATGCGTCATCGCTGAAAGAGACGTACGGCAGCGCGGGCGGGAGACGGTGTCGCTGCGCCTCGTCGGCGAAGGCCAGCACGGCGCCGCTGTCTCGCACAATCGCGTGCAGGGTGTTGGTCGGCAGCTTGATGTTGATCGGGACCGCCACCAGCCCGGCGCGCAGGATGCCGAGCAGCGCGGTGATATAGGGTATGGAATTCAGTCCCAGAATCGCCACCCGACAGCCCGGTTCGAATCCACGCGCCAGCAGCGCGCGACCGATCGCATCGGCCTGTTGATTGAGCTGCTCATAGCGGTAGGTGAGGGCGGGCCCTTCATCCTGCGGGGCGATGAGCGCCGTCAACGGGCTGTTGCGTAGATTGGTGTCCAGTACGCCGAGGTTACGAGCGGTCATGGCAGAAACTCAAGTAGGTGGTTGAACATCGGGAGCGCGACGACCAGTTGTTCGGGCCGTTCGCTGACCGGCAAGCCGAGCGCCCGCGCGTTTTCAGCGATTTGCGGACGGTCGCCGCCGTGAAAACGAAGCGCCGCGAACTGGCTGTCTCGCGCGTCGTCGAGGGCGATCAGCGAGGGATAGCGTTGCGCAAAGGCGTCATGAGGGAGAAACGCCAGCGAGAATGACGGCGTCAGCGCGCCCAGCCCCCGATACTGCTGCGCCAGCGCGTCCGGATCGCGGCCCACCACGGTCAACTGGCCGATGCGCGTGACGCCGTTCGGATGCCGTAGCCACGGATCGCGCCAGACCAGCTCCGGCGTATGGTGCTGGCAGAAATAGATGCGCCCGGCGCTGAAGCTGCCTGCGGCGAGATACACGGTGCTGAAACGCGCCGCCAGCGCCTGTCCGTCCAACGTGACGGGGCGTGAGAAGTGGCTGACCGGCTGGGTGGCGAATCCCGCCGTCTGTAGCTGGTCGACGCTCGCGTCGATGTCCTGACTGCCGAACACCAGCCCGTCCAGACCGCCCGGCCCATCCAGCAGCTCCCGTCGCCGAGGCGCTTCGTCCGGCGGCAGGCCGAGGATCTCCAGATAGTGACCCTCGAACATGATGAGATGATTGATCGATCCCAACGAGTGGCGACCGCGCGGCGTGAGCGTAAAGCCCAGCTGTTGCAGGAGGGTCGCGGCCCGGTCGGTGTCGAATCGGGCATTAAGCACCACATGGTCCAGAGAGAGCGTCATTGATCGTGCCTCACGCGGTCGCCGTTGAATAGAGGCCGCGGCCGCTGGCGACCAGACGTCCCTCGGCGTCAAACAGCTCGGCTTCCGCGCAGGAAACCTGTTTGCCGAGTTTGATCACCCGACCCCGGGCGCGCAGATCGCCACGTGCCGGACGGTGATAGTCCACGTGCAGGTTCAGGGTGGGCACGCCGTGGCCGGTAAAGGCCACCAGCGCCCAGTCGGCGGTGAGGTCGATGAGGGCGGCGAGGATGCCGCCGTGGGTGTAGCCGCCCGCCGGATTAACGACCCACTCTTCACGCCAGCGTGCGGTGAGCTCAATCTCGCCGTCGCCGACGGCGACAACGCTCAGGCCCAGCCACTGATGATAAGGGCCTGCCAGCAGGCGGGCCTGAACGTCGGCGATATCTAAGGGTGTAGAGGACTGCGTCATGGGCTTTACCTTTTTAGTCGGAGAATTGCCCTCAGGGCGTCACGATAACCTTGCCGAGGACTTCGCGATCGCGGATCAGCCTCAGCCCTTCCGCTGCCTGTTCCAGCGGGATAATGCGGTCAATCAGCGGGTCGATTTCACCGCGCGCCACCTGATCGAGGAGGGAGACCAAATCTTCCTGGTAGAAGCTGTTGGAGCCTTTGATGTTCAGCTCGAAGCTCCACACGTAGCGTAAATCCTCCTGCGGGTCGTATCCGGCGGTCGCGCCGCAGACCAGCAGCAGGCCGCCGCGTTTCAGGCAGCGCAGCGATGGACGCCAGGTGTCCCCGCCGGTGAAATTGATGACCACGTCCACGCCGCCTTCATAGGTGCGTCGTTGGGGCTTGCCGAAGGTGGCGATGGCCCAGCGCGAGAAGTCCGTTTCCCGGTAGTTGACGATGTGATCGGCACCCAAGGCCCGCAGCGCTCCGCCTTTTTCATCGCTGCCCACGCAGGCGATGACCTCCGCGCCGAGTCGTTTCGCCAGCACCACGCAGGCGGAACCGACGCCGCCGCTGGCGCCAAGGATCAGCACGCGGTCGCCCGACTTGATCGTGTGGTGGGTGATCAGCATGCGATGGGCGGTGCCGTAGGCGACCGGTAAGGCCGCTGCCTGAGCGAAGCTGACGCTGTCGGGCAGGGCGATGAGCTGGGCGGCGTCGGCCAGCGCATACTCGGCCATACCGCCGTCAATCATTTCGCCCATCAGCCCGACATCGGGCTTGAGCGGATTGACCAGCACGCGGTCTCCGATGCGCCAGCCGTCGACGCCGTCGCCGATGTCGACGAGGGTGCCCGCCAAATCCAGACCCGGAACCACGGGCAGTGGAATAGTGATTCCGGGCATGCCTATCACGGTGAAGACGTCGTGATAGTTGAATGACGAGGCGCCCACGCGCAGCACGACGTGGCCGGGTTGCGGCGTCGGCCGCGGATGCGTGTCAACGACCTGTAGCTGGTCGAGATCGCCGTGCTGTGTCAGCACCAGCGCTTTCATATTTTTGCTCACGAAAAGTCTCCTGTCGGGCGGTTAGTTGGCCTGAGGGGCGATGGTTTTTGACTGCTGATACGGACCGGTCACAAACAGGTTGTCGTTCAGCGTGCCTTTGATGGCGCCACTGTCGAGGAACACCTTGTGCTGCAGTTTCAGCGTGTCGATATCCGCCGGTTCAAACGACAGGCGGTTCATGCTCTGCCAACGGCCGACATAGACTTCGGCGTCTTTGCGGGGGAGATTGGCGTGGGTTTGCAGCAGTTGCACCACCTGTTGCGGATGGTCCTGACCCCAGCTCAGCGTATCGCGTAGCGAAGCAATCACGCGGGCCACGGCGTCGGGATGCTGTTCGATAAATTCGCTGCGCACGGCGCCCACGCCGATGTAGGGGACCGCATCGCTGTGCGTAATTTTCCGCCACTCGTCTGCGAAGCTGCCGAGCGGTCGGGTGTGCAGATCGTCCAGCTGTCCGATGGTGACCGAACGCAGCGCGGCGGCGTCTACCTGCTTCTGCGAGAGGAACTGCGCCAGCCGTGATTCGTTGCCCCCGACCAGCGAGAAGTCCGCGGGCTTGATGCCATAGTTGCGGTTAAGGATGGCGCTGGCGATCACTGCGACCGAGGAGCCGGCAGGCGACATGCCGATCTTTTTGCCTTTCAACTGCGCCAACGAGGTGATGGGAGAGTCCTGCGGGACGACAAACTGGACGTCGGCGGGCTGCGTGGCGGCGAAAATCTTCACCGGCACGCCCTCGGCGGCAGTACTGAAGATTCCGGCCAGCGGGGCGCCAAAGGCCAGATCGATAGAGCCGGAGGCCAGCGCCTTCACCGGCGCGTTGACGTCGGGAAAGTGAATGAATTCGGCGTCGATGCCGTGACGCGCCAGAAACTCGGTGCTTTCCAGCACGGCGCCGTACCCGAGGCTGACGCCGCTGGTCCAGTAGCCGATGCGGACTTTCTCCGCCGCCGAGGCGGCATGGGCGAACAGCGTCCCCGCGACCATCAGGGCCGCAACCACTTTTATTTTCATCATGTTATTCCCGGGTCAGTTTTTTCCAGCGGAACAAACGCCGTTCCAGCGGTTTAAGAATTCCCCCCTCTAGCAGCAGCATGAGAGAGACCAGAAGTACCGTCCAGGCGAAGACCTGATCGGTTTGAACCAGATCGCCCGCCTGTCGCAGGCGATAGCCGATGCCGTTGGACGCGCCCAGCGTTTCGGCCACCAGCGAGACGCGCCAGCCGAAGCCAAAGGCCAGTCGCGCGCCGGAGAAGAAGTAGGGCAGGATCGTCGGCAGGTAGATTTTCAGCAGCGTCTGCCAGCGGTTCATGCGGAAGCTGCGCGCCAGTTCGAGATACTGCGACTCCACCGTTTGCGCGCCCTGCCAGACGTTGGTCAGGATCAGCGGCATCGCGGTCATGAACACCACGAACACCGTCGTCGCGTTGGAGATGCCGAACCAGATAATGGCGAAGATCGCCCAGATGGCCGAAGAGACGCTGTTGAACACCGCCAGCAGCGGCTCGAAAAACTGCGCCAGACGCCGACTCGCGCCGAGCGCTAAGCCCAACGGCGTACCGACCAGCGTCGCGAAAGCAAAGCCCAACGCCACGCGCGACAGCGTGATGCCGACGTCCTCCAGCAGCGTGCCGCTACGCCAAAGCATGGCCAGCGCCTGCGCGGTTTTTTCCGGCCCCGGCAAGATGAAGGCGGGCATCCGCAGCGCCAATAACCACCACGCCAGCAGGAAAATCGCCAGTAGAGTGACGCGCTGTAAGATCAGCGTGGACAGCGAACGTGAGCGCGTCATGTCAGACCTCCATCCGCAGCAGACGAACCTGTTCGCTGACCGCCTGACTGGTCGGCAGACGCGGGCGCGCGAACTCAATGTGCTGGATGTGATGAACGCGGCCGGGATTGGGTTTGAATATCATCACCCGGTTCGCCAGCACGACGGCCTCTTCGACTTCGTGCGTGACCAGCACGATAGCCATTCCGGTCAGACGCTGGATGCGCAGGATTTCGTCGTGCATGGTGCTGCGCGTTTGCGGGTCCAGTTTGGAGAAGGGTTCGTCCATCAGCAGGATCTCCGGCTGCGTCACCAGACTGCGCGCCAGCGCGACCCGGCTGCGCATTCCGCCGGAGAGCTGATAAGGCCAGTAGCGAGCGAAGGCGGACAGCCCCACCAATTCCAGTGCCTCAGTCACTCGACGTCGCCGTTCGGTCGGACTGAGCCGCAGTGTCTCCAGACCGAAATTCACGTTCTGCTGTACGGTGCGCCACGGCAACAGGCGATCTTCCTGAAACAGATAGCCGATGCGCTGCCAGTGCCGGAAGTGCGCGGCGGGTTCGCCCTGAATCATCAGCGTCCCCTGATCGGCGTCTTCCAGCCCGGACAAGATGTTGAGCAGGGTGCTTTTCCCGCAGCCGGACGGGCCGAGCAGCGCCAGAATTTCTCCCTGACCGAGCGTCAGGGAGACGTTGCGCAGCACCGGGAGCGCGCCGAAGGTTTTATCAATGCCTCGCGCTTCTAGCGGAAATGCAAACGGGGTGTCGTGCGGTTGGAAACTCATGGCTGAAGTCTCCGTTCAAGAATGGGCAGCAATGCGCCGTCGCGGCTCAGCGTGGCGTAGACTTTTTCCAACGTCATCGTCTGAAAGGTTTCGATATGGCGGCGGGCGATTAGCTCTACCCGCTTGGCATCGCCCTGACTGAATGCCTCGATCATCGCATTGTGGTCGTGTTTGATTTCCGGCTTGGTGCCCTGCACGTTGAAGCCCAGCGCCACCAGCCGCGCCATTTCGTCCATCAGGCTCGACAGCATGGCGATCAGATGATGGTTGCCGGAGGCCTGGGCGATGGTCAGATGAAAGCGTTTATTGGCGTTCATGAAGACGTCGATTTGCCGGGAAAGCGGCGCGCTGATCTCCTCCCGGCAGGCGGCCTCCAGACGGCGCAGTTCATCGAGATCGACCCGGCCCACCGCCAGACGCGCGGCCAGCGGTTCCAGCTGAGCGCGGATGGTGAAGATTTCCTCGACGTCCTGCACCGTGACCGGCGCAATCTGATACCCCTTGCGCGGACGGGAACGGATCAGGTTTTCATGGCACAGCCGCGCCAGCGCCACCCGACAGGTGCTTTTGCCGATATCGTAGCGTTCCATCAACGCCTGTTCGGTGATCATGGCCCCCGGTAGCAGCTTGCAGCACAGGACATCGCGACGAATACGTTCCCACGCGCTGTCGGCCTGAGATTGCGGTGCGCTGTCTTTGGCCTGCGATATCACCATCTGGAGATCCTCAATGGACGCTGTGAGCTGCTCACAGAGCGGGGTTGGGACGCTTAATTGAGGGCCAGTCTATGAAGCAGAAAAGAGAACCACCACCAAGAAATATGGCGATAGATATGCACATAAGGTCTTAACTGAGCAGCCCAGACAAAGACCCGTTCGGAATCAACAGGACGCGTGCAATCATCCTGTCATCGCGGCGGCTGAGGGCGCGTTGACGGGGCAAACATGACGGTGAAGGGGATAACATTCAGGGCGGCAAAACGGTCACCGTCGAGATGACGGCAACCTTATCCAAAAGTGTCTGCGTAGGGGTAAATCGGTTCGGAAAACAGGGTCAGGCGGTTTGACGATGAAGGTTTAACGCCAGCTGTTCCTGCGTGTGGGCGATAGCCTCGCGCAGCAATTGACGGTCGTGGTGGTGGGGGACGTCAGCCGCCGCCAACGGTTGCTGGATCAGCAGGCGATCTGAGAGGGCATCCGTGTTCATCTGCGGACCGAGGATCACCGCGTCGATAATCCGTCGACCCACTTTGGCTTCAATCATTTCTATCTGATGTGAGGTGGTGAGCTGCGAAGCCGCCGGGCTGAGCTCCTGATCCAGATTGGCGATATAGACCATCGGCGCGCTGCTGTGGTAGAGGGCGACGGTCAGATCTTCCAGCAGCAGCAAGGGCATCAGGCTGGTCAGGAAACTGCCGGGGCCGATAAGCAGCAGATCGGCGTTGGCGATGGCGTCCAGCGCTTCGCGCGTGGCGGTCACGGCGGGAAACAGGCGCAGATCCTGCGGCAATGTCGCCAGCTGATCGACGGCGACTTCGCCATAGACCGGAAGGCCCTGCGCGTCCGTCGCCAGCAGGTCGGCGGATTGCTCGGACATCGGGATCAGTTCGGCGTCAATCTGTAGCAAATTGCGGATGAGATTAATCGCCTCCAGCGGGCGGACGCTGAGATTGTCCAGCGCCTTGAGCATCAGATTGCCCAGATTGTGCCCGGCCAGTTCGCCGCTGCCGCCGAAGCGGTATTCGAACATGGCGGAGGCCGCGCTAGGCGTGGTGATCAGCTGATTTAGGCAGTTGCGCGTATCGCCCCAGGCGATGCCGCCTTCGGAGCGACGGATGCGGCCGGTCGATCCGCCGTTATCCGTGGTGGTGACGATGCCGGTCAGGCGTGAGCCGAGAAAAGAAAGTGAAGACATTACGCGCCCCAGACCGTGTCCACCTCCCAAAGCCACCACGCGCTGGAGATCGGTCAACGTGAGATTACGCATAGATGCCTCACCTAATTAAATAAATAAAAAAACGTAGCGGATATATATCACACTGCCCGCCGGTCGCGCATCACGCACAAGGAAAATTGTGCTGAAAAAGCGGGGCTTAACGGTGCGGCGCGCGACTTGCCACACGCTCGGGGCAGACACTGTGGGGAACGACCAGGCCGAGTTTTGCCGGGGCGAGCCATGCCATCGGAATAAAAGAAAAATCCGCTATATACAGATATATACACCGTATTTTCAGTGACTCGTCGCCAATATTGGCGATAGACTCTATGCTGAAATCACGGTTTCGTTGACGTTGTCACACCACGCGGAAGCGAAATCAAAACTCCTAGCCTGAATGCCTACGTTATGCCCGGTCGCGTAATAGGGTGCTCAGGCCGTGGCCTGTTCGGTCACCAGGGTGCGCGGTAGAAATGCCCGCATCTCCCGTATTTGGAAAGGTGTTTATGGTGAATCAACTGACCGACGCGTTTGCGCGCAAGTTCTACTACCTGCGCCTGTCGATTACGGACGTCTGCAATTTTCGTTGCACCTACTGTCTGCCCGATGGCTACCGCCCCCAGGGCAAGACTCCGCGTCGCTTTCTGTCGCTGGATGAAATCCGCCGCGTCAGCCGGGCGTTCGCCTCCATGGGGACGGAAAAAGTGCGGCTCACGGGAGGCGAACCCTCGCTGCGCCGCGACTTTATCGACATCATCGCGGCGGTGCGGGAAAACCCGTCGATCCGAACGTTGGCCGTGACCACCAATGGTTATCGGCTGGCGCGTGAGGCGGCGCGTTGGCGCGACGCCGGTCTGACCCATATCAACGTCAGCGTAGACAGCCTCGACGCCCGGCAATTTCACGCGATTACCGGACAGGACAAGTTTCGCGAAGTCATGGCCGGTATTGATGCGGCGTTCGCCGCAGGCTTCCCCAAGGTCAAAATCAACACGGTGTTGATGCGAGACGTCAACGACGGCAGCCTCAACGCCTTTCTTCATTGGATCAAGTCGCGCCCGATACAGCTGCGTTTCATCGAACTGATGGAAACCGGCGAAGGGCGCGAACTGTTTCGTCGTCATCATGTCTCCGGTCAGACGATCCGCACACGTCTCTTGCAGCAAGGCTGGCAACCGCAGGCGCGTCAGCGCAGCGACGGCCCCGCCCAGACATTCTCTCACCCCGACTATCAGGGTGAAGTGGGGCTGATCATGCCGTACGAAAAAAACTTCTGTCAGAGCTGCAACCGGCTGCGCGTTTCGGCGATAGGCAATCTGCATCTGTGCCTGTTCGGCGAGCAGGGGATCCCGCTGCGGGATTTGTTGGCGGATGATAGCCAGTTGGCGGCGTTGCAAGATCGCATCGCGGGCGGCCTGAAGCTGAAAAAAGAGACGCATTTTCTGCACGAAGGCGACAGCGGCATCACGCCCAACTTGTCCTTTATTGGCGGGTGAACCCGTGTTGAACATAGAAGTGAAGTAAGGAGAGAGTATGAGTCAGCCCAGTGAAACATTTATCCCACTGCGTATCGCAGTCATGACCGTGTCCTCGCGTCGCACCGAAGCGGACGACACCTCCGGCGACTATTTGCGCGAAGCCGCGCAGGAAGCGGGACACCAGGTCGTCGCCAGCGCCATCGTGCCGGAAAATCTGTATCAGATCCGCGCCCGAGTCTCTGACTGGATCGCGAGTGACCATGTGCAGGTAGTGCTGATTAACGGCGGCACCGGGTTTACCGACGGAGATAAAGTGCCGGAGGCCATCAGCGTGCTGTTTGACCGTGAAATGGCCGGGTTTGGCGAGCTGTTCCGCATGGTGTCCTATGAAGATATCGGCACGGCGACAATACAGTCGCGCGCGCTGGCCGGTCTGGCGAACGGCACGGTGATTTTTGCGATGCCCGGATCGACCCGCGCCTGCCGCACCGCCTGGGAGCGCGTTCTGCAAGAACAACTGGACGCGCGCCAGAAGCCCTGCAACGTCCATCCACATTTGAAAAAATAACGATAACTATGACTCAATTGACGCACATTAATGCCGCCGGGGAAGCGGCGATGGTGGATGTTTCCGCCAAGGCCGAGACGGTGCGCGAAGCCCGCGCCGAAGCGTTCGTCGCGATGGCCCCTGAAACGCTGTCCATGATTATCGAGGGCCGCCATCACAAGGGCGATGTGTTCGCCACGGCGCGTATCGCCGGTATTCAAGCGGCGAAACGGACCTGGGATCTGATCCCGCTGTGTCACCCATTGCTGCTGACCAAAGTGGCGGTAGAACTGGAAGCGCAGCCGGCGCACAACCGGGTGCGCATCGAATCGCTGTGCCGTCTCACCGGCAAAACCGGCGTTGAGATGGAAGCGCTGACGGCCGCCTCTGTGGCGGCGCTGACGATTTACGATATGTGTAAGGCGGTGCAGAAGGACATGGTCATCGGCCCCGTGAGGCTGCTCGCGAAAAGCGGCGGCAAGTCCGGCGACTTCCAGGCGGAGGACGCATGATCACCGTGCTGTTTTTTGCTCAGGTCAGAGAGCTGATTGGTTCGGAGCGAGAGACGCTGCCCGCGACCTTCCCGACGGTGTCCGCGCTGCGGCAGGCGCTGTGTGAGCGCGGCGATCGCTGGGCGCTGGCGCTCGAAGACGGCAAGCTGCTGGCGGCGGTTAACCAGACGCTGGTGGCGATGAATCATCCGCTGCGCGACGGCGACGAAGTGGCCTTTTTTCCGCCGGTGACGGGAGGATGAGCATGAAAGCGACTCGTATTCGGGTTGGCGCGGACGCGTTCAGCGTGGGCGAAGAGTATGCCTGGCTGGCCGCCTGCGATGAGGATGGCGCGGTCGTCACTTTCACCGGCAAAGTGCGCAATCATAATCTGGGCGAAAACGTCAGCGCCCTGACGCTGGAGCACTATCCCGGCATGACCGAAAAAGCGCTGGCGGAGATCGTCGAGGAAGCGCGCGAACGCTGGCCGCTACAGCGTGTCAGCGTGGTGCATCGCATCGGCGCGCTCTATCCGGGCGACGAAATTGTCTTCGTCGGCGTTACCGGCGCGCACCGGGGCGCGGCGTTTGAAGCCGCTGAGTTCATCATGGACCTGTTGAAAACCCGTGCGCCGTTCTGGAAGCGGGAATCGACGGAGGAGGGCGACCGGTGGGTGGCATCGCGAGACAGCGATCGTGAGGCCGCCCGGCGCTGGACGCGATAAAAGCCGTGCCGGGCGGCGTGTGTCTGGCCGGTGGCCGGGCGATTTTGTGGTAAACTTTAGCTCGGAGGGCAATTATTTGCCTGGGATCGTTTACTCAACACAAAGGAAGCATCATGGATCGATATCCACGTTCCAATGACTCGATTGTTCAGCGTGCTGGCACCAGCATGCAGACCTATATGGCGCAGGTTTATGGTTGGATGACCTGCGGCCTGCTGCTGACGGCATTTGTCGCTTGGTATGCGGCGAATACGCCTGCCGTGCTGAAGCTGGTTTTCTCAAGTCAGATCACCTTTTACGGGCTGATCATCGCGCAGCTGGGCCTGGTCTTCGTAATTTCCGGCATGGTGAACCGTCTTAGCGGAACGGTGGCGACCGGTCTGTTCATGCTCTATTCGGCGTTGACCGGATTGACGCTGTCCAGCATTTTCATCGTCTACAGCGGCGGCTCTATCGCCAGTACCTTCGTCATCAGCGCCGGGATGTTCGGTGCGATGAGCCTGTACGGCTACGTGACCAAACGCGACCTGAGCGGACTGGGCAGCATCCTGTTCATGGGACTGATCGGCATCCTGCTGGCGACGCTGGTCAACTTCTGGCTGAAAAGCGATGCGCTGACGCGCGCCGTCACTTACATCGGCGTGGTCGTGTTCGTCGGTCTGACTGCGTACGACACGCAGAAGCTGAAAAATATCGGCGAGCAGCTCTCTTCCGATGACAAAGATAATTTCCGGAAATACTCCATCGTCGGCGCGCTGACGCTGTATCTGGACTTCATCAACCTGTTCCTGATGATGCTGCGTTTACTGGGCAACCGCCGCTAATCGCACTCGGACAGTGGCGTGAAAGGAAAACAGGGAGCTGAGGCTCCCTGTTTTTTTGTGAAGAGAAACGGCGTCGTGATGCGGGTCACAGCGACTTTTCCGGCTCCTTCGCCAGCGCCTGAAGGTTCTTCACCCGCAGTTTTTTGGCGCGGCCTTCCAGCCACAGGTAAGGCCCCAGCGCGAGGATTAACGGCGCGATATAGTACAGCGCCCGGTAGGCCAGCAGCGCGGCGATGATCTCCCCGTGAGTGAACGGCCTGCCCGCCAGCAACGCCATGAATATCGCCTCTAATACGCCAATCCCCGCAGGCACGTTGGCGACCAGACAGGCGATGCTGGCGATCAACAGAACGCCGAACACCAAAATGAAATCGACTCTCTGGCCCAGCAGCAGCCAATTAATCGCGCCCATGATTAGCCAGTTCAGCGATGACACCAGCAGTTGCAGGAAGGCCATTTTCAACGACGGCAGCGAGAACTTCATCCCGCGAAACGGCAGACGACGGCGGTGAGAAAAGGCGCAGAGCCATAGATAGCCGACGATCACCAGCAGCAGCGTGTAGCCAATCAGACGCAGGGCGACGTCGCCGATCACCCAGTTTCCCGGCATGTGCAACGGGCCGAAGGCAAACACGCCGCCAGCCAGCAGGATATAGCCCAGCCAGTTAGTGGCGATGCTGAGGGAAAACATTTTCGTGATGGTGCTGCTTTTCAGTCCCAGCCGGGAGTAAAGCCGAAAGCGCATGCCCACGCCGCCCACCCAAGCGCCGAGCGTGAAATTGAACGCGTAGCAGATCATCGAGACCAGCAGCACCTGCAAGCGCGGGAGCGGATGACGGCAGTAGGCGCGTCCAAGCAGATCGTAAACGCCGTAGAGCAGATAGCTGACGACGACCAGACCGGCGATGAGGTACACCACCTGTCGGTTGTAGCTCAGAATCGCATGCAGGACCTCCGTCCAATCCACCTGCCGCGCAAAGATGACCAGCAGAACAACCACCGCAATGAGAAACAGCGTGGCGATACTCTTTTTGAGCAGCGTTTTCTTCTTGTTCTTCTTGCGACTACGAACATTCATGGACGCGTGATCTCCTGTTGTGGTGTCGTTAATTCCTTTGCAGTCTCGTCAGGCGGGCTGAGCAGTTTGAGTCGCGGCGTATGCGCGGGCAGCCAGCCGACCAAGGCGGGGAAATGGCGTAAAAAGTGGAACACCACGACGTTTTGCATCAGCCGCCAGTAAGACTGCTTAGGCAAATGGTCCGGCTCCACGCGCAGAGAATCCTCCGTCATTAGTGAGTACAGATGTTCGCGCAACTGCTGGTTGAAGTCGCGATCATGAATGATCAGATTAGCCTCCAGATTGAGCGCCAGACTCAGCGGGTCCAGATTGCTGGAGCCGACGGTGGTCCATTGATCATCCTGCAACGCGATTTTCCCGTGAAGCGGGCGGCGGCGATACTCGTAGATCTCCACGCCCGCGCGCAGCAGATAGTGGTACAGCATGCGGGCGCCGACCAGCACGATCGGCATGTCCGGCTGGCCCTGAACGATGAGGCGCACGCGCACGCCGCGGCGTGCGGCTTTACGCATTGAACGCAGCAATCGATAGCCAGGGAAAAAATAGGCGTTGGCGATCACGACCTCTCGCTTGGCCTGACGGAGCATATAAAGATAATGCTTTTCGATATCGTCACGGTGAGAGGCATTATCGCGATAGACGAACAGCGCCTGTGCGTCGCTCGGATGGCGGTTGCGCACCGGGCGACGGAAGCGGTTACGCCACCAGCGTTTCGGCGGCTCTTCACGCGCCAACACGTCCATGACATAGCGATAAATGTCTTGTACTACGGGTCCGCGCACTTTGACGGCATAGTCCTGCTTGGCGTCTGGCCCCGCATCGGTCATGTGGTCTTCGCCATAGTTGATGCCGCCAACCCAGGCGGCCGTGCCGTCAACCACCACAATTTTGCGGTGCAGACGGCGGAACAGATTAGTGCGCATGCCGAGCAGTCGCGGACGCGGGTCGTAGAAACGCACGTGGACGCCCGCCTCAATCATCGGCGCTAAAAAGCCTGCGGACAGATCGTGAGAGCCGAAACCATCCGCCAGCACATCCACGCTGACGCCGCGCCGCGCAGCATCGGCCAGCACATCGCGCAGTTCGGTGCCGATCGTATCCTCGAACCAGATGAAGGTTTCCAATACCACGTGGCGCTGGGCCTGGCGAATGGCGGAAAAAACGCTGGGATAGAAAGCGTCGCCGTTGACCAGTAGCTCGAACTGATTGTCATCACGCCATGTCGCTTTCATCCATTTTTCTCCTGGTAGAGCTGGAAGGCACACCGCCGACGGAGGCGCGCGATGCCCGTGACAAAGTGTAGACTGTGGCATAGACGACGTACCCAGATCCATCCTAAATTCAGTAGGATCGGACCGCTGTCCGTGTGTCGCTGAGTGTCAGGCGGCGGCGGGGACCTACTGGCTTGCGGGGCGGCGGTTGGGTGACGGCCATACGGTAAAATCGCGCTCAGATTCATGGCGGTGAAAATCGCCAATCGACGAAATCGTAGGGCGTAGGAGGCGTTTCTCGCCTTAAACTGTGACGCAGGTAGAAAAATCCCTGATAGTCATCATTTCCTGATACAATCATTGGCAGTTATGCACCGTAGTTTGTGCCCATTCATCTGGGTTAGCGCATCGCGTACGCACACCGAACGTCGCGCCGATACCCATCTTGTTATCGCCCTGGAAACTACGCCGACTTATGTCCGGTCAGGGTCGATCTGGAGTTGTTCTCAATATGTCTTTTGAATCTCTCGGCCTGAGCGCCGATATTTTACGTGCCGTGGAAGAGCAGGGTTATCGTGAGCCGACGCCGGTACAGAGTCAGGCGATCCCGCTGGTATTGGCTGGCCGCGACCTGATGGCAAGCGCTCAGACCGGTACGGGCAAAACGGCGGGCTTTACGTTGCCGCTGCTGCAAATGCTCAGTTCGAAGCCTATGTCGAAGGGCCGTCGCCCGGTTCGTGCGCTGATCCTGACGCCGACCCGTGAACTGGCGGCGCAGATTGGCGAAAACGTCCAGTCTTACAGTAAGTACCTGAGCCTGCGTTCGCTGGTCGTGTTCGGCGGCGTCAGCATCAATCCCCAGATGATGAAATTGCGCGGCGGCGTGGATATTCTGGTGGCGACCCCGGGTCGACTGCTGGATCTGGAACATCAGAATGCGGTAGACCTGTCTCAGGTCGAGGTGCTGGTTCTGGATGAAGCCGACCGTATGCTGGATATGGGCTTTATCCATGACATTCGTCGCGTGCTGTCGAAATTGCCGACACGCCGTCAGAACCTGATGTTCTCCGCGACCTTCTCTGATGACATCAAAGGGTTGGCCAACTCTCTGCTGAACAATCCGGCCTCCGTCGAAGTGGTGCGTCGCAACACGCCGTCAGAACTGGTGACGCAGCATGTGCACATGGTCGACAAAAAACGCAAACGCGAACTGCTGTCTCAGCTGATTGGTCAAAACGAATGGCGTCAGGTGCTGGTCTTCACCCGGACCAAACACGGTGCTAACCATCTGGCTGAACAGCTGGAAAAAGACGGTATCACCGCCGCGGCGATCCACGGCAACAAGAGCCAGGGCGCACGTACCCGGGCGCTGGCCAACTTCAAAGACGGTTCCATTCGTGTGCTGGTGGCGACCGATATCGCGGCCCGTGGTCTGGATATCGACCATCTGCCGCACGTCGTGAACTATGAGCTGCCGAACGTACCGGAAGATTACGTTCACCGTATCGGCCGTACCGGCCGTGCCGCCTCTACCGGTGAAGCGCTGTCGCTGGTCTGTGTCGATGAGCACAAACTGCTGCGCGACATCGAACGTCTGCTGAAGCGTGAGATCCCGCGTATGGCCGTTCCGGGCTACGAACCGGACCCGACGATTAAGGCCGATCCTATCCAGAACGGTCGTCAGGGTGGCCGTGGCGGTCGTCCGTCATCGGCTCCTCGTGGCGGCGGCGGTGCGCGTCAGGGTAATCACCGTGGCGGCGCCGGTGAGGGTGGTCGTCCGGCTCGTCAGGGCGCGCCTCGCTCCGGCGGTGGCGCGCGTGACGGCCAGGCTCGTCGCGCTCGTCCGAGCCACAAACCGGCGTCCAAAGCCTAGTTTGTGTGACAGGCGGCCCTCGGGCCGCCTGTTTCTTCAGGTGTCCACTCAGACTGCCTGCTGGGACGTTAGCGCCGTTTTACGGCGTGGACGGTAAAACATCACCGCATTGCCCGCCAGAATCAACACCAGCCCTAACACCGCATTCGCCCGCCACTGATAGCCTTCGAATACCGTTGAGAGCGAGAGCGCCACCAGCGGGAACAACAGCGTGGCATAAGCCGCCTGACTCGCACCGATACGACCTACCAGCAGGAAATAAGCCCCAAAGCCGACGACCGATCCCACAACGGCGAGATACCCCAGCGATCCCAAATAGCGTGCCGTCAATTCGGGGGTGAAGTCATAGCCCATGAATACTCCAGCCATGCCTACGGCCAGCGCCCCGTAGCACATGCCCCAGCCGTTGGTCGCCATAATGTCGCGCCCCTGCCGTTGATGCTGGATGCTGATAATGTTGCCCAGCGAAAAGCAGTAGGTCGCCAGCAGGCATAATCCGGCTCCCATCAGTAAATGCGAGCCTGCGTCGATCTGCGTCAGGTCGTGCCAGAACAGCAGGACGACGCCCGCCAAACCCAGCGGCGCAGCCAGCCACACATTGCGCGTCAGCCGCTGGCCCAGCATCAGCCGGGCATTAAACGCGTTGAACAAGACCGCCATCGAGAAAATCACCGATTCAAGACCACTCGAAATCCAGACGATGGCATGATAGAAACAGATCATATTGATGCCGAAGACGGTGACGCCCTGCACCATGCAAAGCAGATGTCCGCGCCACGATAGGGGCCGCAGGCGACCGGTCAGTTTCAGGAACGATAACAGCAGTGCGGAGGCGATGGCGAAACGCCAAAAGACCGACACTTCCGGCGGCACGCTGCCATGCTGTAGGCTGATCGCCAGCCAGGTGGTGCCCCAAATTAGGACGACGAGTAAATAAAGCACGATATTCATGGAGGACTCTCTGTTACGGCGGATACCCTTTAATATCCAGCTGAACAGGCAGGCGCGCTGTCACGGATTTGCGCTGGTTACCATCAAATTGCGGTTTTTTCATAGGGGACATCATGGCGAGCTATGAGGCACTGAACGTTTTGCAGCACTATAAAACGCGTTTGCGGGATTCGGTGGACCTCAATAACGGCGTCAGTCTAGCGTCGTGGCAGAACAGCCACGACCGTGTCACGCTGGAAAATACCAATCATCACACCCTGAGCCTGTATATCGCCGGGGGCTATGAGTCCTACCATAAACGGCCGGACGGCTGGTTCAACGGCGGCGGCCCGGATCGCTTTTGCCTGATGCCGAAACACAGCGTTTCCACGTGGGATATCCGCGGCGATTTGCAGTTCGTTCACCTTTATTACACCGACGACCACCTGCGCGAGCTGGCTGAGCAGATCTGGGATCGCAGTCCGGCGAGCCTGCGACTGGAAGAACGGGTCTTTGGCGACGATGCGCAGATTGTCAGTCTCTATCGACACTTTCTGCTGCAGCACAGCTGGCAAGACGCCGCTGACCGGCTCACGCTGACGACCGCCTCGACGCTGTTGATGACTCACGTGCTGCGGCGCTATACCCAGTTGCAGTGGGCGCTGCCGACGGTGCGTGGCGGACTGGCGCCAATGGTTCGTCAGCGCATTCGGGCGCTGATCGACGCGCGGCTGGCGGAACCGCTGACGCTGGCGGACCTAGCCACCGAGGCCGGGCTGAGTGAATTTCACTTTGCGCGCATGTTCCGTCACAGCGAGGGGATGGCGCCGCATCAGTTTGTGATGCGGATTCGCCTCGAACGTGCGCACCATCTGGTTCGCCATACCGCGCTGCCGATGACGGACATTGCGTTGGCATGCGGATTCAGTTCCTCCAGCCACTTCAG
This sequence comes from Lonsdalea britannica, assembly GCF_003515985.1. Lineage (GTDB taxonomy): Bacteria > Pseudomonadota > Gammaproteobacteria > Enterobacterales > Enterobacteriaceae > Lonsdalea > Lonsdalea britannica. The sequence goes on along the minus strand of NZ_CP023009.1, from coordinate 3,472,924 downwards.
CCAGCGCTTTCGGGCCGCGTATGGCGTCACGCCTTCGGTGATGCGGCAAAAAAGCGAATAGGGATCGCCGCGAGAGACGGTGTTTTCCGTTGCGTTGGCTCGTCTGCTGACAGTACCATTGCGTGCCGATGTTGATGTGAGCTGAATAATAACTATGCGCGTGCTGCTGGCCCCGATGGAAGGGGTGTTGGACTCTCTGGTCCGTGAACTGCTGACTGAAGTGAATGATTACGATCTGTGCATTACAGAATTCCTGCGCGTGGTCGATCAGCGGCTGCCGGTCAAATCCTTTTATCGCCTGTGCCCTGAACTGCATCATGCTAGCCGCACGCCGTCGGGGACGCGGGTGCGTGTTCAGCTGTTGGGGCAGTATCCACACTGGCTGGCCGAAAATGCGGCCCGCGCGGTGGAACTGGGCTCCTACGGCGTCGATCTGAACTGCGGATGTCCGTCGAAGCTCGTGAACGGCAGCGGCGGCGGGGCCACGCTGCTCAAAGATCCGGAACTGATTTATCAGGGCGTCAAAGCGATGCGCGCGGCGGTGCCGGAGACGATGCCGGTAACGGCGAAAGTCCGGCTGGGCTGGGCGTCCGACAGCCATCGTTTCGAAATCGCCGATGCCGTGCAGCAGGCGGGGGCCACCGAGCTGGCGGTCCACGGTCGCACCAAAGAGGACGGCTATCGGGCGGATCGCATCAACTGGGACGCGATTGGCGAGATCCGCCAGCGGCTGACCATCCCGGTGATCGCCAACGGCGAAATCTGGGATTATGCGAGCGCGCAGGCCTGCATGCAGGTAACGGGGTGCGATTCGGTGATGCTGGGGCGCGGGGCGTTGAACGTTCCCAACCTGAGCCGGGTCATCAAATATAATGAACCCCGGATGCCGTGGCCGGACGTGGTCCGGCTGCTGCAAAAATACGTGAGGCTAGAAAAGCAAGGCGATACGGGCATGTATCATGTCGCGCGCATCAAGCAGTGGCTGGGTTATCTGCGTAAAGAGTATGACGAAGCCGCTGGCCTGTTCGCCGAAGTGCGCGCGCTGACGTCCTCCGGCGCGATTGCCCGCGTTATCGACGCCGCGCATTAATCCTTTCCTGCCGGCCGGCGCATCGGTTCAGCCACGTTGAACAAGGTACTATCCCCTCCGTAGGCGCTTGCCAGCCCTTTCTCAAGATAGGGCTGGCAAGCGCAGGTCGTTATATCCAGACGTCATTAGCGCAAAGTCAGACTTTTGTTGATAATAGCCGCGATCTTCATAGCGCGTTCAAATGCGCCATTGCAGCTGCCTGCTCCATGCCTTATTTGGCGTCGCGGTCAGCGCCGTTTTTTTTCGTCAATTTTTAGCCTGTAATAAGGCGTTTACGGTTATCTACCGCTGTTATTCATGGCAATGCCGCAATGAAAAAATTAATTAAAACACATTTCTTTCTGGGAATGATTTTCTAGCCAGGGTCGCCTGTAATGGAGAAAGCCAGTGATTGAACATTTCAGAGGAAAATATGAGGTTGCATTAAAGTTCAGCATTCAAGATATTGCCGCTTTCCGCGAAAGATTATTCAGCCTGCATCCTGAGTCTTTTGTTTTTGAAAATAAAGAAAGCGATATCTATTACGATACGGTGGAACAATCGTTAAGTCATAAAAATATCAGCATGTTATTACGATGTATGGTGCCCTCCGGCATTAAGCTGTGGATCGTCAAAGGGCCGCGCTCCGGCTGCAGCGAGACGGTGAACGTGGAGTCATTTGAACGCACCGACAGTATGCTGAAAACGCTAGGATTCCAGCCGGTATTCGAAGTGAATAAAACACGAAGTATTTATTTTTTAGATACTTTTCAAATCACGCTGGATTATATCGAGTCGCTTGGTCATTACGTCGGAATATCTTGCATGACGGAGTATGAATCGGAATTAGATCGTCTGGGCGAAAAATGTCAGGAGTGTGCGCTAAGGCTTGGGTTGCAGCTGGATAATATTGAATATCGCTCTTATCGTCACTTATTGGGGCATTAATTATCGGAGTGAAAACGCGCTGCTCTGATTCGAGCAGCGCGGGGCTTTTGAGCGTTGATTCACAGGCAATGCCGGAGTGATCAGGACGCGGGCTCGTCGCCGTAAAAGAGTTTGCCGATGCGGATGATATCCCGGCCTTGCGATTTACGGTGTTTATTGGCATCGCGCAGCGAATAAATACAGCCGCAGTATTCCTGCTGGTAGAAACGCTCTTGCTTGCTGATTTCGACCATGCGCGCCGAGCCGCCCTGTTTGCGCCAGTTGTAATCCCAGTACACCACGCCAGGGTATTTTTGCGCCGCGTTGATCCCGCACTGGTTGACCTGCTGCATGTTCTTCCAGCGGGAGATGCCGAGCGAGCTGCTGATGGCGCCAAAGCCGTTTTCATGCGCGTACAGCGCCGCGCGTTCAAACCGCATATCAAAGCACATGGTGCAGCGTTCGCCGCGCTCCGGTTCCCACTCCATGCCTTTCGCTCGCTCAAACCAGTTATCTGCATCGTAGTCGGCGTCGACAAACGGTACGCCGTGTTTTTCGGCGAAGCGAATGTTTTCCTCTTTGCGGATCAGGTACTCCCGCTGAGGGTGAATGTTCGGATTATAGAAAAAGATCGTGTAATCAATGCCGGAAGCGCTCAACGCCTCCATCACTTCGCCGGAACAGGGGGCGCAGCAGGAGTGAAGCAACAGCTTATCCGCCTCGTTAGGCAGCTCAAGTTTCGGGCGTTCGAAGGTTTTGACGGGGTGTGCATTGGACATAAAGCAATCCACTAATAATGAGAAGAAATTAACCTTATTGAGATAAATTATTAACTATCGCAACAACAATTACAATCGGTCGTCCATGACGACCTCGGGCGAAAAATGAAGATGCCGCCGGGGCGACGTTTAGCCGGGGCATGATGTTATCGGGATGCGTCCGGGCATGCCAGCCTAATCTGCCTGCGAGGGCGCCAATCCGCCCCGCAACGGCCTGTCAAACTTTGTCACAAAGCTTTTACCGTTGTCCCGATGCGCGGGGGAAGGGGCGCAACTATAATGCCCGGGTCGTCCTGAACCCTTTCCGCCAAATCAATTTATAAGCTACTGAATAATGAATAAAAAAATACAGCTTTCGCTTTTAAGTCTGGTGCTGATGTCCGCATCGGTCTGGGTCGCCTCGCCCGCGGCGGCTAAAACGGTGGCCGCCTCATCCGCGGCCTCGCATCAGGAAATCGCCTCCGGCAGCGCGATGGTGGTCGATTTACTGAATAACAAGGTGCTGTATTCGAGCAACCCAGATGTGGTGGTGCCGATCGCTTCAGTGAGTAAGCTGATGACGGCGCTGGTGGTATTGGACGCCAATCAGCCGTTCGACGAAATGCTGACGGTAGATATCAGCCAGACAAAAGAGATGCAGGGGGTCTATTCCCGCGTGCGTCTTGGCAGCGAAGCTACCCGCCACGACCTGCTGCTGCTGGCGTTGATGTCCTCGGAAAACCGGGCCGCCGCCACGTTGGCTCATCATTACCGCGGCGGTTATAAGGCGTTTATCACCGCGATGAATGCCAAAGCTCGCGCGCTGGGCATGATGCATACCTATTATGTGGAGCCGACCGGGCTGTCGACGGAAAACGTGTCTACGGCGCGTGATCTGACCAAGCTGCTGGTCGCCAGCCGACAATATCCGATGCTCAGCCAGCTGAGCACCACGCACGAGAAAATGGTGACCTTCGCTCATCCGGCTTATACGTTGCCGTTCCGTAATACCAACCATCTGGTCTACCGCCCGGACTGGAATATTCAACTGACCAAAACGGGTTTTACCAATGAGGCTGGCCACTGTCTGGTGATGCGAACCGTCATCAATCAGCGGCCGGTGGCGCTGGTGGTATTGGATGCTTACGGTAAATATACCCACTTCGCCGATGCCAATCGGCTGCGTAACTGGCTGGAAAGCGGCAAGGTCAGCCCGGTGCCGCCCGCCGCGTTAAGCTATAAAAAACAAAAGGCGATTGCCCAAAGCTCGCCTCAGCGGTCTTCCTCCGAGATCGCGTTGACGTCGGCGGAGTAGTCTCCGCCGTTCGGGCGGTCGGCGTTATCAGCCGACCGTGCGTTCATCCTGCTCCAGCGTGCCGTATCTCGCCCATGTCGCTTCGTGCTCCTGCTCACGCCACGGTTCAAGCTGGGCCTGTTCCAGCCATTGCTGCATAGCCGGCAGCGCCAGCAGGGTGGTGTAATACTGCTTCGCCAGCGGCGTCAACGGCAGCCCATAGGTTCGGATGCGAAAGACTACCGGCGCGAAGAAGGCGTCGACCGCGCTGAACTGCACACCGGCCAGGAACGGTCCCTTGAACCGGGTCAATCCCTCTTCCCACAGCTGATTCACCCGCGCGACATCGCGCTGCAGCTCCGGCGTAATCTCATGCAGTTTGACGCGAATACCGCAGTTCATCCCGCAGACTTCGCGCAGGGTGGGAAATCCTGAATGCATTTCCGCCGAGGCGCATCGCGCCCACGCTCGCGCGGCGACGTCATCTGGCCAGACATCCGGATGACGTTCCGCCAGATATTCCACAATAGCCAGCGAATCCCACACGGTGAGATCGCCATCGACGAGACAGGGCACCTTACCTGACGGCGAAAATGTCTTGAAAGCGGGCTGACTGATACCGGGGGAAAAAGGCACCAGCGTCTCCTCGAACGGGATATCCAGTTCTTGTAACAGCACCCACGGGCGTAGTGACCAGGAAGAATAATTTTTATTGGCGATATAAAGCTGATACATGGCGGAGCCTCACAGGCAGATAGCGTTCAGATTTGGGGTATCGGTGCTGCGGGTGGAGTGAAACCGGAATTCACTATGCCTCACGCCCGCAGACTACACAATGCGCCAACGGGCCGTTCGGGCTACATCAGGCGAGGATCACCTGTTGGCAGATGTCTTTCAGGGCGGAATAGTCGCGGTTGAATTCGGCGGCGGCGTCAGTGACTACCATATCAATTTGTGACATCGGGGCATAAACCACACGGCTGGTGACCCCGATCTTGGTGTGATCGGCCAGAATAATGGCGGTCGTGGCAAATTCGATCATCGCGCTCGCAATCGCCGCCTCGGTGTGAGAGAAGCTGCTGGCGCCCGCGGCGCTGGAGATGCCGACCGGCGACATCAGGGCGACATCGGCCCGGTAGCGTCGCAACTCGTTGGCCGTTTGCGCGCCGATGGTGGCCTGGATGGAAGCGCCGACGTGGCCGCCCAGTAGAATCACCTCGTGCAGTAGACGGTCTTCTGCTTCCTGCGCGGTCAGTTTGAGAGCGACGTTCAGACTGTTGGTGATGATGGTCATCCCCGGCATGGACAGCAGCTCCTCAGCGAGCAGTGTGGTGGTGGTGCCGGCATCGACGAAAATGGTTTGTCCCGGCTGAAGCTGCTGCACCGCCGCGCGGGCGATGGCCTGCTTCTCTTTTTCACGCACCGTACGGCGTACCGATAAAGGCGGCTCCGGCTCGGGACCGGTGGCGACGATCCCGCCGTGGACGCGTCGCAGCATTCCCCGGGCTTCGAGTTTAAGAATGTCTCGCCTGACCGTTTCGCGTGAAACGCCGAGATGTTGAATAATCTGCTCTGTACTGACCCGGTTTAACGTCGACAGTAATGCACGGATACGGTGCAACCGCGTTTCTTCTAACATGAGATTCTTTTCCTGAGGGTAATACACCCACTAATGGTGTTAACAATAGGCGGTGAGCTTCCGCTATTGCGCCGGATAAGCCATAGGGAACGCCGCGTAAAGCGCCGTCCGGCGGCCGCACAATATCACTTAAGGCGCATTTTCACTCCCTTATTGCCGAATTCCTGTGGCCGTTTTGCCGGCTGTCCGAGGTGCAATGAGGAGTCTATGGAATAGGGCTGTGTGTTTTTGTGCGTATTTGGGGGTTTCGTGTCGAAGGCTGTGCGTAAAAACGTCCCCGGTGTATCAATCATATAGCCGTCGTGAATCATACACGTTGATCCTGACTTAGGACAAATGCACAAACCAAGCGTAGTTTTTCTGTGTGTTAAATTCAAAAAAGCAGATGCGAAGGCGCGTCGCCGTGCATTCACTGGCACCAAAATAGTGCATATTTTTGCGTTTGTGTATTTTATTGCTTTTGGTATACAGTGGCTTCCACCGGATCGTGCTAAGCGGCTCTGCAGCAGGCGGCGTTCACCTGATCCACCGTTCATTTTTCAGGGGAGTAGTTATGGCGACACGTTCAACCATCATGGATACCAACAGCTTTCGGGCGGAACACGCCGACGCGCTGAGCCAGGATATCCGCCAACTTACCGAGAAACGCAGCAAAGTGCTCGGGGAATCCTACCGCCTGTTCTACCGTAATCCAGTGCATCTGGTCCGCGGCGAGGGCCAGTACCTGTGGGATGCCAGCGGCAAACAGTATTTGGATGTTTACAACAATGTCGCCAGTATCGGCCATTGCCATCCCGCCGTGATTGCGGCGGTGCAAGAGCAGATGAGTCAGTTGAATACCCATACTCGCTACCTGCATGAACGCATTCTGGACTACACCGAAGACTTGCTGACGACCCTGCCGCCCGACATGACCAAAGCGATGTACATGTGTACTGGCTCTGAGGCCAACGATCTGGCGATCCGCGTGGCGCGCGCCTACAGCGGCGGCACCGGGATTATCGTCAGTCAGGAGGCATATCACGGCACCAGCGACTTGACCTCCGGCGCGTCTCCCGCGCTCGGCAGCGGGCAGCCGCTGGCGGCCACTACGCGCTTGGTGCCTGCGCCGGATCGCTACCGGGTGAATGCGCCGGATCTCGGCATCTGGTTCGCCAACGAAATCCAGAAACAGATCGATGATATGGCCGCTCACGGCATCAAGTTCGCCGGTTTTCTGGCCGACTCGATCTTTTCATCGGACGGCGTCTTGCCGGACCCGGTGGGTTTCCTTCAGCCAGCCATCGACGTGGTACACGCCAACGGCGGTATTTTCATCGCGGATGAGGTTCAACCGGGATTTGCCCGCACCGGCGACACGTTCTGGGGTTTTGCGCGCCACGGCGTCGTGCCGGATATTGTGACGATGGGGAAACCGATGGGGAACGGCATTCCGGTCTCCGGGCTGTTTGCGAAGGCTGACGTGCTGGCCGCGTTTAGCGATGAGATCCCGTATTTCAACACCTTCGGCGGCAACCCGGTGTCGATGGCCGCTGCGCAGGCGGTGCTGAAAGTGATTCGAGACGAAGGGTTGCAAGCGCACAGTAAAACCGTTGGTGCGCGCCTCAAGCAAGAGCTGGCCACGCTGGCGCAGCGTCACGAGTGCGTCGGCGATGTACGCGGCGCGGGACTGTTCATCGGCTTTGAACTGGTCAGCGATCGGGAGAACAAAACGGCGGACAAACCGCTGGCGCTCGCGGTGATCGAACACCTGCGCGAAGAGCGGGTGCTGACCTCCGTCGCGGGGCCTTACGGCAACGTCCTTAAGCTGCGCCCACCGTTGGCATTCCAGACGCAAGACATCGACTGGCTGGTGGGCGCGCTGGATAAAGCGCTGACGCGGGCTCGTCGTTAATCGACCACGGTATCCTTTCTGAGTGTGTCGCCTGTCATCAGTCAGGCGACACATTTTTTTACGTTCTCTTCATGCACACTTCCCCGCCTATTACACGTTGTTTTTTCGGGTAAATTCTCCTATTTATTCGACAACCCGATAAAATTTCGTACTGAAATCAACTATGATTAAGCGCGGAAAAACCGCATTGTCCACAAGGTAGCTACGCTGGAACATCGCCTCTGATCGTTCGGGAGGAAAAGCCGATGACTCCTCTGTCCCCAACCGTATCCTGAGTTCTGGCACGCGTGACTGAAACGGGATTGATTAGGTCCGTAAACATAATGAAATGGCTGACTTCACTGACGATTGCAATGGGAATTGCTTGCCATCCCGCCGCCGCACAGACGACGGCGTTGACGACACCTCCGACCGCCTTAACCGCCTCTTCGCAACAGCGTGATGCCTACGTCAACGATCTGCTGAAGAAAATGACGCTGGAAGAGAAGATCGGACAGCTTCGCTTAATCAGTGTCGGCGCGGATAACCCGAAAGCCGCCATTAAAGAGATGATTCGTCAAGGGCAGGTCGGTGGGATTTTTAACACCGTCACGCGCCAGGATATCCGCGCGATGCAGGATCAGGTGATGCAGCTCAGCCGCCTCAAGATCCCGCTCTTTTTCGCCTACGACGTGGTACACGGCCAGCGCACGATCTTTCCGATCGCGCTAGGGCTGGCGTCAAGTTGGGATGAGGCGGCGATTGCTACCTCCGCGCGCGTTTCCGCCTATGAAGCGACCGAGGACGGCCTCAACATGACCTGGGCGCCGATGGTCGACATCACCCGTGATCCGCGCTGGGGACGGGTATCGGAAGGGTTCGGCGAAGACACCTGGCTGACGGCGGACATCGCACAGATCATGGTCAAAGCCTTTCAGGGCGATGATTTGACGTCGCGTCATTCGCTAATGACCAGCGTCAAACACTTTGCGTTGTACGGCGCGGTGGAAGGCGGACGGGATTACAACACCGTCGACATGAGCCCGCAGCGCATGTTCCAGGACTACATGCCGCCTTACAAAGCGGCGATTGATGCGGGCAGCGGCGGCGTAATGGTCTCGCTGAACAGCATTAACGGCGTACCGGCCACGGCTAACCGCTGGCTACTGAAAGAGTTATTGCGCGACCAGTGGCACTTCTCGGGGATCGCCGTCAGCGACCACGGCGCGATTAAAGAACTGATCAAACACGGCGTGGCGACCGACCCGCGCGATGCTTCGCGCATTGCATTGCAGTCCGGGATTGGTATGAGCATGAGCGATGAGTATTTCATCCGCTATCTGCCCGAGCTGGTGAAAACGGGCGCGGTCAGCCAGAGCGACATTGATGACGCCTGCCGTCAGGTGTTGAACGTCAAATACGATATGGGCTTGTTCCAGGATCCGTACCGTCATCTGGGCGCAGCAGAGTCTGACCCGCCGGACACCAACGCGGAAAGCCGTTTACATCGGACGGAAGCGCGTGACGTCGCTCGTAAAAGTCTGGTGCTGTTGAAAAACCGACTCAATACCTTACCGTTGGCTAAAAGTGGCACCATTGCCGTGATCGGACCGCTGGCGGATAGCAAACGCGACATCATGGGCAGCTGGTCGGCCGCCGGTGTCGCCGCACAGTCGATTACGGTGTATCAGGGGATGCGCAACGTCGTCGGCGACAAGGCGCGTTTGCTGTATGCCAAAGGCGCGAATGTGACCGACCATGCGGGGATCGTCCAATATCTCAACCAGTATGAAGCCGCGGTGAAAATGGACCCGCGTTCCCCGCAGGTCATGCTGGATGAAGCTGTGAAAACAGCGCAGCAGGCCGATGTCATCGTCGCCGTTGTCGGCGAAGCGCAGGGGATGGCGCACGAGGCATCCAGCCGTTCCAATATCACGCTGCCGGACAGCCAGAAAACGCTGATCGACGCGTTGAAGAAGACCGGCAAACCGCTGGTGCTGGTGCTGATGAACGGGCGGCCCCTGTCGTTGGTGCGCGAGGATCAGCAGGCGGATGCGCTGCTAGAAACCTGGTTCAGCGGCACCGAGGGCGGCAACGCCATAGCCGATGTGCTGTTCGGCGACTACAACCCGTCCGGCAAGCTGCCGATGTCGTTCCCACGTTCGGTGGGGCAGATCCCGATTTACTATAACCACCTGCCGACGGGCCGCCCTTACACCCCGGAGAATCCCGGCAAGTACACGTCGCACTATTACGACGAGGCTAACGGGCCGCTTTATCCCTTCGGCTATGGGTTGAGCTACACCACGTTTGACGTTTCCGACGTGCGTCTGTCTCGTCCGGTCATGCCGCGCAACGGCACGTTAACCGCGTCCGTCAGCGTGAAAAATACCGGCAAGCGGGCGGGGGAAACCGTCGTGCAGCTGTATCTGCACGATGTGGTGGCCTCGGTAAGCCGCCCGGTGAAAGAGCTGCGGGGATATCGCAAGGTGATGTTGCAGCCGGGTGAAACGCAGACCGTCAGCTTTACGGTGACGCCGCAGGACCTGATGTTCTACAACATGCAACTGCGGCAGGTCGCCGAGCCGGGCGATTTCGATGTGATGATTGGACTGGATTCACAGCGGGTGAAAAGCCAGCGTTTCAGGCTGCTTTAACCCTACATACGGCGGCCGGGGATGGCTGCCGTAAAAACCGTTGCCCTGAATGCCTGTCTGGATTCAGGGCAACGTCGTTATGAAGGAAAGGGCGCCGCAAAGCGTCTTACGGTTGGCCGCTGCGTGACCGTCAGGCTCCGGAAGTGAGAACGATATAGCCGACCAGCATGACCCCGCCAATTCCCCCGAGCGCGCACAGTCCAAACACGCCGATGGCGCATAGTTTGCGTAACTTCATCCGTTTATCCTTTTATATGTCCCCTGCGATTATAGATTTTCAGCCCGGGGATACAAGCTGACGGCTTGTGTGGGCATCTTTCGTCGCTGAGACAGTGGCGATAGTGGCAAGCGCGTTGAGGAGGCGTCGTCATCGGAACAGCAGATATCCGCCCAATCCAAACAGGACGATTCCCGCGCCGCGTTCCAGCCAGCCTATCGATCCCGCCAGACGGCGTTGCAGCGCGGGGCGGCCAATCAACATGGCGATAGACAGATCCCAGACCAATACCACCAGCACCATCCATGTTCCGCTGACTGCCTGTTGCAGCCGGGTTGCCTGTGGGCCGAGCAACGTCGTCATCAGGCTGAGGTAAAACAGCATGTTTTTCGGGTTCAGCAGGGCGGAGCCGAGCCCCAGCGCCAGTTGGCGCAACAGTCCGGGGCACCCAGACGACGTGTTGGCACGTGGCAAATTCACGTTGCCTTTGGAACGCATCAGATGAAAGCCAATCCAGAGCAAATAGAGCGCGCCCGCCACTTCGACGAGTTGAAACCATCCGTATGATTGCTGCAAGCCGGTCCAGCCTAGCGCCGCCAGAACAATATAGAGGGCATTGCCTAACGCAATGCCGACACAAATACCCACACTGCCGCAGAGGCGAAAGCGTATGGCATATGCCGAGATCAGAAAGAAGTCCGGACCGGGGCTTAACAACGCCACGAAGTGCGCCAGGGCCAGGGCAGGGAAATGCTCGGGAAACAGAGTGTTAATCATAGTGCGGACCGCGTTGAATCAAACCGGCGGCCAGTCTAGAACACGGTGGGGACTAATTATTGTGAAAAATTGATCGCGCCTGACGGTATTGGCCCGGGGTGGCGGCAGTGAAGTTGACAAAGGTATGGTGGAAGTGACTTTGGTCGCTGAAACCGCAGGTATAACCGGTGTCTGCCAGCGGCACGCCCTGACGAATCAGGATTTTGGCATGTTCGACGCGGGCGTTGTTGAGATACGCCATGGGCGTCATACCGGTGTCTTGCCGAAATCGGCGCAACACGGTTTCCGGGCGCAGCGCCAGCTCTTGCGCCAATAACGTCAGCGAGGGCGCGTCCTGAAGGTTTCCCCGCAATCGCCGCTGTACATAACGGGTAGCGTCGGAACACGCGGATGTATCGATAGCCGACGCCACGCGGGGATGACACAGGACGGCGAACAGGCGTTGCAGATTGTGCTCAATCCCGGCCAACTGAGAGGCGTGAAGACGGCGAATTATCTGCATAACCTGTTGAAATAGCACCGCGGATGAGTAAGTGACAATGTCACCATTGAGTTGATCGCTGTCAAAACCGGCCAGTGTAAGCTGACGCGCGCACCACGATGCATCGAGATACAGCATATGATAACTGCGGGTTTTCCCCGGCAGTGGATGACAGCTATGCGGTCGTTCCGGCGGGATCACGATCACATCCCCCGCGTTGAGCAAATAGGTGTTTTCGCCTGAGTGGCACTCTGTGCTGCCGTCCTCAAGACAGCCGATGGACAGCTGCGCATGGCTATGCATTTTATACGGCTGACGGCTCTGCCAGGTGGAACGGCACTCCAGAAACGGCAATTGGGGTGAAAACCAATAGCGCTGTCGCAGGGTTCGAATCGGGGGCATGGGCAGTCAGCAAGAAAAATGAACGGGTTCATCAACCTAATTCGTTTTCGCTTTTTTGTCGAGCCGCGTCGCGGCATTATAGGCTGACGCAGGGGGGAGGTCTGTGGGACAATACGGGCCGAATGAAATCAGATGTTGAGTAGGCATGACCCTTTCCCCGCAATTAAACAGCAGATAGGCCAGTGGTATAAGGCCTTGCAGGAACAGATCCCCGACTTCGTTTCACGACCGCCCCAGCGGCAGATGATCGCCGAGGTCGCGCGCACGCTGGCGGGCGATTATCCACGTCATTTGGCGATAGAAGCGCCGACTGGCGTCGGCAAAACGTTGTCATATCTGATCCCCGGCATCGCGGTGGGAAGAGCGGAAACCAAGACGCTGGTCGTCAGTACCGCCAACGTGGCGCTACAGGACCAGATATTCAGCAAAGACCTGCCGCTGCTGCGTAAATTTATTCCCGACCTGACCTTTACCGCCGCTTTCGGCCGAGGGCGCTACGTCTGTCCACGTAACCTGTCTGTGCTGGCGACCGACGCCGACGCGCAGGGCGATCTGTTGCTCTTTCTGGACGAGAAACAGGCGCCCTCCAGCCGGGAAGAGCAAGAGACCTGTGCGCAGTTGGAGAAAGATCTGCACACCGGGAAGTGGGACGGCCTGCGGGACCATCATCAGAAAACGCTCAGCGATGGGCTGTGGCGTCGGCTGAGTACCGACAAAGCCAACTGTCTGGGGCGCAACTGCCACTATTATCGTGATTGTCCTTTCTTTCTGGCGCGACGGGAGATTGAGGATGCGGATGTGGTGGTCACCAACCATGCGCTGGTGATGGCGGCGATGGAAAGCGACTCGGTTCTGCCGAGCGCCAAGAACCTGCTGTTGGTGCTTGATGAAGGCCATCATATTCCAGACGTCGCTCGCGACGCGCTGGAGATGTCGGGCGAGGTGACGATTGGCGCGGTGCAGCATCAGATGGATCAGTTCATCCAGCAGATGGGCGTTTGTCTGGCGCAGTTCTCCCCCAAATCGCCGCCGCGGCTGAGCCAACCGGACCGGCTGGCCGAACACTGCGCCGAAATTCGAGAGCTGATTCAGTCCTTTGAACGCATGAGCACGCTGTTTCTACCGGCTTCGTCACCTGCGGCGGATTACCGTTTCCCGATGGGGAAGTTGCCCGATGAGATGCGCGAGCTTTGCTCCCGCCTGTTCAAGCTGACCGACAGTCTGCGGGGACTGACGGAGTATATGCTCAACGATCTGGCGGAAAAAACCGGCAAGCATGACGTCGTGCGACTACATCAGACGATGCTGCGCATGAGTCGGCTGCTGGGGTACTTCGAATCTCAAAGCAAACTGTGGCGGCTCGCGGCGCTGGAACAGGCCTCGCAGGCGCCGGTTTCCAAGTGGCTGGTGCGAGAAGTCCGCGACGGTCAGCTTCATCTCTATCTGCACTGCGCGGGTATCCGCGTCTCGGATCAGCTTGACCGTCTGCTGTGGCGTAACTTGTCTCATGTGGTGATCACCTCCGCCACGCTGCGCTCGCTGAACAGTTTTTCGCGGCTTAAAGAGTTAACGGGGCTGGGCGAGGACGATGGCGATACTTTCATCGCGCTGGACTCCCCCTTCAATCATCGCGATCAGGGCAAGCTGGTGATCCCCAAGATGAGCTATGAGCCGTTGATGGCGCAGGAAGAGGATCACCTTGCCGAAATGGCGCGTTTCTTCCGCGCCGAGCTGAAACGCGATGCGCATAAAGGCATGCTGATGCTGTTCGCCAGCCAGCGCGCGATGCAGCAGTTTCTGACGCAGGTGACCGATCTGCGATTGATGCTGTTAGTGCAGGGCGACAAACCGCGTTATCGGCTGGTGGAACTCCACCGTCAGCGGGTTGAGCAAGGGCAAACCAGCGTGCTGATCGGACTGCAGTCTTTCTCAGAAGGGCTGGATTTGAAAGGCGAACTGCTCTCGCAGGTACACATCCACAAAATTGCGTTCCCGCCGATCGACAGCCCGGTGATCTTGACCGAAGGCGAATGGCTGAAAAGCCTGAAGCGGCACCCGTTCGTGGTACAGAGTCTGCCGAGCGCATCGTTCAGCCTGATCCAGCAGGTGGGTCGCCTGATTCGAAGCCATACCTGCTTCGGCGAAATCATCATCTACGATCGTCGCCTGTTGACCAAGGGCTATGGCGCCCAGCTGCTGGCCGCGCTGCCGGTCTTCCCCATCGAACAACGGGATATGCCCGCGCCCTGATTTTCCCTGTCAGCGCCGCTCGGACAGCCGCCGCGTATTCGCTCTGCGACGCGCGGCAAACGCTGCTCAACGCGATAAAACATGCTATTTTCACTGCAAACGATTCGTGTTAACGCTTGGAAACGTCATGGATTACACCAAAATTATTAAAGAGGTCGGGCGGGGAAAAAATCATGCCCGCGATTTGGATCAGGAGACGGCGCGCGCGCTCTATGAGGCGATGCTGAACGATGCCGTTCCGGAGCTTGAATTGGGCGGATTGCTGATCGCCTTTCGCATCAAAGGCGAGGCGGAAGCGGAAATGCGCGGTTTCTATCAGGCGATGGCGGCTCAGACGTTATCGCTGACGCCGCCGGTCGACCGTCCGCTGCCGGTGGTGATCCCCACCTATAACGGCGCGCGCCGACAGGCCAATTTGACTCCGCTGCTGGCGCTATTGCTGCACAAAATGGGGTTGCCGGTCGTGGTGCAGGGCGTGAGAACCGATCCGACGCGCGTGACCACGTGCTCCATCCTGCAAGAGCTGGGCGTGGCTCCGGCGGAGTCTCAAGACGAAGCGCAACGGCAGCTGGATCGCGGCGAGCTGGTGTTCCTGCCTATCGACGTACTGTGTCCGCCGATGGAGCGGCAGCTGAACATGCGCTGGCGGATGGGCGTGCGTAACAGCGCGCATACGCTGGCGAAAGTCGCCACGCCGTTTGGGCCCTCGGCCGCGCTGCGGCTGGCCAGCGTGTCGCATCCTGAATATATCGCGCGCCTCGGGACGTTTTTTGAAGATATCGACGGGCGTGCGTTGCTGATGCCGGGCACCGAGGGCGAAGTTTATGCCAATCCCCGCCGCTTTCCTGAAACCTATTTCATTCATCGCCAGCAGCAGCAACCGCTGCAGGCGCGGCAGGATATGCTTATCGAACGGTCGGCGTTGCCCGCGACCTCCGACGCCGTCGCGACGGCGCAGTGGACGACCGCTTGTTTGACCGGAGAACAGCCGGTGCCGCAGGCCATCATCATGCAGCTGGCGTGTTGCCTGGTCGGCTGCGGCGAAGCTGAGTCGCTGACGTTGGCCGTGGACGAAGTGGTTCGTCGGTTGGCGGCGTAGTCGTCGGTCGTGGATGGTTCGGGCCTACGCGCTCGTGCCGTCGCCGTGTTCTATGCTTGAAAAAAACATCTTAAAGATTGGCCGTTTAATCACTGTGATTGGATGAGGTTGGCGCGGTAGCGGAAAGTGACTGCGGCGCCTGAGTCTGCATTGACGTAAAGGAGCAGCCATGCAGCAGATAGTGAAATATTTCAACGCGCTGAATCGCGATTATCTCGCCGTCCATCAGGCGAAAGAAGATCTGTTTTGGCAGCTGTATATGGGCATTGGCGACGACGATGTGGCGGCGCGCTTCTCTGCCGCAGAAAGCGCCTATAAGCGATTCATCGCCCAGCCGCAGAAACTGGCGGAGCTGCGTGAGCAGATCTCGGCGCTGGAAGCGTTACCGGAATCAGCGCAGCAGCAGGCGTTGCTGCACGGCCTGCAAGGCTGGTATCGCTTCTTCGACTGCAACGTGATTGAAGATCCGGAAGCACAGTCGCTGATGGAGGCGCTGATTGCGGCGGAAAGCGATTTGTACGCGCATCGTCAGACCTATCAACCCACACACCTGAATGCTGACGGCGAACGCGTTCCTGCGTCGTTGGGCGAGCTGCTGACCAATCAGGCGACGAACGATAACGAAAGCTATCGCCGTAGCTCGCAGGAGGCGCTGCGCGACCTGGAGCAGTGGCTGCTGAATAACGGCTTCCCTGAACTGGTGCGGCTGCGCAACCGCTTCGCCCGACAGATGGGCTATCGCAACTACTTCGATTACAAGGTGAACAAAACCGAGCGCATGACGCCGGAGCAGCTGTTCGCCATTCTTGACCGCTTCGAAGCCGAGACGCGCGAGGCTAATCAGCGCAGTCTCGAACAGCTGGCGACGGAAAAGGGCGCGGAAGCGCTGTCGCCGTGGAATATTCGCTACGCCAGCGCGGGCGACGTGACGCGCCAGCTCGATCCCTATTTTCCCTTCGCCGCGTCACTGGAGCGCTGGGTCGATAGCTTTAAAAGATTGCACATCGGTTTTAACGGCGCGGAGCTGAACCTCGATCTGCTGGTGCGGAAAGGGAAATATGAGAACGGCTTCATGCACCAGCCCGTGCCGCCGTTTGTGAATCAGGGTCAGTGGGTCCCGGCGCGTATCAACTTCACCAGTCTGGCAAAACCGGATCAGGTTGGCAGCGGAGCGCACGGCATCAATACGCTGTTCCACGAAGGCGGGCACGCCGCGCACTTCGCCAATATTCGTCAAAATGCGCCTTGTTTCGCACAGGAGTATCCGCCGACGTCCATGGCCTACGCGGAAACCCAATCCATGTTCTGCGACAGCCTGCTACAGGACGCCGACTGGCTGAAACGTTATGCCCGCAGCCGCAACGGCGAGACGATCCCCGACGCGCTGATTCAGGAAGATATCCGCACGCGTCAGCCGATGCGCGCCTTCAACGAGCGTCACATTCTGCTGGTGCCGTACTTCGAATGGCAGCTTTATCAGTGGGATGATGCGCAGCTGACGCCGGAGGCCATCACCCGGCTGGCGCGCGAAACCGAACAGCGCATCATTGGCATTGAAGGCAGTCCGCGTCCGACGATGGCGATCCCGCATCTGCTGTCGATGGAATCTGCCTGCTCGTATCAGGGCTATTTGCTGGCGCTGATGGCCGTCGAGCAGACGCGAGCCTTTTTCCTGAATCGCGATGGCTACCTGACGGATAACCCCGCGATCGGACCGGATCTGGCCCGCCACTACTGGCAGCCGGGTAACAGCGTCAGCCACGATGAGACATTGCGCAGCCTGACGGGCGAGGGCTTCAACCCCGATTATCTGGCTCAGGCCTGCACCATGACGGTGGAACAGGCGTGGCAGGAAGCGCAGGCAATGATGACATCGGCGGCGGCGCGCCCGCAGCCCGCGGCTGATTTTGACCTGCAGGCGCATATCCGCGTCGTGGACGGTGAACGGGTACTGGCGGATAATCGTCAGGGCGATGCGGCGATGTGTCAGGCGTTTGCCGCTGAGATCGAGCACGAGTACCCGGTCACGAAATAACCCCCAGCCCACTTCATCCTCACGCAATCCTGTACGGCAGCAATAGCTGCCGTAACAACCCGTCTCCCGTTCGGTGAGGCGGTCCTTTCCCGATGTTCTTAGAGCATTTACCCCATGTTGTAGGGCGTCGTTTCGTATGATGCCTGAATGTCAGCGCTGTCACGGAACGGTCACAATGACGATCTAGGCTGTCTGGCATGTGAATTTTCTGCGTTGTGTTTTGCCCGTGTAGGGAATGAACCGACCGTCCTTCTCTCTGAAATTCAAGGAAATATCATGCGTTACTCTTCTCTCTTCGTTGCCGTCGCCTGCGCCTTGACCATTCCTCACGCTCCCGCCGCCTTGCCCGAACCTACGCTGCACGTGGCGATGACGGAGGTGCAATCCACCACGGAGGCCAACGCCAGCCCGGAATACGTCGCTCTGGAAAAGAGCGCACAGCAACATTTACAGGACATGCTGCGCGGCCACGCGCAGACGCTGACCCGAGCGCAGTTGGATAGCGCACAGCAGGCATCGCCTCAGGCTGATACGGCATGGCTGAAAGCGGCAGGCTACGACTTCCAGAAGGAAGCGCGTGAACAAGACAGCATCACATTGCTGTCGGCGTTTAACTCGCTGACGCCGACATTGCTGCGTCAAAACCGCGCCACGGTGGAGCGTATCAATCAGGATGCGTCGGACGCACTGCGTCAGAAGGCACTGGTCGATGCGGAGAACATTCGCTATTTCTACGCGTTGGCGGAAGCGCTGGGACCCCGTTTGGGTAATGCCTTCATCGACGTTTATCAGCGTGGTGAGATGGGCAAAGCTGCTGCTTTGATCAAAGCCAGCGCCGTGAGCACGTCGCCCGCGAAGCAGTTCTATCACTATCCGCGTCCGTTTAAACAGCCGGGGAACGCGATTCATTTGGTCCCGGATACGGCGGTCGTCAATGATTCCGTGCCTTATACCGCGTCAGGCGACGCGTTCCCAAGCGGTCACACCAACAGCGGCTACAACGATGCGCTTCTGCTGGCGGAAATGTTGCCTGAACGGTTCGTTCCGCTGATTGACCGCGCGGCGACTTACGGTTACTCACGTGTCGTGCTGGGCGTGCATTACCCGCTGGATGTGATGGGCGGACGAATGACGGCGGAGCATCAGATCGCCACGCTGATGAACGATCCTGAATTCAAGAAGCTGTTCACCGAAGCCAAAACCCAGATGCGTACCGCGCTGGAGCAGGCCTGTGGCATGAGTTTGGCGCAGTGCGCCCGGCCGCAGGGTAAAGACGATCCCTACACTCATCCCGTTATGCGTCAGTTCTATCGCTTTACGATGAGCTATGGTCTGCCCGCGACGAAAGTGGCCGCACGGCCGGTCAGCGTGCCAAAAGGCGCAGAAGTGTTGCTGGAGGGTCCCTTGCCGGAGTTAAGCGCGGAGCAGCGTCGTGCGCTGATGGTGAAAACGGCGGAAGCTAATGGCTATCCGCTGTCGGGAAGCCGCGAGGGCAACTTCTGGCAGCGCCTGAACCTGCACGATGCCGTGCTGGCCAGCAAACAGTAATGACTCACGGACTTGTCGCATCGGCTATGTAGGAAATGAGTGAGGTAAGACAAACAGAACGTATCCTTGCGGATACGTTCTGTTTTTTTGGGCAGATTACGCCACGTGCTGTAGGAACTCGCGCAGACGTTCGCTAGGCGGATGGCTGATCAACGCATCCGGTTCTCCGTCTTCCGCAATACGGCCTTTATCGATGAAGATGAGGCGCGACGCGACTTTCTGAGCAAAGCCGACTTCGTGAGTGACGATGACCATTGTCATCCCTTCTTCCGCCAGATCTTTCATCACGGTCAGGACCTCGTGACGCAGCTCCGGGTCGAGCGCCGAGGTGGGCTCATCAAACAGCATCATCTTCGGTTTCACCGCCAGCGCGCGGGCAATCGCTACGCGCTGCTGCTGTCCACCGG
The DNA here is from genome assembly GCF_003515985.1 of Lonsdalea britannica. Taxonomy (GTDB): domain Bacteria; phylum Pseudomonadota; class Gammaproteobacteria; order Enterobacterales; family Enterobacteriaceae; genus Lonsdalea; species Lonsdalea britannica. Next base: position 3,453,491 of record NZ_CP023009.1, on the reverse strand, counting down.
AAAGCTCGGAAGGGTAGTGGTGCGCCCGTTCGGACAGCCCCACTTTTTTCAGCAGCGCCATCGCCTGCTTCTCCGCCTCTTCCTTTTTGATACCGCGAACGCGAATTGGGCCGAAAGCCACGTTTTCCAGCGCCGTCATCTGCGGGAACAGATAGAACTGCTGAAAGACCATACCGGCTTCCTGACGGATCAGACGTTCGTCCACGTTGGGATCGTTCACCTTTAACCCGTCGACCACCAGTTCTCCGCTGGTAATCTCTTCGAGTTTGTTGATGCAGCGCAGCAGGGTGGATTTCCCTGAGCCGGACGGGCCAATAATCACCACGACTTCGCCCTGATTGATTTTCAGGTCGATATCATGGAGAACCTGTGTTTGCCCATAGTGTTTAGAAACGTTTTTAAATTCAATCATATAATTTTAAGTCTTCTTTCCAGACGGCGCAGAAGGAAGCTCAGCACCAGCGTGATAACCAGATAAATCACGGCGACCGCGCTCCAGATTTCCAGTGCGCGGAAGTTCCCGGCGATGATCTCCATCCCCTGACGGGTGAGTTCAGCGACGCCGATGACGATAAACAGCGACGTATCTTTGATGCTGATAATCCATTGGTTGCCCAACGGCGGCAGCATCCGACGCAGCGCCAGCGGCGCAACGACATAACGCAATGTGTCACGGCGAGACAGGCCCAGCGCCATACCGGCTTCCGAGAAGCCCTTATTAATAGACAAAACCGAACCACGCGTGATCTCGGCGATATACGCCCCCGAGTTGATCATGATGGTGACGACGGCGGCGGCAAATGGGTCGATGCGAACCGAGGTCAAGATCATCGGCAACGCGAAGTAGATGAACATGACCTGTACGACAATCGGTGTGCCGCGAATGATTTCGATAAACACCAGCGCGATACGGCTAGATATCCAGTTGCCGTAGACGCGAACGAACCCCGCGAATACGCCGATAATGACGCCTCCCAGCAGGCCCAGAACCGAAATCAACAGGGTCATTTTGGCCCCTTCCAGAAGAAGGGGCAGGGAAGGCCAAATGGCACTCCAATCAAACTGCATGAACTTTCTCCACAAACGAACGGCGATTATTTCGGTTCAGTACCGAACCATTTTAGATAGATAGCTGCATAGGTGCCGTTTTCACGCAGGGTTTTCAGCGCACCGTTCACACGTTCGCGCAAATCGCTGTTTTTCGGGAAAGCGATGCCGTACTGCTGGGCTTTGATGGAGTCGCCGACGGCTTTGAACTGGCCGTGGCCGGCGGTTTTGATGAAATATAGAATATTAGGCGTGTCGTGCAGTACCGCGTCGGCACGATTCGTGGCCAGCTCCATGTAGGCGTTGTCGATGTTCGGGAACTGACGCAGGCTTTTGGTTTTGATATTGGCTTTCGCATAGTCCACGGAACCGGTGCCGCCTTTGACCGCGACAATTTTGTCGGTCAGGTCTTGCTCGCCTTTGATCTGCTGATTATCGGCTTTAACCATGACCAGCAAACCGCTGTTGTAATAGCCGTCGGAGAAATCAATCGCCTGTTTGCGTGCGTCGGTAATGGTGATACCGGCTAACGCCAGGTCGATGTTGCGGGTCTGCAACGCAGGAATGATGCCGCTGAAATCCATCGGCTTCAGGGTGTAGTTGAGATTCAACTGTTTGGCGATGGCGTCCCACAGATCGATATCGAAGCCAACGTACTTATCGCCTTGCTTGAATTCAAAAGGAACAAACGCGGTATCGGTTGCTACGATCAGCGGTTTATCCGCTGCATGACTGCTAAAGCTACAGGCGAGCACAAGTGCGGCAACGGAAGCTTTAAGAAATGATTTCATGAGTTGTTTCCTATAAATACAGCTTTATTTCACTGTTTTTGAGGAGTGAGGCTGTTGCCGCGAGCGGTAATCACACAGCGCCGACAGCCGGTTTTGGAGCGGTACAGCCTGTGTTGTTGAACATAGGCTTTTTATGTGCACACTGCACCGATATCATTAACTTAATTGACTTGGAGTGACAACTATTGATTAGCGTGAGGGGCTAAATATTGGGGGTTTGAGGTTTTTTTTTGTACATCCTGGCGGGAAAAGCTTCAGGAAAAGAAATGTCAGCAGGGGAAGGCGTGGTGAACGCCAAAAACAGGCAGACCGCCCATAGGGGCGGTCTGATGCAGCATCAACAATGCCAAAAATTATTCGATATTGGATTCGATGAACCACAGGAATTTGTCCAGGTCACGAGAAGCGGCGGTCAGAATGTCTGCCGTATCTTCATCTTCAGTCTGAACAATACCTTTACGGGTTTCGTTAGCCACGATACCGTAACGTTCTGCCAGAGCTTTCAGGTGATCCTGCACGTTGTGAATATCGGTCGGGTAGCTTTTCAGCGAAGTATTCGCGTTGATAGCCTGTGTGGTGCCCAGCGCTACGCCGCCCAGCTGTACGACACGTTCTGCGATGGTGTCCAGATGGTCGACAACGGTTGTGCGGAACGTATCCAGCATTTCATGAACACCGATGAAGTTAGCGCCACGCATGTTCCAGTGAGCCTGTTTGGTGATCAGAGACAGGTCGGTGAAGTCGACAACCAGCTGGTTCAGCAGCTTGATGGTGGAAACTTTAATTTCGTCATCCTGATCGTTAAGCGTGTAACGTAGTTCTGAAGAGGTGGGTTTTACCAGTTTAGCTGTACGCATAAGTGTTGCCCTCTTAATTTCATTAATCATTAGTATTGATGTTCAACGGGGATAATTATAGCAGCTCCGCTGGCTCCGTTTGTAAAAATTTGCCTATTGAACAGATAGACACTAACGTTAAAGTTTAATGACATCAAAATGTTATCGAAAATCACACGCATTCTCGTCGTCCGTATTTATCTAAAGCCCCTGTTTTTTATCAGCTATTTTATTTGCGATTTATCCTCCTCGCGTTGAAATAAAACCGTAAAGAAGATCGTAGGTTTTTCATCCCTTCATTCACGACGACAGCCAGTCGAGCGACTCTTTTCTGAAGTGTGTTTTTTGACGATTGCAGCTGACATGGTGGTGTCTCCAGTGGGCTAGCATTAAAAAACAGAAATACGCAGACTGGCCATATGGAAGAACAAACAAATAAGCCTCGGACACGGCGATAGTCCGAGTAGTAGGCATGAGAAAGATAATCCGGATAGAATAATTTTGTTGAAAAAGCGTTCGCAATGTAACAGACCGTTTTTGCGTGATTGTCGGGAAAGAACCATTGTGATAGTGGTAATGTCAGTGACGTGCTACCGCTTTTTAACCGCATGCTTAGAGGGTGAAGTAGAAAGGGCGACAGGAATTAATCACTCCGGACTAGGTTTATTTTTACTTCGGTACGGGTAGCACAAATTAAAAATCTCGCCAGCTTTGTGACTTATTTTTCTGCCATTTAATTTAGAAAAGTTGTTTTTCCCACTCGGGAAAACACTTTCGGAAAGTGATTGTACGAATAGTGAGCGCAAATAACTCAAAAAAAGAATAAAATCATTAATAGATAAATTATTTGCTAATCATTTACCATTACTGACTTTAATTTACGTATCTTTTGTGTAATGCAGTATTTTTTAGTGATGATAGTGCGAATAGGAATTTTCTGTTTTTTTGATTATCTTAAGTTTATGTTTTTATGACATGCTTTTATCCGTTAACTCAATGAATTTGAAGGGGTTGATGGGTTTAAGAAAATCCTTGTTACATGTTTAACCTAATTGAAAAGTATTTGAGGCTCAGCAACAACGTGGATTTGTTGTTATATTTATAGCGCTTTAATATTCTTTCATAAGAGTGATTCGAGGCTGTATATGAAAAAAATTGCGTGTCTTTCAGCTTTGGCTTGTGTTTTAGCCGTAAGTGCCGGTTCTGCGATGGCTGGCGAGAGTACTGTATCTGCAGGTTATGCCCAGGGTGATGCTCAAGGCGTTATGAACAAGCTGCCGGGTTTCAACCTGAAGTATCGTTATGAATTCGACAACTCCCCGGTGGGCGTAATCGGTTCATTCACCTACTTGCAAGACAGCAACACCGTTAATAATGTCTACCAGAAAGGGACTTATTACGGATTCAGCGTGGGTCCTGCTTTCCGCTTCAATGACTGGGCAAGCATCTATGGTGTTGTCGGTATGAGCAGCGCGAAGTACACCCACAATGCTGATAATGGTACTGCTAACGCCAAAAATGATGATGTTGGCGTGGTATACGGTGCTGGTCTGCAGTTCAACCCGGTTCAGAACGTTGCGCTGGACTTAGGTTACGAACAAAGCCGTATCCGCAGTGTGGATGTTGGCAGCTGGAACGTTGGCGTAGGCTACCGCTTCTAATCGTATCGAGACCTTGCCCCTTATAGGGGGTTAACTGTGTCTGTAAAATCCGCTCTTCGGAGCGGATTTTTTTATGTCTCATCACCATAGACCGTTAATCTTGTCGTCTCTTATAGTTATAGACCCCGGTATCTGCGCTTCGTTCCGTTATGTTGATGTAATCGTTTCATCTCACTTAGTCTGGGCGGGTGATATCGCCATGTCGTGTACATATCTTGCTGTCTGAACTCTCGCCTATACTTAAACTCAGACCTGTTTTTTTCTGGAGAGTTTCATGCCGTCGTCTCAATCTGTGACTCCGCAAATAGCGCAACAACTGCTGAAGATGGGGGCGGTACTGGTCGATATCCGCCTGGTTGATGAGTATGAGCGTGAACATATCCCTCACTCGGTGTCTTGCCCGATGGTATCGCTTAATGCGGATAAACTGCACGAGATCCTGTCAGGCGCGAATAGCGTGATTTTTTTGTGTCTATCAGGGATGCGATCTACTCAGCACCGCGCGCAATTGACTGAGGCGGCGGGAGCGGCTCAGGCCTATCTGCTAACCGGCGGATTACAGGCATGGAAACGTGCCGGTCTGCCCATTGTGAAAGGGAAGCGACCGGCGATGGATATCATGCGACAGGTTCAAATTGTCGCGGGGAGCACGGTATTGGTGGGGGTGATCTTAGGCCAGATACTGAATCCGGTCTTTTATTGGGTCGCCGGATTGGTCGGGGCCGGGCTGATATTTTCTGGACTAACTGGCTTTTGTGGTTTGGCTCGTTTTCTTATGCGCATGCCGTGGAACCGCGAACGCTAGGCATGACATACAGAACGATGACCGGAGCCTACTCTTCAAGTAAAGAACAGAGGCGACGGTGATGCCATTGTTTTTGTGTATTTCACGTGAAGTTATATTTGAAGTAACGTATTGGAATACAGAGAAAAAGAGAATAAAAATGGCGATCCTTTTAAAAGCCGTACTAGGCGCACTGGTTGTTGTGCTGATCGGACTGTTAGCGAAAACACGTAATTATTACATCGCCGGACTGGTGCCGCTTTTCCCGACGTTCGCTCTTATCGCTCACTATATTGTAGGTTCCGAGCGTGGATTGGAGGCGCTGCGTTCTACTATTCTGTTCGGTATCTGGTCCGTTATCCCTTACCTGATTTATCTGATTTCGCTCTACTATTTCACCGATACAATGAAGTTGGCGCAGGCGCTAGCGGCGGCCGTCGTGTGTTGGTGTGTTTCTGCGGCGGTGTTGATCAAGATTTGGAGCTGGTACCACGGGTTGTGATCCTCTGTCAGCCCGTTTAAACGGGCAGGGCATTGCATCACCATTCCCAGGGGAACCATTCAGAGGTCATCAGATACATGATGACCTCTGCAATAACGACGATAGTCAGCAAGAGAATCAATTTTTTCCTCCACAGCCAGTCGCTTAATGACATGAATCTTCACCTCTCGTTCTCATCACGATGCACTTCACTTCGCACCACACTCTGTTAGGTATAGCGTATCAGAGGATGTGCTTGGTGTAGGTCGATAATTGATGGTTTCTCCTTATCTATGCGCTATGCGCTATGCGCTCATTGCCGATTAATTGAGAAGAGAAATCGTGTGCAGATTAAAAATAAAACAGTCTCGAAAAAGATTATTTTTCCGGAATGAAATATGCCCGTTAGTATTTATTTGAAAATAACACTTGCTTAACTTTTTGGTCCATGCGTTAATGCACACATCGGTTTGGCATACAGACCTTATGTAAAGCATTTTAGTAAAGCAGTTCTCAGTTCAAGCGTTATCCTATCTAGATACCTCTTTTCCGTGAGTCTCCTCCTAAGCGCCTATAAATAATTTCTGCTAACAGACCACGTTCGTCGCTTTAATGCGACCTGGAAAATAAAGGAAGTATCTATGTCTGATAAAATGACTGGTTTAGTAAAATGGTTCAACGCTGATAAAGGCTTTGGTTTCATCACTCCGAGCAATGGTAGCAAAGATGTGTTCGTTCACTTCTCTGCCATTCAGGGCGATAACTTCAAAACGTTGTATGAAGGCCAGAAAGTTGAATTCTCCGTTGAAAACGGTGCAAAAGGTCCTTCAGCTACCAACGTTGTTGCTGAATAATCTTTTTTAAAAGTTGATGTTGTTTACGATAGCGATGAAGGGAATGCCCGGAGCAGTTAAACAACATTAACTGAAATAGTGAATAGCGTATAAATATCATTAAAAATATTCTTAGCGTTATTGACTAATTTCAAAAAAAACGCCTCACATCGTAATTGATGCGGGGCGTTTTTTATTTCTGATTCGGTAAGAAAATGGTTCATCAATTCTCGACTTAAATAACGGCAATTTATCCCCACACGATCGCCGCCCACCGGAATAGTAAAAGCACGACGACAATCAGTATTAGTGTCAGAACCATCTTCCCGTGTTTCTTGGCAAGTAATCGAGACATACGTTCTCCTGATTTTTGATGGTGAATGGAGTCTGAATTCGAGTCCTTTTCAATAATTCTCCGTTCATTTTAGTCACAATCTCAATGCTAAAGAGCGGATGGCAAAATATATTTCATGCCACTTTCTCGGTAGTACGATGTACCCACCGACACAAAAAACCGGAATGCGCTGTTCACCCGAAAGAAATCTGTTAACCGATCGCTACCTGTTATCGCGCCGGACCTACTTGGACAAGGCGATTCCGATAAACCGCAAGCTGGCTGCGATATCGAATCTCTGGCGGGGAAGGCGCAAGCTTTTATGCAAAAGCTAGCTATCGATCGCTATTACCTTGCCGCTCACAATGTGGGAGCCTGGGTGGCGTGGCCTTATGCGATATGCTATCGCGATCAGGCCATCAAACTGGCGTTGTTTGATGCAGATATTCCGGGCATTACTTTACCTGATGCATTCCCTGTAACGCCGGATAAAGCATGGAAAACCTCGTATTTTGCTTTTCATTTATTACCGGATTTGCGGGAAGCGTTAATCAACGACCGCGAAGCCCTTCGTCTGGAATGGTTCCTGCGGCGTAAAACAGCCAGTCCTATTGCTTTCAGCGACGAAAATATACTCGAGTATGTGCGGTTGTTACGGCAAAATGGCGCGCTACGGGCCGGACTGGCTCTGTATCGCGAAGTCACGAGGTCGGCTGAGCAGAATAGGGCACTGGCGCTTTATTTCCGTTAAGGCTGTCGGTTCAACGTTGATGCCTGTTGCATCGGCTGAGAACAAAGGTAATTCACTTGTGGCGCAAGGAAAGAGATTATTAGGGCTTAATTGCGGGGGGGATGGGTTTTGTATGAGTCGGGATGCACACTCCTGCGGTGTGAAAAGCCCGGAAGACCTTTCACACCATAGCATTGGTTACCACATCAAATCATCGGGCACTTTGAAATCAGCGTACGGATCTTCTTCGTCCTGCTCTTCCTGACTGAGCGCGGTGTTTAATACGATGCTGCTTGCATCCCGTTGAGCGATTTTATCGGCAACACTGGCGGGGATGATGGCATATTCGCTTTCGCTACTCGTGTCTTTTACCAAACGAGCAATGGCGAGGCGACCGCTAATCAGCTGAGATTGCGTCAGCTTATCCACTACTATTTTCTTGATTAAACTACCATCTGTGAAGTTGAAGCCAATATCGCCTCTCGAAATAGTGATTCGGTTCATTTCAATCAGCTGCTTGACCTGAGCCTTGTATTCTTTAGATAGCGCCGCCTGTTTCTGCTGTTCACTCAGCTGCTTGTCACGTTCAAGTTGGGCTTTTTTATTTTCTTCCACCGCCGCTCTGGCTTCACGAGCCTGAACCCGTGATTTTTTAGCCGTTCTTTGAACTTTGGCCATTTTTTTGCTGGTCACTAATCCCGCTTTCAGCATCTGTTCTTGTAAGGTGAGTTTGGTCATTTTCTTTTCTAAATTCGTTAAATAATGTTGGGATTATACCTGTAAATTTAGGGGCTGTATCAGGTTGCAGGCCATACATTACTTTGAGGCGTGGGTTCGAAAGGGGCGGAGATCACGAGACATCCTCCATAGAAATGTGCGCGGGAGCGCTGTATAAGCGCAGAAAGCCGTTCTGGCACCAGCTTTGAACGTTAGGCTGAGGTTAAGCAAGGAGAGGCACGCTAAAAGCATTCATCGGGCTGCGATACGACAGCAGACTCCGTTGTCACTTTAGGTATTCCCCATGCCGAAACCCAGTCTACGGATTACGCGAGATTCGGCATGGATTATTTCAGACCTTGAGCAATTTCACCGTGGCATCCACGTCAATCTCATCTTCCGTGAAGATTAACGTTGAGCCCTGAAAAGTAGTGATCGCGAGTTTTCTCAGCGTACGCATTTCTCCGGGCTGTGCGGCTGATTTCGGCCTGATACATCCCATCAGCGCTCCCACAGAGAGCACGGTGTTTTCTTTATCGATGCGGGTGTCGGCAGGCACTTCTTCGCTGTAAACCAGGAAAGACTTGATCGAGGTGAGCTTCACGCGCTCGCCGGCGATATAAATATATTTACTTTCCGGGATAACCTTCACCGCATAGGCCGACAACCCTTTGTTATTCGTTGTAGGCTCGAAAGTGACAGCCGCATCTTTTTTGATCAGGTCAGGGTTGGCGACTTTGATGACATGAAAATAACGGTTATCCCCGTTCTCATCTTGGATAAATCCAAAGCCTTTATCTTTAAACCAGGTCGTTATTGTTCCATTCATCGCCATTACCGCCTACTTAATCGTTTATCTACTCTATTTTTACAGCGCGCAGTGTAAAGCACAATGCCGGCGCAGACTATGCCTTTGGCGTCAGTGTCGATGATAATTTTGAGCTAGGCCAAGAGGGGGAGATTTTCAGCAGTAGGGTGAACGGCGATGAATCGATTTCGCTTTCACCTTGTTGGCAGGGAGGCGATGCCTCAAAACGTGCTGAGCTATGCGTTTTCAATGCAGAAGCTAAGTCACCGATACGTGAAATTAGCGATGTAAACATAGAAGTCGCTAATTTAATAAATTGCGGGTTGTTCAACGACATATGAATGTATCTTTTTTTCACTTCCTCTATATCCACTGAAAGCGGTTTTTTGAACATCCGTTTGCATGAATATTAAGGATATAAGTCATAGACTGATTTAATCGTGTTGCGGCCTCACTTTTATCGGTTCTTTTCTATCTAAAAAACGGTTTACTGGAGATGACAACAAGCTTCGTTTTTACAGCGTGTCTTGCCATGATACTCATCACCTCGCAAAGCTGGCACGAAGTCAATCAGGATGAGGCGTGAACATCTTGAAGAGGCACTTTGGGGTTGGCGGCAAAGCCAGAAGAATTCCGTTAGCTAACGCTCGCAGGCGCGGTGCAAAATCAACCGCTGAGGGGTAAAACCGTCGGTGAATTTTACCATCATTTTACCATAGTTTTACCATAGGCAAATTTCAGGCGAAAAAAAACCAACCGTAAGAGGTTGGTTTTTTTAGGGATTTTTGGTCGGCACGAGAGGATTCGAACCTCCGACCCCCGACACCCCATGACGGTGCGCTACCAAGCTGCGCTACGTGCCGACGTTGTGGAGGCACATATTACCGTTTCCAGATCTGAATGCAATAGCTGAACGTCACGACTGCTTTAGATTTAGGCAGTTAGTTGGCTATGAATCGCCTTTCGTCCGTTAACACCTGCAACAGCAGACCCAATTCCGGTTTCTCTGAGGTCAGCTCGCGACCTTCCTGATCGAAGGTTCGGTAGCTGCCGTGCGTACCCAGCAAAATAATGTGTTCCGGCGTCGTAATAGACAGCAAATCGTCGCTGCCGTTAGTCAGCCAGGCGTTGCGTCTTTCTGCCGTAAACAGGTCTTCGCCTTGAGAGAAATCTTTCGCTGGGGTCTGTACGTGCAGCAAACGCTGCATCAGAGTTGTCATGACGTCCTTATGGTCCGTCATCTTGCTGATGGTCTGCGCTGGCGTACCCGGCCAGTGAACCACCAATGGCACCTGATAAAGCGAACGCGCCATTGGCATCGGCATATTATCCATCAGGTTAGCGGGCGTGCTCTGAGCGGCAGTTACGACGACGACGGTGTTATCCAGCTGGTTCTTGTCGCGTAAGCCATCGAGCATCCGCGCAATCTGTCGATCCAGCGTCGCGTTATCCTGACGATAGCGGCGCTGCTGCTCGGACGTCGATTGATTCGTGTTGACGTTATGATTCAATTCAACGTAAGAGAACCAACGGGCGCCTGACGGGTGTCCGTCCAGCCATTTCAGCCATTGAGTCGCGATCGCGTCAGTGCTTTGCGGAGCGGCTTCCGGCAACGAGAAGTCAGAGAGCAGAGCCTGTCGATAAAGCGGACTGCCGAAACCCGACGATGAGAACAGACTGAACTGGTAACCCTGCTGCCCAAGCGCACCGATCAGCGCCGATGGCTTGCTGCTGGCCAGAATGCCGTCCATATACGTACTGGAGATGCCATAAAAGAGGTTGAGCAGTCCTGCATTGGGTTCGCTGCCCGCGCTAAGATGATGGCTAAAGCGGACGTTTTCTTCCGCGAAACGCGCCAGATTAGGCATTGCCTGCGGCGTGTTCTCCGGCAAGCTGTCGACCACCACCAACAGCAGATTGTAGCCGCTGCCCGCGTCGCGGAAGGTGATGTCGTTCAGCGGATACTCGACGGACAACGCTTCGGGATTCCCCTGCTGCGTAAGTCGACGCTGGTATTCCTGCGCGTCAAGCAAGCCATGCTTCTCCAGAAAACGGCGAGCCGTCATCGGGTAAGACAGCGGCAGGTTAGAACGCTGCATGGTGATCGCCCGGTAGAAATTGGCATCGGCCCAAATGTACATCAGATGGGAGGCGCAGAAGGCGGCGATGAAGACCCCGGCAAGGGGCTTCCCAAAACTGCGCCGGTTCAGACTGCGCAGCTTCTGCCAGCTCCAGGTGCCGAACAGCATTTCGACCATGAAAATGATGGGCACGCTGATAAATAACAGCTGCCAGTCACGGGCCGTTTCGCTCTGGTCCGGGTTGGTGACCAGCTCCCATACCGTGAGATTGAGATGCAGATGGAAGCGGGTAAATACGGCGGAGTCTACGATAAGCAACGTCAATCCCGCTGTCGCCACCACCGCGGAAATCACGCGCAGCAAGCGCTGCGACATCACGAAAAACGTGAGCGGGAAGAGAATCAGCAGGTATATCGCAAACCCGATAAAGCTAAAATGGCCCAGCCAGCTCACCAGCGCATAAATGCGCCCAGTCAGCGAGGCAGGCCAGTCGGCAACAAACAGATAGCGGCTACCCAGTCCCAGACTGAGGAGAATATTGAAAAGAGCAAACCAGTGTCCCCAACTAATCATCTGGGAGACTTTTTCGCGGTAGCGCGGGCGGTTGGTTACCATAAAGAGATCGGCATCAGTGTGTGTTGTCAGCTTTTACCGAAGACTGCAGCGCTTCGGCAAAGGAACGCGCCAGCAGTTGGCGTTGGGCCGGAGCGACGCTGGTATTCAGCAGGTTTGTGACCATGTTTCCCAGCACCATCAAAGCAAGATCGGTCGGTGCGCGATGTTTTTCCAGAATATTGACCAAATCTGACAGCAGTTGTTCAACTTGTTCGTCACTATAACGGGATGATTGTGGCATAAAATGGTGATTCTCAGACGGTTAAAGTCGAACATATTACCGTATAGAGGCACCGTTTTCCGCACTTTTATTGCTTTAGACAATGTCAGTGGCGGGACGATGCGACCACGGCGGATAAGGTTGCAGCAACTACGCTGAGGTGCTTGAATACGCACCTTGCTAAGAGGAGAGTCTAACATGAGTCTGGATATCGACCAGATTGCCCTGCATCAGTTAATCAAGCGCGATGAGCAAACGTTGGATTTAGTGCTCCGCGATTCGTTGCTGACCCCCAACGACGCCGTAAATGAAATGATGGCCGAATTGCACCGGGTATACAGCGCGAAAAACAAAGCTTACGGTGTGTTTAACGAGCAAAGCGAGCTGGCGGATGCGCTGCGGGCCTGTCGCAAAGGCGATGAGGACTTCCTGGCATTTACCCGCGCGGCGACGGGCCGTTTGCGCGACGAACTGGCGAAGTATCCGTTTGCGGACGGCGGCATCGTGCTGTTTTGCCAGTACCGTTATCTGGCGGTGGAGTATCTGCTGGTAACTGTCCTGAACAGCTGCAGCAGCCTGCGCGTCAACGAGCAGCTGGACATCAGCAACACCCACTATTTGGACATCAACCACGCCGACATCGTGGCCCGCATCGATTTGACGGAATGGGATACCAACCCCGAATCCACACGCTATCTGACGTTTCTTAAAGGCAGGGTGGGACGTAAAGTCTCCGACTTCTTTATGGATTTCCTGGGCGCGGCGGAAGGGCTGGACACCAAGGCGCAGAACCGCGGTTTGCTGAAAGCGGTCGATGAGTACTGTGCTGAAGCGGCGCTGGATAAGAACGAGCGTCAGGAATACCGTCAGCAGGTTTACAGCTACTGCAACGAACAGCTCCAGGCTGGAGAAGAGATCGAACTGTCTTCCCTGTCGCAGGAACTGCCGCCTCTGGGCGACAAAACGTTGGAAGCCTTCACGACGGAACAGGGCTACGAGTTGGCGGAGAGCTTCCCGGCGGATCGCAGTACGCTGCGTCAGTTGACCAAGTTCGCCGGTAGCGGCGGCGGTCTGAGCCTCAATTTCGACGCGATGCTTTTGGGCGAACGCATCTTCTGGGATGCGGCGACCGATACGCTGACCATCAAAGGTACGCCACCCAACCTGCGTGACCAGCTGCAGCGACGACTGAGCGGCGGCGGCGATCGCTAACGTAACCGAATGACGGCGGGGCGTGTTCCGCTTTCGCCGTTGAGACTTATCGCCTTTCCTGAAAGCGCCGTTCCCCTTGGGTTCAGCGACAGGCGCGGCGTCGTGCCTGGTATTTTAATGGTATTTGTCACCCGGATGCTGACTGACTTATGATGACGATTCTGCATCCGTTTTCATGGCGTGAGATTCCCGTGCAATCTAACCTCAATATGCTGCTGGCGGTGTACGATCGTGCCGCTTTGATGCTGATTTGCCTCTTTTTCCTGACCCGAACGCGCCATTTCCGGCAGTTGTTGCAGCAGGATGAACATTCGCCGTTCGACCTGTTCGTCGTCACGGCGATTTTTTCCATGTTCGCGCTGTTCAGCACCTGGTCCGGCATTAATGTCGATGGATCGCTGGTGAATGTCCGTGTGGTGGCCGTGATGTCCGGCGGGATTTTGTTCGGCCCTTGGGTCGGCATCACCACCGGTATCATCGCCGGGTTACACCGTTATCTCATCGATATTCACGGCATCACGTCGGTGCCCTGTCTGGTGACCAGCATTGTGGCAGGATTTATGTCCGCCTGGATCCACCTGCGTATTCCCCGCAACAAGCATTGGAGCATCGGTATCGTCGGCGGCATGCTGTGCGAAACGCTGACCATGCTGCTGGTGGTGCTGTGGACGCGGCCTGTTGCGCTAGGCTTGGACATTGTGGCCCACATTGCGATCCCGATGATCCTCGGCACTGTCAGCATCGGGCTGATCGTCATGCTGGTCCGCAGCGTAGAGGGGGAGAAAGAGGCGATTGCCGCCCGGCAGGCGAAGCTGGCGCTAGATATCGCCAACAAAACGCTGCCGCTGTTCCGGCATGTGAATATCGAGTCATTACGTAAGGTGTGCGACATCATCCGCACCGACATTAACGCGGATGCGGTGGCGATGACCAACACCCAGCAGGTGCTGACTTACGTCGGCTACGGGGAGGAAAAATACCACAGCGGCGATCGCGACCTCAGCCCGACCACGCTCCAGGCGCTGAAAAGCGGAAAAATCATCATTAAAAATAACGATGAGGCGCATCGTACGCCGGAAATCCACTCGATGATCGTCATTCCGCTGCGGGAAAAGGGCAAGGTCACGGGGACGCTGAAGATTTATTACCGCCATGCCTACCGCATCACCTGGTCATTAAAAGAGATGGCGATCGGGTTGTCGCAGATTATTTCTACGCAGTTGGAGGTGTCACGCGCTGAGCAACTGAGAGAAATGGCGGATAGGGCGGAGCTGCGGGCCTTACAGAGCAAAATTAACCCGCATTTCCTGTTCAACGCGCTGAATGCCATCTCCACGTCGATTCGGCTGAACCCGGATACGGCGCGTCAGCTGATTATCAATTTGTCGCGCTATCTGCGTTACAACCTGGAACGCAACGATGACGAGCTGATCGATATCAAAAGCGAGCTTTATCAGGTCAAAGATTATATTGCCATCGAGCAGGCGCGTTTTGGGGATAAGCTGACGGTGCTTTATGACATTGATGAGGACGTGAGCTGTCATATTCCCAGTCTGCTGATTCAGCCGCTGATTGAAAACGCCATCGTACACGGCGTCCGTCCCTGTAAGGGCAACGGCGTGGTGGTGCTCAGTATTCAGGAAGTGGGCGACCGTATTCGCGTCGCGGTACGCGATACCGGCAGCGGTATCAGCGATGAAGTGATTGAACGGGTCGCCAAAAATGAAATGCCGGGGAATAAAATCGGGCTGCTCAATGTGCATCACCGTATCAAGCTGCTGTATGGTGACGGTCTGCACATTCGGCAGCTGAAACCGGGCACGGAAATCGAGTTTTACATCAGTAAAAATGGGGCGTCGCTGCCGGAAAGCGCGGTAGCCTTCCCTCCCTGAGTCGAGTCATCAGGATATTTTAGTGAAAGCGATTATTGTTGAAGATGAATTTCTTGCCCAGCAAGAACTAAGCTGGCTAATCAAAGAACACAGTCAGATTGAGGTGGAAGGGGTCTTTGATGACGGCCTCGACGTGCTGAAATACCTTCAGCACCACAAGGTGGACGTCATTTTTCTGGATATCAATATTCCGTCGCTGGACGGAGTGCTGTTGGCGAAAAATATCAGTCAATTCGCCCACAAGCCGCTGATCGTGTTTATCACCGCCTATAAAAACCATGCGGTCGAAGCATTCGAGCTGGAGGCGTTCGACTACATCCTGAAGCCGTATCACGAAACGCGCATCGTCAGTATGCTTCAAAAGCTCGAGGCGGCATGGCATCAGCAACAGACGACAACGGCGGTAGGCGGGGCGGGGCGGTCGGCGCCGATGACCATCAACTTGGTGAAGGATAAACGCATTATCGTGACGAATATTCACGATATCTACTATGCGGAATCGCACGAAAAACTGACTTTCGTCTACACCAAACGAGACGAGTATGTGATGTCGATGAACATCACCGAGTTCTGTAGTCGACTGCCCGAAGCGTACTTCTTCCGATGCCATCGCTCCTACTGCGTTAACCTGAGTAAAATTCGCGAAATCGAGCCGTGGTTCAACAATACTTACATCCTCAAACTCAGTGATTTGGATTTCCAGGTGCCTGTGAGCCGAGGCAAGGTTAAAGAGTTCCGGCAGTTAATGCGCCTTTAAAGGCAGTTCATTCCCTCCACGCAGCCGTTCATGCCCTTACTAAACTCAAGGATGAGCCTCCTCTTTATAATGGTGTCATTCAGCAGGTGCCTTTACCTGCTCATTTCAACACCAGAAAATTAATGAGGGATCCGGAATGAACGCCAAACCGGTAAATCGTGCAGTGATTGTGGCAGGGACTATCCTGGCGCAAATGGGTCTGGGAACTATTTATACCTGGAGCCTCTATAACCAGCCTCTGGTCGACAAATTTAATTGGTCACTGGGCTCTGTCGCCACGACCTTCTCCATCACCAGCTTCTTCCTCGCTTTCGCCACCCTGTTTGCCGGCCGCATTCAAGAACGCATCGGTATTCGTAAACTGACGTTGATTTCCGGTCTGGTGTTGGGGCTGGCTCTGATGTGCAGCGCCTACGTCACTTCACTGACGGCTATCTGGCTGTTGGTCGGCGTAGTCGTCGGATTCGCGGACGGTACGGCCTATATCACGACGCTGTCCAACCTGATTAAATGGTTCCCTAACCGCAAAGGCGTGATCGCTGGCGTGTCCGTCGGTGCCTACGGTACGGGGAGCTTGCTGTTCAAATACATCAACAGCGCCTTGCTGGGCCATGTCGGTATCTCCCAGACTTTCTTCTGGTGGGGCATGATGGCGATGGCGCTAATCGTGACGGGGTCTCTGCTGCTGAAAGAAGCGCAGGTACAGCCGAGCGCACCGAATGCGACCGGCGCGGGCAATATCAACTTCACCGTTAGCGAGATGTTGGCCGTCAAAGAGTCATGGATGCTGTTTGTCGTGTTCTTCACCGCCTGCATGAGCGGTCTGTATCTGATTGGTATCGCCAAAGATATCGGTGTCCGAATGGTCGGTCTGGATGCGGTCACCGCCGCTAACGCCGTCTCCGCCATCGCTATCTGCAACACGGCTGGACGTTTGATCCTGGGATCGCTGTCCGACAAAGTGGGCCGTTTGCGGGTGATTAACTTCACGTTGCTGGTCACCGCGGTCTCTGTCTCCGTCATGGCCTTCCTGCCGATGAATCATCTGACCTTCTTCCTGTGCACCGGCGCGGTCGCCTTCTGCTTCGGGGGTAACATCACGGTCTTCCCGGCGATCGTGGGCGACTTCTTCGGTCTGCGTCATCACAGCAAAAACTACGGTCTGATTTATCAGGGGTTCGGTCTGGGTGCCTTGTCAGGCTCCTTTATCGCGGCACAGCTGGGTGGTTTCCAGAGTACCTTTATCGCCATCACCGTGCTGTCGATCATCTCTCTGCTGATTACGCTGGTGATCCGCCCGCCTAAGTCGACGCCTTCTAAGTCAGCGAAGCTGGTGACCCAGAGCAGCAACGCCTAAGTCTTTCATCACCTATGCCTAAAAGCCTCCATTCGGAGGCTTTTTTGTGCCTGTCGTAAACCATCACTTGAAACGTGTTGCTGCCGCCTGATGTCAGCGGCGGAGCATTGATGTTTTTGACAGACGCTATTCCGAGTGGTGCTGGGTTCCTGCAAGGCAAGGCAAGGCAAGGCAAGGCAAGGCAAGGCAAGGCAAGGCAAGGCAAGGCAAGGCAAGGCAAGGCAAGACAAGGGTCGATAAAGTCGGGGAGAGGCTGTGGGATTGGGGCATAAAAAAACGCCGCGAGGCGGCGTTTTTTATCCGCTGAAACAGCGGGATGACTCGAGACGTAATTAAACGCGAACGAAGTCGATGTGAGTCAGTTTAGGTTTGAACACGTGACGCTGAACAGCCTGAACTTTCACCTTAGTTTCTTTGCCATCGATAACCAGAGTCAGAGCTTCGGTGTAGAACGGCTCACCCGTACGCTCTTCCAGGTTTTTAACCGGATCGTGATCCAGTTCGATAGCGATCGGCGCTTCCGTACCACCGTAAACGATAGCGGGGAATTTACCGGCGATGCGCAGGCGGCGGCTCGCACCCTTACCCTGCTCTTTACGAATTTCTGCGTTGATAGTAATCATTGCTTTCTCTACTTATATAAAAGTGATCCTGCTACAGGCGACCCAGCAACAGGTTGGATGATTCTGCTCATGCCGAAGCAAAAGCGGGCGGAATTCTAGCGGAATATGGCGCTCCGGGCAAATAAAACCGCCGTGTACTCAGCCGCGTAGCTCATTGGCGCGTCGGTAGCGGCCTTGATAATCGAACAGTTTTTCACGAATTTGCCAGAATTTTCCCTGCTGGCGTGCGACGACGAAGTCGGGCGCGCGCAGGCGCTCCTGTTGTTGCAGAATGTCGGCGCTGGTTTTCCAAGCGAATGGGACGCCGGGCGCGCGTTGATGAACGCGAAGGAACACATACTCAAAGGCCTTTCGTTGCGCGGGCGTGTGCAGCCGAAAGCGCTCATTGACCTCTGCGCCGTCCTCATCGTGATAGGTGACGCGCAGCCAGTCGCCTTGATTATCCGCTCCCGGCGTCAGGCTCATGCCGCTGCAACGCAGCACGAGGGCGTCACGGAGTTTCAGCGCGGCTTTGAGCATATCGTCAGGATCGACCAGTATGGCGTCGCACTGATGGCAGCGACGGGCGGCAATGTCGTTTTCGGCGCCGCAGTGCGGGCAGCTTTTAAAGCGGAAACGGTAATCGCACTGCTCGCGTCGGCCGTCATCCTCTTCGGTAAACCCCTGACAGCGGCGGCCGAAATGTTCGATGACCGTGCCGTCTTCCGTACATTTTCCCCAAAACAGATTGGCAAAGCCGCACTGTGGGCAGAACACCTGCACCGGCTGGCTGTCCGCGTGCGACTTGCTCGCGCCGACTTCCGGCGTGAAGAGGTCGAAGGGATTGCCCGCGTAGTCCAAAATCAGACAGTCGGTTTTGCCCGGAGAGAGACGCAAACCGCGCCCGACAATTTGCTGATACAGGCTGACAGATTCGGTGGGGCGCAAGATAGCGATCAGATCGACATGCGGCGCGTCAAAGCCGGTCGTCAGCACGGAAACGTTGACCAGATAGCGCAGCTTCTGTTGTTTGAACGCCGCAATCAGGGCATCGCGATCTCCGGGCGGCGTTTCACCGCTGATGAGCGCCGCTTCGCCCTCCGGCAGCAGGCGGGTGATTTCAGTGGCGTGTTCCACCGTGGCGGCGAAGATCATCACGCCTTTCCGGTCAGCTCCGTAGTCCTGAACCTGACGGATAATTTGCGGCGTGACGCGTTTCTGACGCTTCAGTTCCCGGTTCAGGTCGGCTTCGCTGAACAGCCCGTGACTCTGTACTTTCAGTTTGCTGAAGTCGTACTGAATCACCGGCATATCCAGACGGTCCGGCGGCACCAGAAAACCGTGTTTAATCATGTAACGCAGCGGCAGCTCATAGATACAGTCGCGAAACAGACAGGTTTCGTCTCCTCGCACCATCCCATGATAGTGGTATTGATAGATCCACCCCTTGCCGAGCCGATAAGGCGTCGCGGTCAGGCCCAGTAGTCGCAGCCGGGGATTGACGCTCTGCAGATGGCGCAGAATCTGACGGTATTGGCTGTCATCCGCGTCTCCGATCCGGTGACACTCATCGACAATCAGCAATGAAAAAGCCTGATCGAAGTGCGTCATATGGCGAGCGACGGATTGAACGCTGCCAAAGACCACTTTGCCCTGACTTTGACGTTGTCCCAGTCCGGCGGAAAAGATATCGGCTTCCAGTCCCAGCGCCCGATACTTTGCGTGGTTTTGCTCGACCAGCTCTTTGACGTGCGCCAGGACCAGCACGCGTCCGCGCGCCAGTCGCGCCAGCTCGGCAATCACCAGACTTTTGCCCGCGCCGGTAGGAAGAACGATCACGGCGTGCGAGGCGTGATGACGAAAATAGTTTAGCGTGGCGTCAACGGCCTCGCGCTGGTAGGGACGTAGCGTAAACGACATAGTTAGCGATAGAGCAAGGCAGTTAACGACAGGATGGACTCCGCTTTTCGCGCGTCGGCATCAAGGCGGACGCTTTGATGGAAAGCGACGGCAACGTGGGAGCGCAATGGCGTTTTCTTGGCGTGGTGCTCGGTTGGTATCATCATTTGTAGTACTTCATCACCCTGAATTGATGACATAATAAGGCTCCTTTGGAATATGCACACCACCATTGAGAAGGGTTCCGCCGCTTGGACAGCAGCGAAATTGCTTCTATTATGCCTATTACTCAGGATAGGAGCGAGCAACGGTAGGCGTTGAGCCGGTCAATCAGCAAGCATTTGCGGTCGGCGCGGCGAACATAGCGACACGATGACTCGCTCCTGCACGCAGGGCCAAGCCCTGACCAGCCACATATGCAATATAGGCAGTAAACCGTTAATGCGATTGGACAAATTTTTATCTCAGCAGTTGGGACTCAGCCGTTCTCTGGTAGCGCGTGAACTTCGCGCTCAGCGAGTCACTGTAGATGGCGAAGTCGTCAAAACCGGCTCTTTCAAGCTGTTGCCGGACCAGATCGTCGAGTTTGACGGTCGTCCCCTCGAACAACAGCATGGGCCGCGCTATTTCATGCTGCATAAGCCGCAGGGCTATGTCTGTTCTACAGACGATCCGGACCACCCAACTATTCTATACTTTATGGATGAACCAATGGCGCACAAGCTTCACGCTGCAGGCCGTCTGGATATTGATACCAGCGGACTGGTGCTGTTGACGGATGACGGGCAGTGGTCTCATCGCATCACCTCGCCCAAACACCACTGCGAGAAAACCTATCTGGTGACGCTGGAACAGCCGTTACATCCAGAGACGGCCGCGCAGTTCGCCGCCGGGATCCAGCTGAATAATGAAAAAAGTCTGACGCTGCCCGCCACATTGGAAAAGGTCGATGATCAGCAGGTACGCCTGACCATCAGCGAAGGTCGCTACCATCAGGTGAAACGCATGTTCGCCGCGGTGGGTAACCATGTCGTGGCCCTTCACCGGGAGCGTATTGGCGGTATCGTTCTGGACGACTCGCTGGAAGAGGGCGAGTATCGTCCTCTGACGCCGGAAGAAGTGGCCAGCGTCGGGCTGTAGTCGTCTCCGGGCAGGCCGTTGTCGTTATGGGCGGCGGCCCGCTCAGTTCAGCGTTTCGTCAGTCGTTGCGTCCGGGCCGTCGGTGAAAAAGTGCGGGGCCACGCGCGCCGTCGTCGTGGGATCGTGTTGTCTATCAGGAGAATGATTTTCAGTGCAAGCTCAACTACCGTCCCGCGTTGGTCTGATCGTCATTCTGGGCCTGATCTCCATGCTGATGCCGCTCGCCATCGACATGTATTTGCCTGCGCTCCCGGTTATCGCCAAAGAGTTTGACGTAGACGCCGGACGCGTGCAGATGACGCTTAGCGCCTACATTTTTGGTTTCGCCATCGGCCAGATTTTCTACGGCCCGATGTCGGACAGCGTCGGACGCCGCCCGGTCATTCTCGGGGGCGTGATCATGTTCACGGTCGCCGCTGTCGCCTGCGCGCTTTCGCAATCGGTGGAACAGCTGGTGGCGATGCGTTTTCTCCACGGCCTGTCCGCAGCGTCCGCGAGTGTGGTCATCAATGCGCTGATGCGGGATATGTTCTCCAAGGAGGAGTTCTCGCGGATGATGTCGTTCGTCATTTTAGTCATGACCGTCGCCCCTCTGCTGGCGCCTATTTTAGGCGGCGCGCTGCTGTTTTGGTTGAACTGGCATGCCATTTTCTGGACGATCGCCGCCGCCTCGCTTCTGACCTCGGTGTTGGTCTGGAAATATGTGCGGGAGTCGCTGCCGCCTGAACGTCGACAGCGGTTCAATCTGCAAACGACGCTGAACAACTTTGTGCTGCTGTTCCGCCATCGTCGGGTGATGAGTTATATGCTCGCCAGCGGCCTGTCGTTCGCCGGTATGTTCTCGTTTCTCAGCGCGGGACCATTCGTGTACATCGATCTCAACGGCGTGTCGCCGCAGAATTTCGGTTACTATTTTGCGCTTAACATTATCTTCCTGTTCCTGATGACGTTGTTGAACAGCCGCATCGTGTCGAGAATGGGGGCCTTATTCATGTTCCGCCTGGGCATTCTGATTCAGTTTGTCATGGGGATCTTTCTGGTGGCGGTTTGCGCCCTGCATCTGGGGTTTCTGCCGCTGGTTGTCGGGGTGGCCGTTTATGTCGGCTGCGTGGCGACGGTCGCCTCAAATGCGCTGGCCGTGGTGCTGGGCGATTTTCCGCATATGGCGGGGACAGCCTCGTCCGTCGCAGGGACGTTGCGTTTCGGATTGGGGTCGCTGGTCGGCGTTGCGCTGTCGGTGGCGGCGTTCCATACGGCCTGGCCGATGGTGATCAGTATGGTGGTGTGTTCGGCGGGCGCATTGGCGCTTTATTTCTATGCCAACCGGCCTCGTCGAGCTTGAGTCGATCGCAACATGCCACAACAAAGAAGCATGAATGTTCCTTAAATGTGAATATTTTGCTCTAAAAAGTGAATAATATGAAAATAACGGTTGAGATATAGGGGGTAAAAGGTTACATATAACAAAAATTACCCCTCATTCGTGATCGCCTTAACAAAATATAACCGCCAGAATGGGTTATCACGAACAGGTGGCCGGGTGGTTTTACCGCCGAGAGCGCCATAGCGTAGGGCTGATGACAGGCAGGAAGCCCGCGTCAACGATGTTTTTATTATGTTGTTATTTTGTAAATTTGCATTTTTGCTTAACCGAGGAAAACAGCTGTGAATAGTCTTCAACTTTCGGTGGTTCATCGTTTGCCGCAAAGTTACCGTTGGTTAACCGGTTGCACGGGTATCCGTGTAGAACCGATCCCCCTCAACGGCAGCGAAGATGACGATAACCTCATCGGATTCAAGATGTTAAGTCATGATGAAGAAGATGCTCGTCGTATTATGCCGCAGCTGAAACGATCGCTGGACGAAATCCAGGTGGAGTGCAGCGTGCTGGAATGGGAAGGGGAGTCCTGCCTGTTTCTGCACCGTCAGGATGAAAGCGCCGCCTTATGTCGACTGAAAAATCTGGGCGTGGCGATTGCCGAGCCCATTAGCGCGCAATATCCCTTCTGAATGGCAACCCGCAGGCCGGGTTGCTCTCACATCGATAAGTGCAGTAGCTCACGCGTGTAGGGCTGCTGTGGCTGAGTAAAGACTTCCTGGCACTCTCCCTGCTCCACGACCCGACCCTGTTGCAGCACGATTACCTGATGGCAGAGCGTGCGCACTACCTGCAAGTCATGACTGATAAATACATAAGCGAGCCCATGTTTGCGTTGTAGCGCCTGCAATAACGTCAATATCTGCGCCTGTACGGTGCGGTCAAGCGACGACGTCGGTTCATCCAGAATCAGTAGTTCAGGCTGCAGGATCAGCGCGCGGGCAATGGCGATCCGCTGGCGCTGGCCGCCGGAAAACTCAGACGGGTAGCGATGACGGCTGTCCGGGTCAAGCCCCACTTCCAGAAGCGTGGCGACGACCCGCGCTTCGCGCTCTGCAGGCGTCATTTTGGCATGCACGGTGAGTCCTTCGGCAATAATCTGCTCCACATTCAGGCGCGGATTCAGGGAGGAGTTGGGGTCCTGAAAAACCACCTGAATGCGTTGACGCATCGGCAGCATTTGACGGCGGCCGAACTCATGCAGCGGCTGACCATCGAACCAAATTTCCCCTTGAGAGGCCAGCAGTCGCAGCAACGCCAATCCCGTGGTGCTTTTGCCGGAGCCGGATTCGCCGACCAATCCCAGACTTTCCCCCCGTCGCAGCGTAAAGCTAATGTCCTGCACCACCTGTTTTTTTGCCGTTTTACGCTGTAGTAGCCCGCGTTTGACCGGGAAGCTGACGCTCAGGTGCTTGACTTCCAACAGCGGCGAAGGCTCCGTCGTCAGCGTGGGGGGCGACCCGGTCGGCTCCGAGTCCAGCAGTCGGCGCGTATAAGGATGTTGAGGAGACGTCAGCAGCGCGGCCGCCTGATTCAGTTCAACGCATTGGCCGTTTTGCATCACGGCGATGTTGTCCGCCAGTCGCCGGACGATGTTCAGGTTATGGGTGATAAACAGCAAGCTCATTCCCAGCTCCTGTTTTAACTCCGCCAGCAGGGTCAGGATTTGCGCCTGCACGGTGACATCCAGCGCCGTGGTAGGCTCGTCGGCAATCAGCAAATCGGGCTGGGTGAGCAGCGCCATCGCGATCATGATGCGTTGACGCTCTCCGCCCGACAGTTGATGCGGGTAGTCCGCCAGTCGGGATTTCGCCTGCCGAATGCCGACGCGTTCCAGACACTCGACGATCTCGCCGCGCGCGGCTTCCCGACGCATTCCCCGATGTAGCGCCATCACTTCCGCCAACTGCTTTTCCACGCTTTGCAACGGATTGAGCGATACCATCGGCTCCTGAAAAATCATGGCGATACGATTGCCGCGCAACCGCCTTAGCGTTTCTTCCCGCGCATGCAGCAGGGATTGACCGTCGAACAGAATATCGCCCTCAGGATAGCGCGCCGGCGGGGAAGGCAGCAGGCGCAAAATCGACAGCGCCGTCACGCTTTTTCCAGAGCCGGACTCGCCGACCAGCGCGAGCGTTTCGCCCGCGTGAATATCGAAGGACACGCCGTCCACCACGCGCCTTTCGGCATCACCGCGCTGGAAGGCGATGCTGAGATCCTTGATCTGTAACAGCGGGGTCGTGGTCATATCAATACACCTTGCTCGGGTCGAAGGCGTCGCGCACTGCTTCGCCGATAAAGATAAGGAGTGACAGGACGATCGCCATCACCATAAAGATGGTGATCCCCAGCCACGGCGCCTGTAGATTATTTTTGCCTTCGAGCAGCAGTCCGCCCAGCGAGGGCGAGCCCATCGGCAGGCCGAAGCCCAGAAAGTCCAGCGACGTCAGCGTGATGATGGAACCGCAGAGGATAAACGGCAGGTAGGTAAGCGTCGCCACCATCGCGTTGGGCAGCATACAGCGGAAGATAATCCTGATGTCGCTGACGCCCATGGCCTGAGCCGCCCGGATGTAGTCGAAGTTGCGGGTGCGCAGGAATTCCGCTCGCACCACGCCGACCAGCGTCATCCAGCCGAATAGGACGGTAATCGCCAGCAGCCACCAGAACG
This sequence comes from Lonsdalea britannica, assembly GCF_003515985.1. Lineage (GTDB taxonomy): Bacteria > Pseudomonadota > Gammaproteobacteria > Enterobacterales > Enterobacteriaceae > Lonsdalea > Lonsdalea britannica. The sequence goes on along the minus strand of NZ_CP023009.1, from coordinate 3,428,642 downwards.
TCGGTTGCAGCACGCTGGAGAGTAAAATAATTAAAAACAGCGTCGGCATGCCTGACCAGACTTCGATAAAGCGTTGCCCCCAAAGGTCGAGTCGGCCGCCGTAGTAGCCCTGCGTTGCACCGACGACAATGCCGATAACGGAGGATAACAGGGTGAGCGACAGGCCGAACAGAAGCGACAGACGAAAGCCATACAGCACCTGCGCCAACACGTCCTTCCCCTGACTGTCGGTGCCGAGCAGATTGTCCCTGGATGGCGGCGAGGGAAATGCTGTGGTCGTGGCGTAATTGATGGTGTCGTAGTGATAACGCACCGGAGGCCACAGGGCCCAGCCGTGATCTTCCAGTCGTTTGACCAGATACGGATCGCGGTAGTCGGCCGTCGTGGCGAACTGCCCGCCGAAGGTGGTTTCACTGTAGTTGGCCATAAACGGCACATAAAACTGACCGTCATAGCGCACCAATAGCGGCTTATCGTTGGCGATCAACTCCGAAAACAGCGTGACGATGAAGAAGATCAAGAATATCCACAGTGACCAGTAACCCCGGCGATTGTGTCGGAAGCGGGCCCAACGGGCCTGGTTAGGAGGGCTGAGTCGGCTCATTGGCGCTCCTCAAAATCAATACGCGGATCGACCAGCGTGTAGGTCATGTCGCTGATGATATTCAGCAGCAAGCCGACGAGCGTGAAGATATACAGCGTGCCGAACATGACCGGGTAGTCGCGCTGCAGCGTGGCATCGTAGCCTAACAGCCCCAGCCCGTTGAGCGAGAACATGACCTCGATCAGCAGCGAACCGGTAAAGAACATGCTGATAAAGGTGGCGGGGAAACCGGCGATGACCAGCAGCATGGCGTTACGGAACACATGACGGTACAGAATGCTTTTCTCATTTAATCCTTTGGCGCGAGCGGTGACGACGTATTGCTTGCGGATCTCATCCAGAAAGGCATTTTTGGTCAGCATCGTCAGCGTGGCGAAGCCGCCGATGACCAGAGCCAACACCGGCAGCGTGATATGCCACAGGTAGTCGGTGATCTTGCCGTACCAGGGCAAGGTATCGAAGTGGCTGGAGACCAACCCCCGCAGCGGGAACCAGTCCAGATAGCTGCCGCCCGCAAACAGCACGATTAGCAGGATAGCGAACAAAAATGCGGGGATGGCGTAACCGACCACGATCAGCGTGCTGCTCCAGGTATCAAAGCTCGAACCGTCGCGAACCGCCTTTTTAATACCCAGCGGTATCGAGACGAGATAGATAATCAGCGTGCTCCACAGCCCCAGCGAGATGGACACCGGCATGCGATCCTTGATAAGGCCGATCACCGACTCGCCGCGAAACAGACTATCGCCGAAATCGAAACGCACATAGTCCCACAGCATCTTGAAATAGCGTTCGTGCAGCGGTTTATCGAAGCCGTAACGTTGGGTGATTTCCTGTATCACTTCTGGGTCCAGTCCCCGACCGCCGCGATAGGTATTCTCCACCGAGGGTTTGCCGCCCGGTCCGGCGGCATGACCGCCGCCGCTGCCATAGCCGCTCATCTGCCCCATCTCAATTGCCGCGATGGCCTGATCGACCGGTCCGCCCGGCGCGATTTGAACGATAAAGAAATTGAGGGTGATGATCGCCCACAGGGTGGGGATCACGAAAAGCAGGCGTCGTAACAGGTAAGTTCCCATATCCAATCCTTATTGCCGTTCGGCCGGGAGGGTGGCGGCTTTATCCGCGTCGTACCACCAGCTGTCAAATCCCAGTGCGTACGTCGGACGCACGGCGGGGATACCGAACTTGTTCCAGTAGGCAAAGCGGTCGTGATTGCTAAACCACATGGGGATCATGAACTGTTGCCAGGTCACGACCCGATCTAGCGCGCGCCCGAGCGGCAGCAACGCCGACTTATCGCCCTGATGGCGGGTAATCTCCTCAATCAGGTGATCGATGGCGGGATCTTGCACGCCGGGGGAGTTGTAGCTGGAGTCGAGATACTGGCTGCTCCAGCTCATCGCCAGATTAGCGCTGGGATAAGGCTCGGTGACATAGGGCCGCGACAGCATATCGAAATCCCGCTTGCGCAGACGGTTGTTGAACTGCGGCACATCCACCATACGCACCGTCATCTCGATGCCCAGTCGTTTCAGGCTGTGCTGAAACGGCAGCACGAACTGAGCGTTACCGGCGTTGGAGATCAACAGCTCAAACCGAAAGGGGCGGCCGGTCTGCTGGTTGACCAGCGCGTTGTTTTTCAGCTCCCAGCCCGCCTGCTTCAGCAGGTCGAGCGCTTGCAGCAGATGCGCTCGATCGTAACCGTTGCCGTCGGATTCAGGCGGACGGTAAGCGGGACCAAAGACTTCCGCGGGTATGCGATCTTTTAACGGCATCAGCCATTGCAGCTCGCTGGCGCTGGGAAGGCCCGTCGCCGCGTACTCCGTGTTTTGAAACAGGCTATTGGCGCGCTGATAGCTGTTGAAAAACAGCGCTTTGTTCATCCAGTTGAAATCGAACGCCAGCGTCAGGGCCTGACGTACTCGCCGATCCTGAAACAGGGGGCGCGTTGTGTTGAAGACCAGCCAGCGCGTCGACTGTGCCGCCGTGTTCAGCTCGTCTTTCTTGACGATGTAACCGCGTGAAAAATTGCCGCCCTGATACAACGTCGTCCACTGTTTAGGCGAGCTTTCGATAGACATATCGAAAGCCCCGGCTTTAAAGGCTTCCAGCGCCACGCTTTCATCCAGATAGTAGTCGTAGCGGATCGTATCAAAATTATACAGCCCCTTGTTCACCGGCAGATCGGCGGCCCAGTAGTCCTGCACGCGGGAATAAACCACGTATTGACCGATATGATAGTCGGAGATCCGGTAAGGTCCGCCAGACAGAGGTGGTCGTGTCTGCGGTTCGTTAAACTTGTGATGTTGCCAGTAGGCTTCCGGGATCACGGGCAGGGTCAGTAGCCCGATCATTTTATCTTTATCCGGCGCGCCGAAGTCGAACCGCACGGTATGCGGGTTGAGCGCGCGGGCGGTCGAGCCTTTGTAGTACACGCGGAACTGCGATACGCCCTGCGTCATAAAGGTATTAAAGGTGAAAGCGACGTCTGAGGCGGTGACCGGCGATCCATCGTGAAAGCGGGCGCGAGGGTTCAGGTCGACTTCCAGCCAGCGATAGCCGCTATCGTAGCGTGCTCCGGTGGCGATCAACGGGTAGTAACTGCCGGACTCATCATCGGAATTGACGTAGAGCGAATCATAAAGGGCTTCCGTTCTGACCGCGGGCAGCCCTCTTGAGGCAAAGCGGTTAAAGTTATCGAACGAACCTAAGGCGCTGAGGGTGATGTGTCCGCCTTTTGGGGCGTCTGGATTGGCATAGCCGAAATGCGTGAAGTTTTTATCGTACTTCGGGGCGTCCAACATCGTGAAAGCAAAAGGCTGTTGCAGCGTCTCAGCTTGCGCCAGCAGGGAGGACGCAATAAACAGCAAAGTGGAAACGACGGATTTAAACATCGGGCAACTGACTCCTGAATAACGTCGACCAAGTCATGCTGGCCAACGAATCATTGTGGCGCGTTGCATGGTCATATAAAAAATCGGAAGCGCTAAGTACAGGCACGAAAAGGCATTTTAACGTATTCCCGCCGTATTAGCAGGCGTCTACGTATGCACCAATAAAAAACGCCGCGATAACTCGGCGGCGTTTCGGATTTCGTTTGGTCGGCATGACAGGGAATAAAGAGGATCAGCTATGCGGACCCTGCGCGAGTACCCGACGCCCTTCCTGATAACGGTGTTTCCAGTAGGTTTCGTCCAGATTGGAGATGGTGACGCCGCTGCTGGTTGACGCATGGACAAATTGCTGGCCGCCGAGATAGATCCCGACGTGGCGTCCTGTCGAACCGGCGCGGAATAGGACCAAATCGCCAGGGCGTAGTTTATTGCGTTGGATTTTCTGACCGACTTCCTGTTGCTCGTAGCTTGAGCGGGGGAGGTCCATGCCGAATTGTTCGCGGAAGGTGCGCTGAACAAAGGCGGAGCAGTCAATGCCTTTCTTGGTCTGACCGCCTAAGCGGTAACGAACGCCTTTCCAACTTGCGTACTGGTCCAGCAACTTGGTTTTGACTTCTACGTTCTGGACCATCGCTTCGAATTCAGCCTGAGAGGCTTGTAGTGAAGGATCACCATTAACCACACGCCTATCAGTCTGAGAATTTAATGCTGTATTACTGTGATTGCTGCTGCAGGCGGTGAGCATAATTGCCACCGCGACGGCAGGCACGGCCCGCCAGATGTATCTCAGCATCGGTTGAGATTTGACCATTGTTGTTATATTCCCTTCGTGTCCTTAGCGAACGAAATGATCGCTATATGCTGTATATGCCAAACGAAATGAAGACTTAGGAATCGTTACTTAGGGACAACAACCGGATCGCCAAACCGTGCCGAGCAGCACTTTTTCTATAGCGGTACGTTCTGTCTATAGCGTTTCGCGCGTGGCGGACAATCGTTCATAAATAACAGATTTTGTCGAGACTACCGGAATGAAAAAAATATTGCGAGTACTTTCCCTCCTTTTATTTATATGAATTCGTGATGAAATTTTACAGAGAACGGATATAAATCACTGCGGAACGGAATAATGATAGCAGAACACTGTTTTTACAGACTAAAAACTGAGGGAAAGAAGGGAGAACCGCAGCCAAAAGAGAGAATATCTGGCTGCGGTGAAACATTAGTGCGAGGCGTCGGTCGGACGATATTTACCGGGAATTCGGCGGTTCAGAGCATTGAGCAGGGCATCGCTGGCTGGCGTCATCAGCCACCAGCTTAATCCCACCAGAACGACGGACAGCGAGCCGACGGCAATATCCGTAAACCAGTGCGCGCCAATCATGACTCGCGGCAGCGAAAAGACGACGGTAATTAGTACGCCGATCAAAAAGGCTTTTACGCCGAAATAGCGCAGCATAAAGGCGGTGAAGATCATCAGCATCATGCCGTGGTCGCCCGGGAAACTGTCGCGAGAGGCGTCTTTGGTCGGGATGCCGGTCAGTTCGCCGACGCGGTTGATGTTTTCAAAGAACAGCGAAGGGCTGGCATGTTGCACCGGCAGCAAATGGCCGAGCTGGTTCAGCCCCACGGCGGTAATCAGCATGACGATCCCCAGGATCAGCAGGCGACGGCGCTCGACAGGCGCGGCTTTGAAATAAAAGCTCAGATAGAGCGCGCCCATCGCCAGCAGCGAGCAGCCGTCAAATGCGCGGTTGTTGGTCATCGCTACCAGCATGAGGAATGCATGGTTGGTTGACAGGTGCTGATTAAAATAAAAGAAAATAGATTCATCAATGGCAAACCAGAAGCCGTGATTGGCCGGTAAATACCAGGAAAGAAACAACGCAATGCCGATCGCGTTGAATAAGAGGATCATAGGAATATTTCGTTTAGACATAGGAACTGCTCATTAACTTAAGAATTAAAAATAAATTACTGCATGGTGGTTAAACGGGCTTGTAACAGTGTGCGCTGTAGCGAATTCCACTCTGCTTCGGTCTCGTTGATAATCTCTATACGACTATCCGGCGGCGGTGCGGAACGCGTTTCGATATGAAGATCATTCCCCTGACGGTTGACCACCAGCGTCCCTTCCGGAATACGCAGTACCCCTTTAATACGGCTCACGGGCGACAAACGTACCCAGTCCAGCAGCCTCGGCGTGTCAAACACCGACCCCGCATCGAATATCCAGCCACAGGAATGATATCCCTGTCCGTGATTGAGCGCACGTCTCCAGGTGGTCTGTCCGTCCAGACTGAGTGCCGCCAGTCCGTGACGCGGCGGTTCATCATGATGATGGTGACGGGCAGACGGCAAGTCGGCGCCACGTTCTCCCGGCAGCGACAACAGCGCGGCATCGATGTGGCCCTGACTTACAGAGATGAGCCTGCGCGCTTGTCCAGCGTCGTCATACCAGCGACTTAACGCGGCGCGATCGTCATCATCGTAGGTATCCTGTTTGTTGGCGATGATCACATCCGCCGCCGCCAGCTGGTCGCGAAAGTTTTCGTTTTCCGTATAGCGCGGCTCCGCCAGCTGACGCGCATCCAATACGCACAGCGTTGCCTGCACGGTCAGCCAGGGTTCATAGGTCGCGGAACGCAGCAACGACAGAATTTGTTTAGGGTGCCCGAGTCCAGTAGGTTCGATCAGCAGACGATGCGGTTTTTTCTGCTGAAGCAGCATGTTCAGCCCGACCTGCATCGGTAAACCGTTGACGCAACACAGACAGCCGCCGGGGATCTCTTTCAGCACGGCCCCGCGGTCGGCCAGAAACGCGCCGTCGATACCGATCTCGCCGAATTCGTTGACCAGCACGGCCCAGACTTCATCTGCCGGTTTCTGAGACAACAGGTGAAGCAGAGTGGTGGTTTTGCCGCTGCCGAGGAAACCGGTAATCACATTGACTTGGGTTAACACAGGCATCTCCCGCAGAAATCAGTGAAACAAGACGCCCGGCATACCCCGGACGTCGAGACGACGCGTGTTATTCGGCGCGGCCCATATAACGGCGCTCCGGGATATGGATACGAATTTTTTCACCGGCGCTGAGGTATTCCGGCACCTGAATCACCAGACCGGTGTTCAGCGTGGCGGGTTTGTTGCGTGCGCTGGCAGAAGCGCCTTTGATGCCGGGCGCGGTGTCGACAATTTCCAGATCGACCGTCTGAGGCAGTTCCAGCGCCAGAATCTGCCCATCCATCGTCAGAACCTGAATACCCGGCATGCCGCCTTCAGGAATAAACAGCAGCTCATCTTCGATCTGCTCTTTTTTGAAGTTGTACGGCGTGTAGTCCTCATCATCCATAAAGACATATTCGTCGCCATCGATATAAGAGAAGGTCACCTGACGGCGAGAAAGGGTGATGGTGTCGAGGATATCATCGCCTTTAAAGCGCTCTTCGACTTTAAGTCCGGTACGCACATCGGAAAAACGCATTTTGTACAGCGTGCTGGCGCCACGGGCGCTCGGACTCTGAATATCGATATCTTTGACCAGCAGCAGCTTGCCGTTGTAGTTGACGGCCATACCGCGTTTGATTTCGTTAGCTCTTGCCATGGAAGACGTACCTTGTGAAGGGTGAGATAAATTTTTGTGGCGACAAGTTACTCGCGCGGCCGGATTCAGGCAAGCAGGATTTACGTCAGGCGGCGTCAACGCGCGGAAAAGCGGTAGTCTTTGCCGATGAGGGCTGATATGGTCCGCCTTTGTCATCCCGCACCTCATCGCCCACAGGAACTTCGTGATGGACTGTCGTCCCGACTGCGGCGCTTGCTGCATTGCACCTTCTATATCGAGTCCGATTCCCGGCATGCCTGAGGGAAAACCCGCCAATACGCCGTGTATCCACTTGGACGAGCGAATGCGCTGCGGCATTTTCCATTCGCCGTTACGGCCTGCCGTGTGTGCAAGCCTACAGCCTCAGCGAGATATGTGCGGTCAACACCGTGATGAGGCACTTATCTACCTGATTCAGCTGGAGAATGAGACCGCGCCCTGAAAGGGTGTCATAAATCAGGCATCTTTAATGCGCCACATGCAGTAGCCTGCCGCCAGACTCAGGCCGAGCGCAAAGATGAATCCCGCATGATAGCTCCAGACCTCCGCTACGAGTCCGCCCAGCGAGCCGGAAATAATCCAACCAACGCGAGATGTATTCGAAAAGAGCGTCGTGGCCGCGCCCGCCTGACCCGGCATCAGATCCTGAAAATACAGCATACCTATGCCAGCCAGAATACCGATAAATACGGCGTTCAGCAGTTGCAAGGCTAGCAACGCCCACGCGGAGTCCAGCAGACACAATCCGAGATAGAACAGCAGTCCGGCGGCGATAGCCAGCCGCATCAAGTAGCGCTTGCCAAGACGTCGGGCGAGATAACCCGAAATCAGCATCGCTGGAATCTCCAGTCCGGCCGCCGTGCCCATCATCACGCCCGCCAGCTTTTCTTCCAGCTTCAGCTCTTGCACTAGATAAAGCGGCATATTGATGAGGTAGATGCCGTTACAGGTCCACATCAGCGTACAGGCGGCGCAGAGCAGCAGCGTGTCGCGACGATTACGGCGCGGCGAAGCCACTGTTTCGGCGGTTTTCACCCGGGGATGCTTTGGCATCGACGGCAACAGCAGCCCAACCAGCAGACCGCACAGCAAGAACACGCCGGTGGCGGCCATGTACATCGCCGGGAAACCCAATCCCAGCGCTAACGCAAAGGCGATGGGCGGCCCAACGACCCAGGACAATGAAATCTGCGCGCGCATCACGGAGCTGAACATCGCGGCCTCGCGCCCGGAACGGTCGGCGTATTCACGCGCCAGCGCGAACAGTTGGGGGTTAGCTGTGGACCCGAAGCTGGAGAGCAATACGCCCACCAACAGCAGTACCGCATAGTTCCTATTCCAGGCGAACAGCAGGCAAGCCAGCGCGCCAAACAGGCAGCAGGCCACGATCAGCCGTTTGCGGTCGCCGCGATTGTCGGAGTAACTGGCCAGCAGTTGGCTGACGACAATGCCGATAACCGCATTGCCGGTATAGAACAGTCCCACCAGCACCGGACGTGCATGGACTTCCGTGGAGAGGAACAGACTCAACGTCGGGAGCTGTAAGGCTCCGGCGATACCGGAGAGAAACGCGATAAGCAAAAAAGCTGACGCGGTGATGTCGGGTAGTCTTCGCGGCGTACTGGCGGATGTATGCATGATGGTCTGGCAGAGTGAAAAATAAACAGAGCGGCGTATTCTACGCCTGCGGGATGTGAAAGGGGAAACCGTTTCATTCCTTTTTCTTCAGCACGCTTTCAGCTGGCATCGCGCTGAATCTGAACTATAACCTTGTTGATGCGAAAATGTGCGTGACCTCTAAGAATCACACTGAGTTTTATGGACAATGCTTGCATAGATATTGGGAAAGACGCAGTATTTTTGAAACGTTTCAGTTGCGTGTTTTATGAAACGATTTTGATCACTCGGCCATTTTTTTCCCATAAAAGCTGAAACGATTCAAGTTTGGCAGGAGAGAAGAGCTATGTTCCAGTTGTCACAGCAAGATATTCATATAGGGGCGACCGCCGGCGACAAGCAGGAGGCCATCAGACAAGTGGCCGCCGCGTTGACTGAAGCCGGTTGCGTCAGCGAAGGGTATGTTGAAGGAATGCTACAGCGTGAACTGCAAACCTCTACTTATCTGGGAAACGGTATCGCCATACCACATGGAACGACGGATACACGCGATCTGGTCCGCAAAACGGGCATTCAGGTGTTTCAGTTTCCTAAAGGGATCGCCTGGGGAGACAACCAAACCGCCTATGTGGTTTTGGGGATCGCGGCACGTTCTGACGAACATCTGGCGCTGCTGCGTCAGCTGACGCATGTGTTAAGCGATGACAGCGTAGCCGAACGTTTGGCGACAACCACGTCGACGGAAGAGTTGCGCAGTTTGCTGATGGGCGAACAACAGGCCGCGGAGTTTCGCTTCGACGCCTCGCTGATTTCCCTGAACGTGGCGACGGATAACCTGATCACGCTGCAGGCGCTGAACGCGGGCAAACTGCAGCAGATTGGCGCCGTCGACGCTCGCTTCGTCAGCGATGTGGTGGCCAGCAAGCCGCTGCATTTGGGCCACGGTATTTGGATCAGCGACAGTCAGGAAGGCAACCTGATTAGCGCGCTGGCGGTCAGCCGTCCGCTGGAGCCTTTTGTTTCCGATGACGAAAAAGTGGCGATGCTGCTAACGGTTTCTGCCGTCGACGATCAGGTTAATGCGCCGATTGATTACCTGAGCAAGCTGCTGAGTGCGGGGAAATCCGACAGCCTTCTCAGCGCCGATGCGCCAACGCTGCTGACTCTGTTGTCCAGCGAAGCCGCGGAAGAAAGCAACGCGCTGGTGGCGGAGTTCGTTATTCGTAACGAACACGGTCTGCATGCACGTCCCGGCGCCATGCTAGTCAACGTCGTCAAACAGTTTACGAGTGAAATCACCGTCGCCAACCTCGACGGAACGGGCAAACCGGCTAACGGCCGCAGCCTGATGAAAGTGGTGGCGCTGGGCGTGAAGTCCGGCCATCGTCTACGTTTTACGGCCAATGGCAGCGACGCTGAAGCCGCGCTGAAAGCCATTGGTGAAGCTATTGCATCCGGATTAGGGGAGGGAGCATGAGCAGGAGAGTCGCGACCATTACGCTGAATCCGGCTTACGATTTAGTGGGATACTGCCCGCAGGTCGAACGTGGGGAAGTCAACTTGGTCCAAACCGCAGGGCTGCACGCGGCGGGTAAAGGGATTAACGTCGCCAAGGTTCTGAAAGACTTGGGCATTGATGTGACGGTAGGCGGATTCCTGGGGAAAGATAACCAGGATGGATTTCAGCAGCTGTTCAGCGAGCTGGGGATCGCCAACCGTTTTCAGGTCGTCAACGGCCGCACGCGTATCAACGTCAAGCTGACGGAGCAGGACGGTGATGTGACCGACCTGAACTTCTCGGGCTTTGAAGTGACGCCGCAGGATTGGCAACGCTTCGTGAATGATTCGCTGAGCTGGCTGGGCCAGTTCGACATGGTGGCGGTCAGCGGTAGCCTGCCGGCTGGCGTCGACCCCGACGCTTTCACCGACTGGATGACTCGCCTGCGCAGCCAATGTCCGTGCATTATTTTCGACAGCAGCCGCGAAGCGCTGGTTGCCGGTCTGAAAGCATCTCCGTGGTTGGTCAAACCTAACCGTCGCGAGCTTGAAATCTGGGCGGGCCGCAAGTTGCCGACGCTGGAGGACGTCGTTGATGCCGCGCACGCGCTGCGTGAACAGGGGATTGCTCACGTCGTCATTTCTCTGGGCGCGGAAGGCGCGCTGTGGGTCAACGCTTCCGGCGCCTGGCTGGCCAAGCCGCCGGCCTGCGATGTGATCAGCACCGTCGGCGCGGGCGACTCCATGGTCGGCGGCCTGATTTATGGCCTTCTGATGCGCGAATCCAGCGAGCATACGCTGCGTCTGGCGACGGCGGTGGCGGCACTGGCGGTCAGCCAGAGCAACGTTGGCGTAACGGACCGGCCGCAGCTTGCTGCGATGATGGCCCGCGTTGATTTGAAACCTTTCAATTAACAGCAGGAGAAGCACAATGAAAACGCTGCTGATATTCGATAAATCGTTAGGAAGAGTCAAAAGCAGATTAGTGCAAAACCAGCTTGGCGCCGCAGCGCCGAAAGCGGGACTCACGCTGACGGAGCAGCCTGCCGAGGCTGAGCTGGTCATCGTGTTTGGTGGTCAACAGGCAGACAGTACGCTGAACGGAAAAAACGCGTTTTTCGCTGATGTCGGCGAAGCGCTGAGTCAGCCGGATGCGTTGCTGGAAAAAGCCAAGTCGGAAGCCACGCCTTATCAGGCGAGCGCAGCGGCAGCGGCGAAAGCATCATCTTCCGCGGCGTCGACTGGCTTAACTCGCGTTGTCGCCGTCACTGCATGCCCGACCGGCGTCGCTCACACCTTCATGGCGGCGGAAGCCATCGAAACGGAAGCGAAGAAGCGCGGCTGGTGGGTCAAAGTGGAAACGCGCGGCTCTGTCGGCGCGGGCAACCCTATCACGCCCGAAGAGGTTGAACAGGCGGATGTGGTGATCGTCGCCGCCGATATCGAAGTCGACCTCAGCAAATTCGCTGGGAAGAAAATGTACCGCACCTCAACCGGTCTGGCGCTGAAAAAAACCGCGCAGGAGCTGGATAAAGCGCTGGCGGAGGCTACCGTTTACCAGCCGTCTGGGCAGTCCAGCGCGCCAGCTTCCGGCGGTAAAAAAGGCGGAACCGGGCCATACAGCCATCTGCTGACCGGGGTGTCTTACATGCTGCCGATGGTGGTGGCCGGAGGGCTGTGTATCGCGCTTTCGTTCGTGTTCGGCATCGAGGCGTTCAAGCAGGAAGGGACGCTGGCCGCGGCGCTGATGAAGATCGGGGGAGGTTCCGCCTTCGCGCTGATGGTGCCGGTGTTGGCCGGTTATATCGCCTTTTCCATCGCGGACCGCCCGGGCCTGACGCCGGGTCTGGTCGGCGGGATGCTGGCGGTGAGTACCGGCGCAGGATTTATCGGCGGGATCATCGCAGGTTTCCTGGCAGGTTATCTGGCTCGCGCCATCAATAATCACGTCAAGCTGCCGCAAAGCCTCACCGCGCTGAAGCCCATACTGATTATTCCGCTGATCGCGACGCTGATTACCGGTCTGATCATGATTTATGTGGTGGGTACGCCGGTGGCCAAAATCCTGACCGGGCTGACCTCTTGGCTGCAGTCAATGGGAACGGCCAACGCGGTGATTCTCGGCGCGGTATTAGGCGGCATGATGTGTACGGATATGGGCGGGCCGGTGAACAAGGTGGCCTACGTCTTCGGGACGACGTTGCTCAGCAGCCAGGTTTACGCACCGATGGCGGCCGTCATGGCCGGCGGGATGGTGCCGCCGCTGGCGATGGGGCTGGCGACGCTGTTGGCCGGTAAGAAATTCACTCCGCCGGAACGCGAAGGCGGCAAGGCTGCGCTGGTGCTGGGGATGTGCTTCATTTCAGAAGGCGCAATTCCTTACGCGGCGCGTGACCCGATGCGCGTCCTGCCGTGCTGCATTATCGGTGGCGCATTGACCGGCGCGTTGTCCATGGCGGTCGGCGCTAAACTGATGGCGCCGCACGGCGGTCTGTTCGTGTTGTTGATTCCGGGTGCGATCACTCCGGTTATCGGTTACCTGCTGGCGATCATCGCGGGTACGGTAGTCAGCGGCGTGCTGTATGCCCTGCTGAAACGGCCGGAACCGACAGCGGCGGCTCCGGTGCCGAGCGAACATCTCTAAGCGATGCCTAAGTGCTAACAAGAGTATTAATGATGAACGCCAGTCTTCGGACTGGCGTTTTTTATTGGGAGAAGGTGAATGACATTCCCCGTCAGCGTGACGGATTCAGGCGCTGGGAGAATCATCCGGCGACGGTGAGGGGGTTTTTTAGCCTTCAACGCGTTGCTGAGATTTCAGCCACGCGATTTCGTCCGGCCAGATATCGGGATTCACCGTTTCCAGTATCAGAGGAATCCCGTCGAAGCGGGGATCGCGCATGATGTAGCTGAACACCGTTTTGCCGATGTTGCCTTCACCCAAGCTATGATGGCGGTCGACACGACTATTAAATTCGCTTTTCGCATCGTTGAGGTGCATGCCGCGCAGATAACGGAAGCCGACAATCTTTTCCAGTTCTTCAAAGGTGCGTTGGCAATCGTCTTCGGTCCGCAGGTCATAACCCCCGGCAAAGGCGTGGCAGGTATCAATGCAAAATCCGACTCGGCTCTTGTCTTCCACCTGATCGATGATTTCGGCCAAATGCTCGAAGCGGAAACCGAGGTTGCTGCCTTGTCCCGCTGTATTCTCAATCACCGCCGTGACGCCTTCGGTGGCATCCAGCGCCAGATTGATGGACTCGGCGATGCGCGAGAGACAGCGGCTTTCATCAATCTGCTGCAAATGGCTGCCGGGGTGAAAGTTCAGCAGCGTCAGCCCCAGTTCCTGACAGCGGCTCAGTTCGTCAATGAAAGCGGCACGGGACTTTTCCAGCGCCTCTTCCACCGGATGGCCCAGGTTTATCAGATAGCTGTCGTGCGGCAGGATCTGCGCGGGCGAATAGTGATACTGCTCACAGGCGGATTTGAAGCGGTCGATCACGTCCGGGGTTAGCGGCGCGGCACGCCATTGGCGCTGGTTTTTGGTAAACAGCGCAAATGCCGTCGCTTCGATCTCGTGTGCGCGGATGACGGCCTGATCAACGCCGCCTGCTGCGCTGACGTGAGCACCTACGTATTTCATTCTTTTCTCCTTTATGTCGGAACGCCCCGACGGGATGGAAACCGCGGGGCGTCGCCTGGCGAGCGCATTATGACATTATCGGCACCGGGGACGGCAAGTCCGGCGTGTCCGAATCAGGAAAACAGATGCATCACGCCCAGATTGATGGCGCCGCCGCCGATCATCAGCCAGATAAACAGCAGCAGGGCCAACAATACCGGTTTGAAGCCCGCCTGTCTGAGCATCTGAACGCGAGTGGCGATCCCTAGCGCGGCCATCGCCATTGTCAGCAGCACCCCGTCCAGCTTGACCAGCATGTCAACCCAGTCAGTAGGTAGCAAAGCGAGCGAATTAAACCCCGCCACCACGATAAACACGAGGGCGAACCAGGGAAACATCATCGGCGCGGTTTCTCCCACTCCGGCATCGGTGGCACGCTGCCGCTTTAGCCACAGGCCGAGCAGGAACAGGAAGGGCGCCAGCATCATCACGCGCAGCATTTTGGCGATGACCGCCATACTTTCTGCTTCGTTATTAATAGCATGACCCGCCGCGACCACCTGCGCAACCTCATGCAGCGTCGACCCGAGGTAGACGCCGAACGTCTGCGCGGTAAACAGGGCGGCGTGGCTGTATTGGAGGTGTGCGTAGATCCAGGGGTAAAGAAACATGGCCGTCGTGCCGAATATCACCACGGTGGATACCGCGACGGCGACTTTATCGGCAGAGGCTTTTAACACCGGCGCGGTCGCCAGCACCGCCGCCGCGCCGCAGATGCTGCTGCCTGCGCCGATGAGCCATACCGTTTGTTCATCCAGCTTGAACCAGCGGCGGCCCAGCCAGCAGGCCAGGAGCACCGTAGAGGTTAATGTGAGGACGTCGATTATCAGTCCGCGAGGGCCGATGGCGGTAATCTGCACGAAGCTGAGCTTGAATCCATAGAGCACGATCCCAAGACGTAACAGATGATGCTTTGCCCACTGCACGCCGGGGTCGCTCGCATCCTGCACCCACGGATAGATCGTGTTGCCCAGCACCATGCCGAGCAGAATAGCCAACGTCAGTGAGCCCAGCCCCCAACGCATTACCGTGGGGACATTAGCCAGCCACAGAACGGCCAGCGTGAGTAAGCCTATAGCGAGTATGCCCGGCAGCAGCGGCCTGAAGGTGAACGTGGCGGGAATAGCCCGAAGCCGGGCCAGGAATATCGACATAGCATGCACCTTGTGACGGTCTCTCTTGGGGCACAGCCTATGCGCGACGTGCTTAAAATAGAAATTGATTATATATTTATAACCTATGAGTATTAACGATAAGAGCTCACTATGCATATCACCCTACGTCAGCTGGAAGTGTTTACCGAAGTACTGAAAACGGGGTCGACGACGCAGGCTTCCGTCGCGCTGGCGCTCTCTCAATCCGCCGTTAGCGCGGCGTTGTCCGACCTGGAAGGCCATCTGGGCGTACAGCTTTTTGACCGCGTCGGCAAGCGGCTGGTGGTTAATGAGCACGGACGTTTACTGTTTCCCAAGGCATTAGCGTTGCTGGAACAGTCTTCGGAGATTGAACAGCTGTTTCGCCGCGACGTCGGCGCCTTACGCATCTATGCCAGCAGTACCATCGGCAATTATTTGATGCCCGCAATTATCGCGCGCTATCGCCACGACTCCCCCGATACACCGCTGGAGTTGCAGGTCGGTAACACGCAGGACGTGGTCAATGCGGTGTCGCAGTTCAGCGTCGACCTCGGATTGATCGAAGGACCTTGTCATCATCCGGACCTGATAACGCAGGCCTGGGTAGAGGATGAGCTGGTCGTGTTCTGTGCCGCAGACAGCGCGTTGGCCGGGCAGGGGCCGGTGTCTTTAGAGGCGCTGGCGAATGCGCCGTGGATCCTGCGCGAACAGGGCTCGGGGACGCGTGAAGTGCTGGATCATCTGCTGCTGGACAGGTTGCCGCATTTCCAGCTGATGATGGAGCTGGGGAACTCAGAGGCCATCAAGCACGCGGTGCGTTACGGCATGGGGATCAGCTGTCTGTCTCGACATGTGATTGCCGATCAGCTGGCGTCCGGCGCGCTGGTGGAGCTTCAGGTGCCGCTGCAAAACCTCAATCGCACGCTCTATCTGGTCCACCACCGTCAAAAGCATCTGTCCAATGTGCTGTGCCGCTTTCTGGAGTACTGTCGCCAGCCGGTCTGTGAAGCCTAAACCGTCATTATTCCCCTCTGGAATTACTGAGCGGCTAATGATTCCCCTCGTGCGGCATGGATGGCTGCTCCTAATAATCTGGGGCGGGTTATTAACCTCTCTTATGATTGGCGATTCCAGCTACCCAGCCGGGGGTATTTGTTACAATCCGGCCTCAAATTTATCGGCCAAGCGGAATCAAGATGGCTCAACACGATACTCAGACCCCATCGCAAGGGGGCAGAACGCTACGCCGTGAACTCAAAGCACGGCATTTGACGATGATCGCCATTGGCGGCTCGATCGGCACAGGACTCTTTGTGGCCTCCGGGGCCTCCGTCGCGCAGGCCGGACCGGGCGGTGCGTTGCTGTCTTATGTGCTCATTGGTTTGATGGTCTACTTCCTGATGACCAGCCTCGGTGAGCTGGCGGCCTTTATGCCGGTCTCCGGTTCTTTCTCAACCTATGGCGCAAACTATGTGGATGAAGGATTTGGCTTCGCGTTGGGGTGGAACTACTGGTACAACTGGGCGGTGACCATCGCCGTCGAACTCGTCGCAGCACAGCTGGTCATGGGGTATTGGTACCCTGACTTCCCTGGCTGGATTTGGAGCGCCCTGTTCCTGACCGTGATCTTCCTGCTGAATTACATCTCCGTAAAAGGTTTTGGCGAAGCGGAATACTGGTTCTCCATCATCAAAGTCATTACCGTACTGGTGTTTATCGCGGTGGGCATGCTGATGATCACCGGGATCCTGAAAGGCGGCGAAAACGCGGGCCTGCATAACTGGCAAATTGGCGATGCGCCGTTTGCTGGCGGATTCTCGGCGATGATCGGTGTTGCGATGATCGCGGGTTTTTCCTTCCAGGGAACAGAACTGATTGGGATTGCCGCCGGTGAGTCCAAAGATCCAGAGAAGAATATTCCTCGCGCCATCCGTCAGGTGTTCTGGCGTATCCTGCTGTTCTATGTGTTCGCGATCCTGATTATCAGCCTGATTATTCCTTACACCGATCCGAACCTGCTGCGCACCGATGTCAAAGACATCAGCGTCAGCCCATTCACGCTGGTCTTCCAGAACGCCGGTCTGCTGTCTGCGGCGGCGATAATGAACGCCGTAATACTGACGGCGGTGCTGTCGGCGGGGAACTCTGGCATGTACGCCTCAACCCGTATGCTGTTCACGTTGGCGAGAGAAGGGAAAGCACCGGCGATTTTCGGCCGACTGTCCCGCGGCGGTGTGCCGCGCAACGCGCTGTATGCGACGACCGTTGTGGCCGCGCTGTGCTTCCTGACCTCCATGTTCGGCAATCAGACGGTTTACCTGTGGCTGCTGAATACCTCGGGAATGACCGGTTTTATTGCGTGGCTTGGCATCGCCATCAGCCACTATCGGTTCCGCCGTGGGTACGTTAAGCAGGGCGGGGATTTGACGGCGCTGCCGTACCTGTCCAGTTTCTTCCCAATGGGACCGATCTTCGCGTTTGTGCTGTGTCTGATTATCACGTTGGGTCAGAACTACCAAGCATTTTTGGCGGATCAGATTGACTGGTACGGCGTGGCGGCGACCTACATTGGTATTCCGCTGTTCCTGACGATTTGGTTTACGTACAAGCTGGTGAAACGTACGCGCTTTGTGAAATACGCCGATATGGTGTTTCCACAGGGCAAATAATCCCGCTTAGATAAGCCAATGAAAAGGCCGGTCGCACGCTTCGTGTTGACCGGCCTTTTTTATGGACGTCGTATGGTGATGGAACAGGCGAAGATGGCAGGGCGCTGCACGATGAGAGTGTGGTACACGAGCTATGGAAGAAGGCAGTCAACGGAGAGGGCAGAGCATGCGGGGGAGCGAGAAACTCCGGCCCGCGAGGGAGCCGGAGGGGATGCAGGTCAGCGTATCAGACGGCGGGATGACTTTCCGGCCGCGTACGACGGTAGTAAGCGTACAGAATCCACGCCAACGGCAGCACCGCCAACGGCGCCGCCACATACCCAATCGTGCTCATGCCTAAATACAGGCTCACTTTGCTGCCGAGCAGGGCGCCAGCGCCGATACCCAGGTTATATAGGCCCGAGAAGATAGACATCGCGATGTCGCTGGCGTCCGGTGCCAGGCTCAGGACGTTGGTCTGCATGGCCAAACCGATACCCATGACCGCCATGCCCCACACCATGCACAGGATGATCATGCTTGACTCGTAGCCCGCGGCAGGCAGCAGCAGCACCAGCGACAGCACCAGCAATCCGATGGCGCTGAGCAGAAAACCGGTCGGGTGTTTGTCGCTGTAGCGGCTGTACAGCACGCTGCCGAGGATCCCCGCCGCTCCGAACAGGAGCAGGATCAGCGTCGTGAAGTTCTCGGACTGACCGGCCACGTTCTGTATAAACGGCTCGATATAGCTGTAAGCTGTGAAGTGCGCGGTGACCAGAATCACGATCAGCACATACACCGTCACCAGCTCCGGGCGTTTGAACAGCATAGGCACGCTCGCCAGCGATCCGGAATGTTCGCTCGGCAAGCGCGGCAGCAGGCGCGCCAGTAGGATCAGCGAAATCGTTGCGCCGACCGCAATCACCATGAAGGTCATGCGCCAGCCCAGCAGCTGACCGACGACACGCCCCATCGGCAGACCCAGCACCATCGCCAGTGCCGTACCCGTGGCGAGCATACTCAGCGCTGCCGCGCGTTTCCCCGGCGGCGCCATACGGATCGCCAGCGACGCGGTGATCGACCAGAATACCGAGTGGGCCAGCGCGACCCCGGCGCGGGAGATCACCAGCACGGTGAAGTTCCAGGCCATTGCCGACAGCACGTGGCTGGCGATAAACAGGCAAAACACGCCGATCAGCAGCTTACGCCGCTCGATGCCGCTGGTCAGCAGCATGCAAATCAAGGACGCCAGGGTCACAATCCAGGCGTAGATAGTAATCATCAGCCCGACTTCTTCTGTCTTCATGGCAAAACTCTGCGCAATGCCGCTGAGAAGTCCGACTGGAATGAATTCGGTGGTGTTAAAAATAAACGCTGCGACAGATAGCGTAATGACACGCATCCAGGCTGTGGAGCGTGATGGTGCGGCGGATTCCATAAATATTTCTCGAAATTAATAAGGGCGGACGCGCTTATTTTAGACAAAGAGGTAAAGGAATACGATGTAGATCACAATTTTGTATGAACTTTTTTAAGCGAAATGTGTGCTTTATAACGAGAATTTAACCGGTTTGTGCAATAACTGGCTCTGTGACCGGCGTATCAATCGGCACATGCCGTTGAGACGCCGGTGAACATGTTTAGCGTTTTTGGAAGTAGGTCATCGCCAGCGCGGCGGCGAGCACCAGGCCTTTAATGATGTCCATCGCGTAATAAGGAACGGACAGCATGACCAGACCATTCTGCAAAACACCCAGCAGTACGGCTCCCACCAGCGTGCCCAGCGCGTTAGGTTTACCGGAGCCGGCCAGCGAGAAGCCGATATAGGCAGCGGCCACGGCATCCATCAGGTAGCCGCCACCGGCATTAACCTGAGAAGAACCGATGCGCGATGCCAGCAAGATACCGCCCAGCGCGGCCAGCAGCGAGGAGAATACGTAGGCCATCACCCGGTAACGCGCAGTGCGAATGCCCGCCAGGCGCGCGGCTTCAGGGTTACCGCCGATGGCGTACATGCGGCGTCCGTGTTGGGTCAGGGAGAGATACAGCTGTACGACCACGGTGACCACCAGCATGATCACGACAATAGTCGGCACCTGTCCGAGGGTGGAGAAAAACTCTGGGATCAGACCTTCGGCCATTTCGCCGCTGGGTAAGACCATGTTTTGAGTGATGGAGCCCCCGTAGCTGTAGGTCATCGCCACGCCCTGGATCACAAACAGGCTCGCCAGTGTCGCCAACATGTCAGGAATACGCAAAATCACGATCAGGAAGGCGTTAAATAATCCCACCAGCATGCAGAGCGCCAGCGTCAGCAAAATGGCGCCCGTCGTGCCGAAGCCATACCAGACGAACAGCGAAACCACCAATGCGTTAGCCAGCGATGCCGTGGAGCCGACGGACAGGTCGAAGCCGCCGACGGACAGCGACAGCGACACGCCGATGGCGATCACCGTCACAATGGCGATGGACCGCAGGATGTTGATGATGTTGTACGGGTCGAGGAAATTATCGGAGGCCAGTCCAAACAGCACTACCAGCGCGACAACGGTCAGCAGCATGCCCCATTTGTACAGAAAATCGAACAGACGATGAATGACAGGGAGAGCCCCGTTAGATGAATGTGGCTGACTCACGCAGGAGTTCCTCCGGTTGAATACAATAAAAGAGTTTCTTCGTCCGTCGTCGCGGCGTCCAGTTCCGCTACGATACGGCCATCCCACAGCACGCAGATGCGATCGCACAGTCCCACCAGTTCGGAGAATTCACCTGAGGCGTAAATAATCCCTTTCCCTTGTTGAGACAGTTCTCCCATCAATCCAAATAAATCCTGTTTGGCCTTGATATCCACGCCCTTGGTCGGTTCGTCGAAAATCAGCACCTGCATATCGCTGCGCATCCATTTGCCGATGGCGACCTTTTGCTGATTTCCGCCGGATAACCGGCGAATGGTCTGTTGCGGCCCACGAGTGCGGATGTTCAGTTGCTGGATCAACTTTTTTGCCCAGGCGGCGGCCTGACGTCCACTAAACACGCCCCAGCGGGAGAAGCTGTCGCTGGCGGCGATACTCAGATTCATGGATACGGTGTCATCAATGAATATCCCCTCTTTACGGCGCTCTTCCGGCACCAGCGCGATCCCAGCGGCGACGCTGTCGGCAGGGGAGCGCGGTTTCCAGGGCTTAGCCCGATATTCTCCCGCGTGAAGGCGGCTGCGGCTTGCGCCAAACAGCGCCTTGCACAGCTCCGTCTTTCCGGCGCCCGCCAGACCGGCGATACCCAGAATTTCCCCTTTGCGCAGCGTCAGTGAGATATCCCGCAGCAGGGTGTCGTCGTGCAGGCCCTCAACGCGCAACAGCGTCTCTTCATGCGATACCCGTGAGCGGGGAGGGAAGATATCGGTTAACTGATGACCGAGCATATTTTCAACGATTTGTTCGCTGCTCAGTCCCTGCATCGATGTGCGGCTGACGAATTGGCCGTCGCGAAGCACGGTCAGCGTGTCGCAAATCGCTTTCAGTTCGTGAATGCGGTGCGAAATAAACACGATCCCAATGCCTTCCGCCTGCAGGCGGCGTACGACGGCAAAGAGGCGTTCGCTTTCTTCCTGATCCAGCGGGGCCGTCGGCTCGTCGAGGATGAGAAAACGGCAGTCATGGGACAGCGCGCGCGCCAGTAACACCTGCTGTTTTTCCGCCAGCGTGCAGTGTTCCATACGGCGACGCACGTTGAGGGTAATTCCCAGTTGGTCGAGCAGCGCCGTGGCCTGACGGCGGATGTACGGCCAGTTCAGACCGTGGCCATTTTGCGCCAGCGTATCCAGCATGATGTTTTCGGCGACCGACAGCGTGGGCACCAGCGCCGCGTCGACTTCCTGCTGCACCAGATGAATGCCGTAACGTTTGGCATCACGCGGGGAGTGGATAGAAATGGCTTCGCCGTCCAGCAGAATATCGCCGGTGTAGCGGTCGTGAGACCCTGACAAAATCGCCATCAGGGTGGATTTTCCGGCGCCGTTAGCGCCCGTCAGAGCGTGAATAGAACCGCCCTCCAGGGCAAACTGCACCTGTTTTAACGCCGGGAAGCCGGCGAAGGAGATGGAAATGTCGCGCATTTCCAAGCGTGAACGGTGGGCAATGGACATAACTACGGCAACTCGTCTCGGCGGTAAGGGATAGTGGCGTTAGCCGGCTGAAAATTAACACACTTTTTTGAGATAAAGAATGCTGAATACAGGGGATTCGCGCGGCGTTTGAAAATGAAAAAGCATAACTTAAGCAAAAAAGTGATTAAGAATAGGGCCTGATGATTTTAAGATGCGTTGACGGTCTGATGACAAAACCGCAATCGGGGCGACCGCCCCAGCCGCAATAAAAAGCCAACATGTTGTCACGCAAGGAATTATCGATAATGAGTACATCACCTATCCGCGTCCAGGTTGGGCCGGCAAATTACTTTTCCTTTCCAGGGGCTATCGACAAACTGACCGATTTTTATCCTGCGCCGGTGCTCACACAGGCGCTATGGATCCACGGCGAGCGTGCGCTGAACGCCGTGAAACCTTATCTACCCGCTGAATTTTCGGCGGAAGGCGTGAAACAGGCGCTGTTTGCCGCCCACTGTAGCGAAAGCGAAGTTGAAAGACTGGTCGCTTTGGCGGGTGACGATCGTTCTGTCGTGATTGGCGTGGGCGGCGGGGCGGTGCTGGATACCGCCAAAGTGGTCGCGCGCCGTCTGGGCGTACCGCTCGTGGCGATCCCGACCATTGCCGCAACCTGCGCAGCGTGGACGCCGCTGTCCGTCTGGTATAACGATGAAGGGCAAGCCTTACGCTTCGAGATTTTCGAAGACGCGAACCATATGGTGTTGGTGGAGCCGCGCATCATCCTGTCCGCGCCGGTGGAGTATCTGCTGGCCGGGATCGGCGATACGCTCGCCAAGTGGTATGAAGCCGTGGTGCTGAGCCCTCGTCCTGAGACGCTGCCGCTGACCGTACGTCTGGGACTACAGACGGCGTTGGATATTCGCAATGTTCTGCTGCGACAAAGCGAAGCTGCGTTGAAGGCGGTTGAGTCGAGGACGATAAATCAGGATTTTCTGGACGTAGTCGAAGCGATTATCGCGGGCGGTGGTATGGTCGGCGGTCTGGGCGAGCGTTACACCCGCGTTGCGGCGGCACATGCGGTACATAACGGGTTGACGGTGTTGCCGCATACGGAGCGTTTTCTTCACGGCACCAAGGTGGCTTACGGCATTCTGGTTCAGTGCGCGCTGTTGGACGATACCGATGCGTTGCGGGAACTGAGCGCGGCATTCCGCCTCATGGGGCTGCCCACTACGCTGGCCGATCTGGCGATTGACATCAACGATTCGGCGGCGATGCAGGCCATCGTTGCCCGCACGCTCCAGCCGGGCGAGTCCATCCATTTTGTACCGGTGGAATTAGACGACGAACGCCTGCTGGCGGCCTTCCGTCGGGTCGAGTCCGTGAGCGAGTGAGCTTAGTGAAGCGCAGGGCGGGGTTCCGCCCTGAATGATCACTGCAATTTTTCGTAGGGAAATGAATTTTTGATAAAGCGGGAGTAATAGCTGCCCTTCGAGTTTGAGGCGAGCAGCTCTTCATAGATCATGCGCGCGACGCCTTGATACTGGTAAAGGCTTCCATTCAGGAATTCGATTTCGAGAATGCTGGTTTCAGCATCATAGCCGACGGCAAACAGATCGGCGGATGAAACACGCTTACGTTGCAAATTGGTCACTCCCTGTTGGCTGTGTAGCATTACCGCCTGAAACTGCGGACGTTCTGCAATGCTATGACTGTGTGTGTCTTATTTTTTCTACGGGACGGGCATGTCAGGCAGAGCGCTGAAATCCGGAAAGTCGGCCTGACGCCGCCAGACCTCAAAAAAGACAAGCTCTGCCTGTACCCATGCCGGTATTAAACCCTTCTCACCTTATTGCTGCAAGAATTTCCCGTGGAAACGCAGGTGATCTTCAATGAAACTGGCGATGAAAAAGTAGCTGTGATCATAGCCAGGCTGCATGCGCAGCGTCAGCGGCCACTCTCGCTGACGGGCAATGGCGTCCAGCGCGTGCGGCTGGAGTTGCTCCGGCAGGAACGGATCGTCCTCGCCCTGATCGATCAAGATCGGCAACGGATGGTCGCTGGCGGCCAGCAAATGACAGCTGTCGTAGTCCAGCCACCGCTGTTCGTCCTCGCCGAGATAGGCGCTGAACGCTTTGCGCCCCCAGGGCACCGCGCTGGGATTGACGATAGGGGCGAAAGCCGACGCTGAACGATACCGTCCCGGGTGACGCAGCGCGAGCATTAGCGCGCCGTGGCCGCCCATCGAATGACCGCTGATGGACTGACGGTCGCTGACGTTCACATGCTGCTGAATCAGCTGCGGCAATTCATCGCTGATATAGTCGAACATCCGATAGTGCGGCTGCCACGGCGTTTCGGTCGCATTCACGTAGAACCCCGCGCCTTGACCTAAATCGTACCCGCTGTCATCGGCGACGGTTTCGCCACGGGGGCTGGTATCTGGGATCACCAGCGCCAGACCCAACTCGGCCGCAACGCGCTGCGCCCCGGCTTTGACCGCGAAGTTTTCATCGGTGCACGTCAGCCCGGACAGCCAGTACAGAACCGGGGGCGGCGTTTGCTCCGCCGTTGGCGGCAGATAAAGGCTAAATGTCATGTCGCACTGCAACACGGCAGAGGTATGACGATAGCGCTGTTGCCAACCGCCGAAGAGGCGGTGTTGCTCCAGAAGTTCCAGTGGCGCAGTCATGTCGGGCGACCTCCGCTTAGTTAAAGTGAATCACGGTACGGATAGACTTACCTTCGTGCATCAGATCGAACGCGTCGTTGATGTCTTCCAGTTTCATGGTATGCGTGATGAAGTCGTTCAGCGGGAATTCGCCATTCAGGTAGCGCTGAACGATGTCCGGCAGCTGGCTGCGGCCTTTCACGCCGCCAAAGGCTGAACCCCGCCATACGCGACCGGTCACTAACTGGAACGGACGGGTGGAAATCTCTTCGCCCGCGCCGGCGACGCCGATGATGACCGACTCGCCCCAGCCTTTATGACAGCACTCCAGCGCCGAACGCATGACGTTTACGTTGCCGATACACTCGAAGGAGAAATCGACGCCGCCGTCAGTCATCTCGACGATCACATCCTGAATTGGCTTGTCGTACTCTTTCGGGTTCACCAGATCCGTCGCGCCCAGTTTACGCGCCAGTTCAAACTTGCTGGTGTTGATGTCGATGCCGATAATGCGTCCCGCTCCGGCCATTTTGGCGCCGATGATGGCAGAAAGGCCGATACCACCTAAGCCGAATACCGCTACCGTGTCGCCCGGCTGCACTTTTGCCGTATTGGTGACGGCGCCCATGCCGGTGGTGACGCCGCAGCCGAGCAGGCAGACTTCTTCCAGCGGAGCTTCAGGGCTGATTTTCGCCAGCGAAATTTCGGGAACCACGGTGTGCTCGGCGAAGGTCGACGTGCCCATATAGTGGAAAATCGGCTGGCCGTCTTTCGAGAATCGCGTGGTGCCGTCCGGCATCAGGCCTTTGCCCTGTGTCGCGCGGATCGCCTGACACAGGTTGGTTTTGCCTGAGCGGCAGAATTTACATTCGCCGCATTCCGGCGTGTAGAGCGGAATGACGTGATCGCCGACGGCGACGCTGGTGACGCCTTCGCCAATGGCTTCGACGATACCGGCGCCTTCATGACCGAGGATCGCAGGGAATACGCCTTCCGGATCTTTACCGGACAAGGTGTAGGCGTCGGTGTGGCAGACGCCGCTGGCGATGATACGCACCAGCACTTCTCCTTTCTGCGGCGGCATCAAATCGACTTCTTCAATGGACAGAGGCTGGTTGGGACCCCAGGCGACGGCGGCACGGGTTTTAATGGTTTGCATGGTGAATTCCTGTATCAATGACTCGCGATGAGGTCGCGGGTTCGTTATGGGTCACGAAGAGGTCGTCCAGCGACCTCGCGAAACGGCTTATTATGAGAATCGTTCAATCATCAGTTTTTTCAAGGCCTCGACGTTGGGACCGAATGCATCCCGACGCCAGACCAGTTCGACGGAGATGTCGGCGACCGTGTCAGGCAGCGGATGGATCTGAACCTGGTTGCCGCCGGGCAGCGCGGCCAGTACAGACTGAGGCAAAAAGGCCGCGCCCGTTCCCCCGGCGACGCTGGCCAGCAGCGTGGTGAGCGAGTTCACCGTGATCCACGGCCCCGACAACGTACTCTGCCCGCGGCTCCAGGCGCTGAGGCGAGAGCGGTAATCGCTGGCATCGGCGGCTTGCAGTATGACCGCACCCGCTAAATCTTTTGCCTGGTGCACTTTAGGGTGCTGGTGCGACGTAATGAGAACCAGGCGATCGCTAACGATCCGACAGTGGTGCAGCGCATCGTTATCGATGGGACAGCTGACCAGCGCAGCGGCCAGCGCGCCGTGACTGACTTCGTCTACTAACTGCGCGCCGTCGGCACATTTCAACGTGATCGCCACCTGCGGAAATCGGTGATGAAATTGCGCCAGGAGTTCGGGCAGCAGCAGGAGGGCCGCGGACTCTTCAGCGCCCAGTAAAAACTGTCCGCCGGGCGTGCCGCTGTGGCTCATCGTTAACGCTTCATCGCTCAACGCGAGAATTTTACGGGCATATCCCAGAAAATTGTGTCCGGCTGGCGACAGTCGTAGACGCTGTTTTTCACGGATGAACAGATCGGTGCCAAGTTCTAACTCCAATTGACGTAATCGTGTCGTCAAATTGGAAGGAACGCGTTGTAGCTGCTCGGCGGCGCGAGCCATGGAGCCGCTATCGGCCACCAGACAAAACATGCGGAGTTGGGTTAGGTCCATCTTCTCTATTCGTGAATAACTATGGCGGTTTGATTTTTAGAGAGTGAATACTATAGATTGATTTACAGGGTTGCAACGCTTCTTAACTATTTCGGATACATTGCCTAAATTCGAGGCGAGAGGCAACGGTAGTGAGCAGGATGTCATATCATTACATTTAAATCTATAAATGTGTTAGGGTGGCGAACTTCTTTCACTGATATTGGAAAAAATGATGTCTGAACACTCACTGTTTACCCCTCTGACCCTCGGTGATTTTACGCTGCGCAACCGCATTGCCCTGCCGCCGTTGACTCGTTCTCGCAGCTCACAGCCCGGTGATATCCCCAACGATCTGATGGCGACGTACTATCGCCAACGCGCCACCGCCGGTTTTATGGTGACGGAAGGCAGCCAGATTGAGCCACAGGGGCAGGGCTATGCCTGGACGCCGGGAATTTACAATGCGGAACAGGTCGCAGGCTGGCGCAAAGTGACTGACGCGGTGCATGAAGAGGGCGGCGTGATTTTTTGCCAGCTATGGCATGTCGGTCGCGTTTCCCATACCTCGCTGCAGCCGGACGACGCGGCGCCGGTCGCGCCGTCTGCGCTGCGTGCTGAAAGCGTCAAAGTCTTTATCGAAACCGGGCCGGGAACCGGCACGCTGGCCGATCCCAGCATGCCTCGCGCGCTGTCGACGGACGAAGTGAAAGCGCTGGTGCAGCAGTATCGCAAGGCGGCGGAAAATGCGCGTGACGCAGGCTTCGACGGCGTTGAACTGCATGCCGCTAACGGCTATCTGATCAATCAGTTCATTTCTCACCATACCAACCAGCGTACCGACGAGTACGGCGGTTCGCTGACAAATCGTCTGCGCTTCCTAAAAGAAGTCACCGAAGCCGTGATCGACGTTTTTGGCGCATCGCGGGTTGGCGTTCGTTTCGCGCCGCTGTTTGAAACGACCGACGAAGAGCGCGTCTATCTGGGGCTGGTGGAAAACGATCCGCACCATACCTACGTCTCTGCGGCCGCCCTGTTGCAGTCGATGGGGATCGCCTACCTGTCGATTGCGGAAGCCGACTGGGAGAACAATCCCGAGCTGCCGGAAACATTCCGTCAGGCGCTGCGTGAGACCTTCTCCGGCGTGATTATGTACGCAGGGAAATATACCCAGCAGAAAGCGGAACGCATCTTGGCGCAGGGATACGGCGATCTGTTCGGGTTCGGCCGTACCTTCATTGCTAATCCGGATTTACCGCATCGTATTCGCCATGGTCTGGCGTTAAATGCCGTTGACGCAGGCACGCTGTATGGCGGAACGGATAAAGGTTATATTGACTATCCGTCAAGCTAAGAGTAATTAAGCGGGCGGCATCCAATGAGGTGCCGCTGACTACGATAACAAGGTGAATGATTTATGGGCTTAAACGAGGCGCTCAAAGCTTTTTCTCATCCTACGCGCAGAGCCATCTTGGTCTGGTTGAAGGATCCTGACACCGCATTCGCCGATGACACGCAACTTTATGACTATCAGCGATACGGCGTGTGCGCGAGTCTGATTCAGAAAAAAGCAGGCTTATCTCAGCCAGCCACCTCTTTATGCCTGAAAAGCCTGCAGGAGCTCGGCGTGGTCGATGCCACCAAAGTGGGTATTTGGACCTACTACAAGCGCAATGAAAACCAGATTTCCGCCATCATGACCGCGTTGATCGATGATTTGGGCGTGAGCGTCGCAGACGACGAGCCTACGCGTTAACTCTCTTCGTTCCCATGCTCATGCTTTATTCTCGCGATTATAGGACACGGTCTTTATTTTGATGACCGTAGGTGAATGATTAAGTCAATGCGGCGGGTTTCAGCTTGCCGTGACTTAATTAATCAGGCGGGAAAAAATAATCATTTTAATTCGGTTTTGCGCAGAAAGTTAATCCCCAGAGAAGGAATACGAATATCGGTAACGAGAGTGATTACCTTTTCCTATTTCAAAAACAGTTCAACACGTAGATTCATCACTCCAGCAATGACGGCAAAGCATAAAATAAAATAACACTCAAAAAACGAATGGAAATTAACCCTTTTAATTCAATGAATAAAAATATTTATTTTTTCACTAAGGAATAAAAACAGTATTTAACTCGCCCCTTAAGCATCAGCAGCTCTGCAATTGCCGCGCGCTGTCATTCGTTTCCTCAGTTTTCACAATACTATCAAAAATAATAACTAACCTAATCGCGTCTCCGATATATACTAGGCCGCGACATTTGTTACTTGCGTGTTTCATTTATTGAAAAAATGGAACATCCGGCGCGATCTCGTCTGCGAGCGACAACATACAGCACTTGTTATTTCCTTTAATAAAAGAACGATTTTACAGATTTAACAGCCCATGTTGTTTATCAGCACGGGCATGAAATCGTTAGTAAAACATACGGAGTTTATTTATGAGTTTTCTGAAGAATGTCACCATCAGGACTATGATGTTAATCATACTTGGCATATTCCTCCTCCTTTGGGTCGGCGTATCTTTATTTACCGTTTCCGAATTCAATAAAATGGGGTCGCTGCTTGACGTCAATCAGTCGCAGAAAAAAAGTTATCTATTACTGGTGAAAGGGGGCGATCAATATTTTCGCGCCGTGACGCGGATGCTGAGAAGCGCCGACTATGTGCAGCTCGGTGATACGGCTACGGCGAAAACCATGCTGGACTCAGCCAACGTCGCAATTAAAAATACCAAAGACGCGCTGGAACAGTTTCGCCATAACGACTCGCTTGAGATTGACCCCGCGTTAATCACTAATACGACGTCTACCTGGTCTTCGCTGATCGAGTCGGGCATCGAGCCCATGTTCGCCGCGCTGCAAGCCGGTCGCATTGACGACTTTCGTCAGATTTACCACGTGACGTATCCGTCCCTCAGCGTGAACTTTGCTGCCAATTCAGACCAGTATGCCGAGGCGCTGCAGGCCAACCGAGCCATCGACGACGTTCACGCGATGACTTCATTGAACAAACGCCTACTGATTGTGACGATGATACTAGGTGTGATCATTCTGATTATCAGCGACCGTTATCTGGTCAACTATCTGGTTAAACCGATTAATCAGCTGAAGTCGCACCTTGAACGTCTTAGCGAAGGCCAGCTGAGCTTTGACTTGAAAGCGTTTGGCCGCAACTGCGCCGGGCAGCTGTTCCCGCACGTGACTTTCTTGCAAAACAGCCTGCGCACGACGGTGAGCACTATCCGCGACAGCGCGTTCTCCATCCATCAGGGCTCCAGCGAGATTCGCCTGGGCAACAACGATCTGTCCGCGCGTACCGAACAGCAGGCCGCCGCGTTGCAGGAAACGGCGGCGAGCATGGAAGAGCTGAGTTCGACGGTGAAAATGAATGCTGAAAATGTTCATCAGGCCAGCAAACTGGCACACGAAGCGTCTATCGTCGCGCGTAAGGGCGGCGAAATTACGGATGAGGTCGTGGGTACGATGGACGACATCACGACCAGCTCTCGCAAAATCGCGGACATCACCAGCGTCATCAACGGCATCGCGTTCCAGACCAATATTCTGGCGCTGAATGCGGCGGTTGAAGCGGCCAGAGCCGGTGAACAAGGGCGTGGTTTCGCCGTGGTGGCGGGTGAAGTCCGCAATCTGGCGCAGCGCAGCGCGCAGGCGGCGAAAGAGATTGAAGGTCTGATCGCCGAATCCGTGTCGCGCGTCAATATCGGTTCCAGTCAGGTGAAAAAAGCCGGCGAAGCGATGGGCACGATCATTACTTCTATTACCCACGTCAACGACCTGATTGGCGAAATCGCCTCGGCCTCCGATGAGCAGAGCCGCGGTATCGAGCAGGTGGGTAGCGCGGTGACGCAAATGGACGGTGTCACTCAGCAGAACGCTGCGTTGGTGCAGGAAGCCTCTGCCGCCGCGGGCTCTCTGGAAGAACAGGCGCGTCATCTGACTGATGCCGTCGCTGTCTTCAAGCTGGAGAGCGAAGCGCGTCCGGCTTCCGGTCACCCCCAAAACGGTCTGGAGCTGAAACGCCCAGCGCTGAGCCAAAAACCGGCACGGGTCGCAGCACCTGCCGCCAGCAAGATGCAAAGCAGTAATGACAACTGGGAACAGTTTTAATATCCATCGTTTATGACTCCCACTAGCGCACCGGTTTCACCGGTGCGTTTCTTATTTTCCCTCCTCATTCAATTCTCGCGATATAACCCTGGCCGCCAGGATCCAGAGCGCCAACAAATAGTCGTTTTTCGCTTGCGCTGGCGCTGGTCTCATTTCTCTTTAGATAAAAA